>JAUIAG010000207.1 GCA_030425355.1 Verrucomicrobiia bacterium
GCACTTCGATATTCACATCCTTGAGCGCCTTGAAGTCCCCGTACGACTTGCACAGGTTCTCAGTGGATATAATCATGAACGGGCTGTCGTTTCGGAATTGTTCCTGTGTGGGGTGAAGTTCATGTGATCAGCGGTTTGCCAGAAACAGTCTCCGGGTGGACCGCCTCAGATCCTCCGGGAAGAGTCGTGCCGGCAGTTCGATCACAGCCTTCTGGGTATTCTCAAGTTTTTCTTCAAGTTCGGTCTGATAGGAAGTTCCGACCGCCACTGATACTTCGTTGATTCCCCGTGCCGGAATTCCAAGGATGGCTGCAGGAACAACAGCCCTGGTTGCACGGGTGGACTCACCGGTTCTGAAGGCAGGCCGCTGCTGTCCGGTGACGTCGATGCTGTGTGAAGCTGCCGGCTGCATAACCGCCGATGCCATGCCGCCTGAAGCCGGGGCGGAATCATCCCCCTGATGCGGGAGCTGACTGATGAGAAGGACACACATTGCGGCGACTCCGGCAAACGCCAGTGAAACGGGCCAGAGGGTCCTCGACGGATGTGCGATGCTTCCACCGCGACTCCGGAGGGGTCCGGGTTCCTCAGCCATACTCGTGGTCAATCGGGGTGCTTCGGGGAAGCGTGAACTGGTCCATGGCTGTGCGGATGTCCGCAGCAGCTGGCACAACTCCTCATCCTGCTTCAGGGAAAGAGCCACTTCGGGGCTGAAACGGGCGAGCATGCGAACCCACCATGGCGCCGGAGTGCGGCTGTCGTGGAAAACTCCGACGAGATGACAGGCCACCCTCTGAATCAACCCTGAAGAGGCGGATTTCTTTCCGGTTACTTTCGGTCTGGAATGGATTTCACTCATCGTAATTATTTTCAGCTTTGAATCTGGTGGAGATGTCCTGTTTGGCCCGGTGGAGCAGGACGCGTACGTAGAGGGATGTCTTTCCCATGATGTCTGCGATTTCCTGTATGGACAACCCGTCGCCGTATCGGAGCCACAGTGCCTGTCTGGCGGCTGGTTTCAGATTCTGGACGTAGTCCCATACGAAGCGGGTGTCATCCCGGGCGGCCACCCGTTCACTGGGTGAATCGGTATTGGTGCTGAGATCATCCGGGATTTCCTCCCCGGTTTTGCGGTCACGGAAGAAATTGAGGGCGGTGCGACGGGCGACCGTGAAGATCCATGAAGTGAAGGACGACCCTTCCCGGTGCTGGTGGAGCTTTTTGTAAACTTTAACGAAAGTGTCCTGGGTGACGTCCTGGGCATCATGGGCATTGCCCATGAAATTGACCAGATAGTGATAAATCCGGGTATGGTAGCACTCGACGAGCTGGTCCCACGCTTCGCGGTTACCATCGCGGGCGAGGCGTATGACCTCGATACTGACCTCTCCGGAGCGGCCGGCTTCGGTTCCGGCCCCGGGCTGGCGTTTGCCGGTGCCCAGAGCCAGACTGTTTTGCGAGAATGTAGATGCGCTCAGCATGCGTTGACCCTCATTCGTTGGACTGGAGATTATTCTGCAATTTTGAAAAAAGCGAATCCCGAAATTGGAGAAGGACGGTCTGCTCCACCGGAACCTCAATAATGAGAGTGTTTGATTCGACCCTGATCTGCGACTGTCGCAGCATGCTTCCCAGCAGCAGCTTCCCGGGATCCTGAGGCGTTCCCTGTTCCGCGGCTCTGGCAGTTGCCGAGTTGAGAAACAGGGTCGCCATCGCCTTGAGCCCCAGCAGTGACTGGTGGACCAGACTGGTGGCTTCGCTGTCTTCGCAGGTCAGGGAGACATACACCGACCACTGCTCGGGAGTGCCGTGGATAGAGAGAAATAACTCATCGGCATTTTTCAGTCCCAGCGTGCCGGGAGATTCGCGGGTGACAGCAGCCATATCTGAGATGTAAACGGCCGCCAGCAGGTCGGGTGCTTTCAGCCTGGAACGGTATGGATCACGGTCGAGGGACGGCGGCAGGCCCTTCGCCTCGCTGATCGACTGCAGAATGGCATCCGTCTTGGCCATGATGGTCAGGCCCCTGCGGATTTCCCCTGCCACGAGATCATCCTTGACCCTGAACAGTTCCAGTCCGTCATCCCTTTTTTCCGGCGGAGGGAGGTCTGATTCATTCATTTCATCCGCCTCGATCAGTTTCGCCCTGAATCGATCGAGAAACTGCCGGCCGGAGTGATCGCTCCGAACGATGAGCCCCGATGGTTCTTCGGTATCAAAATCATTGCCGAAGACTGCAATCTCGTGGATTTTCATCGGATCGATGGCCATTCCGATGAGTTTTCCGGTGTGGGTGCTCATTTCGTTGAGTGACCGGTCCATGAGTTCCCTGTGGGCTGATTCCATCGGAATCGCTTCAAGAATCCGCTTCGGCATCGCACTGACAGCCCAGTGAGCCGAGGCGGGAAGCGCATCGAACCCCTGCGCTCCAGATGTGGGTGCCATGATGGCAACGGCACCCGAACAAACCGCCAGTGCCAATCGCCCGGCAATCGGTGAAAGCCTCAATCTCATATCAAAATCTCTACCCGGGGCTTCTTTCCGGCGGGATCCACCGCATTCACATCAGCCCGGTCTCATAGGCATGGCACGCAATCATGACACATTGTTACAAAATTTTTGCCGGAGAAATTGCAGCCTCCGCCATTCAGGAATTGGGCAGCAGGATGGTTTTTGTTAATCTGTTTCCCATGAATTCTCACGGTAAGCCCACGGATTCCGTCCATTCAATGGATCGGCGGGCTGCGCTGAAACTGAATCTGTCCGCATTTTCCCTTTATGCGGCGCAGACATCTTTCGGGTTCCTGTCGGCGCTCGATGGACAGCCTTCGAGTGCCTTCTCACTCAAATACATCCTGAGTTCCGCCATGTACGGCACTTTGCCAATTGGTGACGTGCTGAGGGAGGTTCATCGTATCGGGGCTGAAGAGATCGATATATGGCCGAGGGTCCATGCCAATCATCGTGAACAGATTGAAGAAATCGGTCAGGATCAATTTGGCCGGCTGCTGCAGGAGAATCACGTCTCTCTCGGGTGCGTGACCCGCTATGACCTCGGGCCATTCGGAATTCACAGGGATTTTGAATTTGCCGGCCGATTTGGCTGTCCCCGGATGGTATGCGGCGGTGCCGGACCCAAAGGCCTGAGTGGCCCGGAACTCAAGTCAGCTGTCCTCGATTTTGTCGGGAAAATGAAACCTCAGTGCGAAAAAGCCAGTGAAAAGGGGATAACCATCGCGATTGAGAACCACGGAAACAATCTCATCGATTCACCCGACAGCCTTCGATGGCTGGCCGAGGCGTCGGAAGCAGAGGGGCTCAATGTGGGCATCGCACTGGCTCCGTACCACTTGGAAAATCTCGGTCTCGATGCCACGGATATCGCCGGGCTGATCCGCGACCTCTCCGGGCACATTTCAATTTTTTACGCATGGCAGTACGGCATGGGGTGCATGAAAAAACTTCCCAAGCATCAGGAGCTTCTCCAGATGCCCGGCCGCGGTGACATGGATTTCCAGCCCATCGTCAATGCCCTTAAGGAGACCGGTTATTCCGGTGTGGTTTCCATCTTCATGCATCCGGTGCCGCGGGGGATCCCGGCAGTCGACGGTGGGGCGGAAGCAGTCACCACACTCATCAACAGCTCGCGGGAATACCTGAACAGACTCCTCCAGACACCATCATGATGAGTCGGTTGCTGAAGCTGATGTCGAAACTTTCATGGACGAATCTCAGGCCGGGCCATTCCCGCTTTCACTGGACGGCGTGGTTATTGTGGTGCTGTGTCTTGTGGGGGATGCCGATGAAGTCGGCAGCCGATGATTCAGCGGCAGCGCTGGTTTATCATAACCGCTGTTTCAGTTGTCACGTGGCGGAAATTTCGGTGGGTGGCCCCATGGCCACCCTGGCGGGAATACCCCTGCCCATGAGTGAACCGGCTCATGGGCTGGCAGGCAACCACAGCATCGAATCACTGATCTCATACCTCAGCCGGGATATCGAGCACAGTGGCACGGGGGCCTTCCGGTATTCACATGATGCCGGAGAGTCAGCGCAGAACATTGCCGCATTTCTCTGGTCGCTGAACAGGGGTTTTCTCAGGGCGGAAAGCGGCGGCGCGGCACTGCATGACGGGTCCGGAGTGGCGGACGCCATTGAGTTTTTCCGGAACAGGGGGTGTGTGGTGTGCCACGGGGATTCGGCGCTGGCTGAGACGGAATTCAAAGCTTCCCGTATCGAACTCCAGCCCACGGATGAAGACGGGCTCACCATGGTCCGGATATCCGGGCATCCATGGACATTTCCGTTACCGGATGCGGAGGCCCGGTGGATGAAAAGGCGATTCCAGCCGAACGACCCGCCCGATGAAGCGGTGGCTGCGGAAGCGATTGAGAACGGACGCCGGAATTTTATCTCACTTCACTGTGCGAACTGTCACCGGCTTCCGGATGACGGTGGGACGGCACATGCAGCCGCAGTGATTCCTTTTTCGATATCTGCGGCAGCGGCAGGGCGTGGTTGCCTCGAACCGTCGGGTGGAACTGACCATTCCGATCATCCGCTTTTTCACTGGAAGCCCGGGGATCGGGAGTCACTGACTGAACTGGCCGGTTCCGGGGCCGGTTCCGGTTCGGGGATTGCCGGACAACTGGAAGTTGTCCTCAATGCCCTGCAGTGTGTCAGATGCCACCAGCGGGGTAACCGCAAACCGGATGCCGCCGCCATGCAGGAATTCGTTTCCCTCGGAGAGGACCTGGGTGAGGAGGGGAGAATTCCGCCGACACTTGATTTTGCCGGACGCAAGTTCCAGCGGTCCGCACTGGTGCGGATTCTTACGGGCAGGGGAGCGGTGAGGCCGTACATGCCCACCGTGATGCCTGCCGTGGAAGCTGAACTGGCCGGGTGGCTGGCGGATGCCTTTGCTGCAGCTGACCGGGACCCGAAAGAGAGACCCACTCCAAGAGAAGGACAGGAGAATCTGGTTGGACGGAACATGTGGGGCCGTGAGTTGATGGGTGTCAAAGGACTGGGTTGTGTGGTCTGCCATCAGCTCAACGGGAATCCCTCACTCGGCATTCAGGCCATCGATCTCGCCCTGGCACCAGATCGGCTCCGCCCGGAATGGTTCCGCGATTATCTGATTGACCCCCCGGCTTTCCGTGCGGGCACCCGAATGCCCTCCTTCTGGCCTGATGGAAAACCGACACGCGGCGGATCGGGTGGATCCACTGACCGGCAGATCGACAGCATCTGGGCCTATCTCGTTGAAATCGATCAGTCCAGACTGCCTGAGGGACTGAACGATCCATCCAGCCTCCTCCTCAGCGTTGATCGCGAACCTGTTATCTTCCGAACCTTTTTTCAGGGAGCCGGACTTCATTCGCTTGCTCTTGGCTGGCCGGAGGGAGTTCATGCCGCCTTCGACAGCTTTTCGATGACCCTGTCGCCTCTCTGGAAGGGCGGGTTCCTCAACGCGGAGAATACATGGGAGAACCGGTTCACTCCCTGGACCGTGCCGGCCTCAGACCACAGCTTCGAGCTCTTCCCGGCCGGCCGTAAGCCCGTCCGCCTTACATGGAATGACCAGCCATTGATTCCCGTCCTCTCGTCATGGCGTGTCGAACCGGATGGAGCCATTCACATCGGTTACGCAGGACTTCTGGATTCCCGGCATCCGGTCGTGAAGGTGACCGAGACGATCACGGCACAGACATCAGGCATCAGCCGGCTGATGGATTTCTCCTTCATCGGGCGCTCAGCGGGAGTCGATCAGGTTCACATCGAACTCCCGGTGGCAGGGGTTTCATCGGTGCAGCATCATCCCGGCAACGGGAAGGACCGGAAGAGGGAGTTCCTTGTCAGCCGCAGTGATGGTTCAAGGCTGCGGATTTCCGCTCCAGCAGGAGGTCTCGAACTTCATTCGATTGCGGACGGCCTCGAACTCAGACTTGTCGGCGAAGTCGCAGAAGGGCGGCAACTCGGAGTCCATTATCATTTTGAAGACTGATCGATGAATAGAACTATTCCGGTAATTATCAAACTGGCACTATTTTGTGTGTGCCTGCTTTCTCGGGCATCCGTTCATTCCGCGCAGGAGCATCCGTCTGCGTATGTCCTTGAGACCATTGAGTTGCCCGATGACCTGAGGATGGAGGTCAGTGGAATGGCCTCCCTGCCGGATGGCCGTATGGCGGTGGCTATCCGCAGGGGCGAGATCTGGATCATGGAGAATGCCGGGGAGGCTGGACTTTCCGGCGCCGGTGAGTTTCGCCCCGAATTGTGGAAACTGGTTTCCGGTCTGCACGAGCCACTGGGACTGAGTTTTCATGAAGGATGGCTTTATACCGCCCAGCGCTCTGAATTCACGAGAGTGCAGGTCCCCGGACCGGGAATTGATGGTGGATCAAGCCAGTCATCGGGTGGCGGAGTCAGGGTCGGGACGGCGGGGACCGGCTGGGGCCTGAGCGGCAATTATCACGAGTATGCCTACGGGCCGGTCTTTGACCATGACGGACGTGCATGGGTGACGCTCAATACCACTATCGGCCGGGGGCTGGACAATCCCGGAGCCCGGTGGAGCGGATGGCGTGGATGGGCCCTGTCGTACCGGATTCATCCCGGATTGCCGTCGATCGAATTTTCGGCAGCTGCACATGGGCTGCGGTCCCCTTCAGGTATCGGCGTGACCCGTGAGGGGGATGTGCTTGCTACCGATCAGCAGGGCAACTGGATTCCCACCTGCTCGCTGCTGCATCTCAACCAGGGCGGGACCCCGTGGTTTGGACACCGCGATTCCATTTATTCCATTCCCGGTCCGGACAGCCCTCTGCATGATGTCATTCCGGATGATCTCGATTCCACGAGGGTTGGTTTCGAGGCTGTGTATTCGGGGCAGGGCGGGGCTTCGGGTATCACCATCCCGGAGGCGATGCTGAGAATCCCCGGATACCGCCCGCCGGCTGTCTGGTTTCCATACCGCACCATGGGGATGAGCGCCACAGGCATGGCTCAGGACCAGACCGCCGGTGACTTCGGGCCATTCGACGGCCAGTTGTTTGTCGGGGAATTCACCATGTCGATGATTCTGCGTGTGCAGCTCGAGCGTATCCGCGGCCAGCTCCAGGGAACCTGTTTCCGCTTTGTCGATGGATTGAATTCAGCGGCTTTCCGTCTCGAGTTCGGCCGTGATGGAACGCTGTTTGTCGGCCAGACCAACCGTGGTTGGAACAGCCTCGGGAACCGCGCCTACGGAATCCAGACTGTCCGCCTCGATCCTGCCCGTGGCCAGCAGGTTTCGGAAGTTCACTCCATCAGAGCGACTCCCCGGGGATTCAGAGTCAGATTCACCGATGTGCTGCAGTCCATCCCGGAGCCCGGCGATATCCCCATAAACGCATACACCTACTGGCTGCACGCCGCCTACGGCAGTGACAAGGTTGGTGAGTTCATCCCTGTCATCACCGGTGTAAAGCCGGTTGTCGAAGACGGGGCAGGCGTCGGCATATCCGCAGCATCAGCCATCGATCTGGAAGTCAGTCCTCTGACAAGAGGGTATGTTTACGAGTTTGATTTCTCACGGATCTCACTTGCGGGCAATCGTGCGATTACCAATCCGGTGGGATGCTACACCCTGAATGTCATCCCGTGAATCCATGAGACCGAAATTCATCCTGTCATTTTCCCTCTGATGACGGCGCTGCATTCCTGTCAATGGAATCGCGCCGATGCGTGTGAGTCCGATTTGACCCGAGCTGGAGAGAAAGATTGGATTGTGAATACCGGGAATGTCGCCTATGAATATTCGCGTGACCCCGCGACTGCATAAGAATTCCTCCGACATTTTCCAGACTGGGGCCGCCGGTATTCCGGCGATGATCATACTTATCGCCGTGGCCGTGTGGGTCTCCGGGTTGAGTGCCGGTGCAACGGATGCCCAACCCAACATGGTGTTCATCATGGTGGACGATCTCGGCAAGGACTGGATCAGCGCCAGTGGTGCGGATCGCATCAAAACACCCCGAATCGACAGCCTCGCGGAGGACGGGATGGTTTTTCACAACGCGTGGTCCATGCCTCAGTGCACGCCCACAAGGGTGACGCTTCTGACCGGACAATACCCGTGGAGAACCGGATGGGTGAATCACTGGGATGTTCCGAGATGGGGCGTGGGCTACTTTGACTGGGAAAAAAATCTGACCTTTGCCCGGCTGCTGAAAAAGGCCGGTTATCGCACGGCTGTTGCCGGGAAATGGCAGATCAATGACTTCCGTCTGGTGCCGGATGCCATGGAAAAGCACGGCTTTGATGAGTGGTGTCTGTGGACCGGCTACGAGACCGGTGTGCCGGCCAGTGCAGAACGATACTGGGATCCCTACATCCATACCCGTGACGGCAGCCGCACGTATCCCGGTGAGTTCGGACCGGATATCTACAACCGCTTTCTGGTCGATTTTATCCATGAAAACAGCGATGAGCCGTGGATGGTCTACTATCCCATGGCGCTGACCCATGGGCCACTGGTGCACACCCCCGATGAAATGGACGCCGAAGGATTGTGGCCAAGACACATGGCCATGGTCCGATACACTGACCGCCTTGTCGGACAGATCATCGATGCCATAGACCGGAGCGGTCAGACCCGGGAAACGCTGATCATTTTCACCACCGACAACGGCACAAGCCGCGGAGTTCTCGGAACCATTGACGGAGTGGAACCTTCAGGCGGTAAAGGCAGCCTCTTTGAAGGAGGTGTCTGCCAGCCATTCTTTGCCCGCTGGACCGGCACAATTCCGGCCGGCAGCACGACCGATGAGCTGATCGACTTCTCGGATATTTTTCCGACATTTGCCGAGCTGGCAGGAGCCGAAGTGCCGACGGACTGGACTCTTGATGGACATTCCTTTGCCGGGCTGCTTCGCGGAAAAACGGATCACACGACAAGGGACTGGATCCTTGCCATGGGTTTCGGCCCCGCGGCACGTGATGGTGAGGGTGTCCGGGGTGTGCTCGATTACGCACCGAGAATCATCCGGGATAAAAGGTTCAAGGTCTGGGTGGATCCGGAAAGGACAATACAGAAGTTATTTGATCTCGATCGCGACCCGCTGGAACAGCACAACCTCCTAGACGATGTGGGCGCGGGGATTTCAATTGTCCCGTCCGGCGTTCTGTCAAAGTTCCAGTCTGTTGTGGACTCAATGCCGGCTGTTGACGGCAGGCCCCGTTACCGTCCCCGCAACCCCACATCCTGGGACAGACCGGCCAGCGAAAAATTCCGTTGAACCGCCTTCTGCTTCCGTGTCCGTGCCCGCCCGGACGTCATCTCATCAATTGAAAAAAGATCCACTGAAAAACTGCAACATACTCACCCAATGAAACAGTCATATTCCTCTCGAAGAAGTTTTATCAAAGCCGGTTCCGCGGCCATGGCAGCGGGAATCATGGGATTCCCGGCCATCACACGCTCCCAGTCCCCGAATTCAAAGCTTAACATCGGGTGCGTCGGTGTGGGAGGCCGCGGCGGTCACAACATGAGTCAGATGGCCGGTGAGAATGTCGTGGCTCTCTGCGATGTCAATGAGCGGAATCTTGCGGCGGCAGCGGAAAGGTTTCCAAAGGCGCGGACCTACACCGACTTCAGGGA
>JAUIAG010000487.1 GCA_030425355.1 Verrucomicrobiia bacterium
GGGAAAGCACTCCCATAAGTTTCAGAAACTTCCGCCGCATCATCCGTCCGGATGCCGCGCTTCGGCGGAAATGATCGATCCTGGTAATTTTCATCTTTATGTCCTCATACTGGGTCTGAGCCTGAGCCTCCACGAGAGTGGCTGTTCAAATCCCCTTTCTCAAGCAACATTCAGGTGAATAGCGGGGAGTAAGGGGTTGCGGTATCCCGCCCGGCATCGCATGCTGCTTCAGCAATGGAATTATCTGACTGGAGACTCGATGGAAAACGGGCACTGGTGACCGGAGGCACCCAGGGTATCGGAGCGGCCGTTGTCGAAAGCATGGGCATGATGGGTGCCGAGGTGTTCGTCACCGCCAGAGACCAGGACCGGCTGAACCAGCGGCTGGAGGAATGGCAATCCAAAGGATGGAAAGTTCACGGTCTTGCCTGTGACATGTCGGGCCCGGAGCTGGTCCGGCCCGTCGTCGATGCTGTCCGCAATCTGTGGGGTACACTCGACATTCTCGTCAATAACGTCGGCGGAAACCGAAGAAAAGACTCTCTCGAATACTCCATCGAAGAGTACCACACTCTCATGAACTGGAACCTCGGATCCGCCTTCGAAATATCCAGACAACTGCACCCGCTTCTTAAACAATCCGCCGACGGACGTATCGTCACTATCGCCTCCGTTGCCGGTATGACCCACGTCCGAAGCGGGGTCCCCTACGCCATGGCCAAGGCCGCACTGATTCAGATGACGCGGAATTTTGCCGTTGAATGGGCCCCGGATAATATCAAGGTCAACGCCGTAAGCCCATGGTACACCCGCACTCCTCTGGTGCGCTTCTCCATGAACGACCCCGAAAGAAAACAGCACATCATCAGCAGGACCCCCCTCGGGAGAATTGGTGAAGCCGATGAGGTCGCGTCAGCCGTGACTTTTCTCTCCATGCCCGCATCACGTTTCATAACCGGTCAGTGCCTGTCCGTGGATGGCGGCTTCATGGTCTATGGCTTTGATCCCGCTGTGCCTGACAATCCGCCGTCAGTTGAGGAATAACCCCGACAGCGCAGCCGTTGCCAGATCACCCGGTACCCGGTAACCACCCCGGCGGTATCCCCCTCCCGAACATTTTCCCCATTCATTGATCATTGGGCCTACCCCGCACATTCCGGTAAACCATCAGCCCGTCCCAGTCCGCACCCCGCATCGCATAGCCCGCCCGCTTTCTCTGCGGATTAATGGAATACCGAACTTTTTCAAGAAATTCCTCCAGAAACTCCCTGCTTCCAATCACCAGTCCCTCAGTAAAATACCTGACACGCTGCAGCGGCGGCTGAATCCTGCCAGTCGATTGCTCTTCTTTGCCATCCACCCTCGCAGGCCCTGAGCGCTGTCGGCCGTGAGGACTCCGGGAGGCCAGACAGGAACGATACTGCTCCGCCGCTTCCCGCCACGGGATGCCGCCCGAACCACCAGAAACAATGCGAATGATTCCCTGCCGGGCTTTCTTCCCGCCTTTCATGGCCTCCGCA
>JAUIAG010000208.1 GCA_030425355.1 Verrucomicrobiia bacterium
AGTGGTGAGAAGCACCGCTCCAGGAATGACCACGAGGAGAAAGAATGCGGCGGGAGACAGACGCCTGAAAAACTGCATGCCGATAAATACGCTCACTGCTGACATGACAAGGTGAGTCCGGGGGTCAGTTCCTCAACCGGGCAAACCCGACCGGTCCCTGTTCCCCCGTGATGAACCGTTGAAATTGCAATCGGAAATACCGCAATTCCGAAATACCGAAATCCGGGAGCCAAAAAAAGAGGCCCGACGGCCTCTGGAAATCAGTTTTTTTCCCTGTCGGCAATTCTCTTGCGTTTCAGGTAACGCAGACGACGGTTCCGTTTTTCGACTTTATTGTATTGCTGTCCCATAAGGCCGGAATGTTAATGATAGGCACATGGCGATGCAACCCCTAAAGAAGCGGATTTTCCATCTCGTGGTATTAACCGTGATGACCTGCAGTCTGGTGTCCTGCAGCACCACCAATGAGAATGGTGTAAAGGAAAGCCGGGATCCGGACAAGCAGCTCGGACTGCTGAGGATTTATCTGGAGATCCACGAGGACGGAATACGTTCTCAAAGGGTTCAGGTGCTCAGGTCCGCTCCCTTTGAGGTGGTTGTGGACCGGAATCCGATTCTGACCGAGGCGAATCTGGACAGTATCAGCGTGAAGCATAATGAACTTGGCATGTTCATCGAGCTTCAGGCGGACCGCAGAGGGTCATGGCTGCTGGAAAGCTACACTGCGACCAACACCGGACGCCGACTTGTGATTTCAGCGGCGTTCCCTGAGATGATCTGGCTGGCGGCACCCATCATCAGGGCCCGGGTGGCCGATGGAGTAATCCGGTTTGCCCCCGATGCCACCGTTGAGGAGGCTAAACAGCTCGAGATTGCGGTGATGAATTCGATTCGCAAGATCAAGAACCTCAAGAAGCCCAAAGTGGAGAAGGATTCGGATGGTGAAAAATCCACCGACGAGGCCTCTCGGACGGACGGGGTCCTCTTCCGGAATTCCCGACGGCCCGGTTGAGGCGGTCCTAACCGTTGTGCCCGCGGTAAATCTGCCGCTCGATCTCGAGCCTCGTGAAATTGAGTTTCTGGTTCAGCGGCATCGAAGCGACAATTCTTATGTAACGGCTGATCCAGGCGCGAGTGAAAATGATACACAGGCAGCTCCAGAAAACTGAAACGGCCGTCGAGACAGTGAACACAACTTCAGCACTGAACAGCCACGACAGGTCAACGGATGACGAGATGCGGCCGGCCATGCTGAGCATGCTCATGATTATCCCCAGACCCGAGAACATCAGCCATACCACCCACATTGGAAGCCAAACCACCCAGCTCATGGTCTTCAGAAATGCCCGGGTATAGGAACGGTTGATCAGCCCCAGCCACGCCCCGGCCTCGCGCACGGCCAGGATGTCGAATACCAGCATCACGTAGCAGGCGATCAGTGCCATCCATTCCTCGGATGTGTCCGGCTCACCGTTGTTGAAAAGAACACCCAGCATGGAGAGATGAAAAATTACCGCCACGAGGATGGTGAAGGTGTGGTCATAAACGGCGGCACGGCCAAGGCTTCGTGTCAGCGACTGGAGGTTTACCGGCGTGGAGATGAAAAACTCAAGTGTCCCATCCCTCCTTTCACGGTGGATGCCTGAGACAATGGAGGAGGCCCACTGCCATTTCAGGACAAAGTTCATAAGAAAAAGTCCCGGAATGGCCGCCTCGTGATCCATTTCGGTGATCATGGCGTAGAAGAGACAAAGTCCGATGATGATGAGCGCCGAGACTATTTCAGGCACCCTGCGGCTGAAGAGGAAATCAAGGGGCCTTTCGACGGTGAGCGTCAGCCCGCCACGGGATCCTCTTGCCCGTTGAGACTCACCGGTCTTGTTGCCGTCTGCGGCAGCCGCAGGGGTTTTCCGCCGGTGTCGGACAGGAGCCGATTCAACCGGGTCGGTGTAGGTGCGCCAGCTCCGTTTCAACTTCCGGGCCGCTGAAAAGAAAACAAGGACAGTCACCAGCAGTGTGACACCCTGTGATCCCCAGAAGAGAGTCTCGACCGGAACCCCGAATCCAGTGCCGGTAAGCATCCGGCCCCCCACCACAAAAAATGACTGCACCCATCCGTTCAGCATCCAGGCAATGGAAAAGTCATCCTCGATGATCGTTGCCATGATGGGGATGCCGAAATGGAAGAGCAGCAGCAGGAGCACGGAGAGGGAATAACCGCGGCGGGCGGAGGTGACGAAAACCGAGACGCCTATCCCGACCATCAGGGAGAACAGAAGGTTGTTGATGCAAACCACGAACAGCATGCCGATCATCTCGAGAGAAACGCCGCCGAAAAGAATTGAGAGTGTCATGACCGGCACCATGGCGAGCAGGGTCACGACAGCATTGAAGGAGTTGGCAGCCAGCTTCCCGACGAGTATGTGGCGTGCATTCAATGAAGTGAGAAACAGCAGCCCGAGGGTGCCATCCCGTTTTTCGGAGGACACACAGTCGCTGGTCATTCCCGCGCCGGCAAAGATGGAATAGGTGGCCAGAATGAAGGTGATGGACTGCAGGATTGGCAGGCCCTGATCGGTGACAGCCGAGACCTGCCGGCTGGTGACCGCAAGGATGAATGCGCTGATCAGAATCCCTCCCAGACCGATGAAGGCGCGGGCGGAATACACTGAGCGGGACCGGGCCATCAGTCGCAGTTCCCTTTCGATAACTGGCCAGAGTTTTATCAAAACGCGGTTCGGGTGGATGGGATGGGATGTGACGGGTTCGGGTGAGGTGCCGGCGAGGCGCCGGACTTCACTGTGTTTCGCCGCTTGTGTAATTCATGAACACTTTTTCGAGGCTGATTTCCTCCTGATGGAAATCACGGACCGGCACTCCCTGGGAGACGAGCCTCGACAGGATCCCCGATGGGTCCACTGAGCCGTCCTCGAGCGTGAAGCGGATGCGGCCCTTTTCAATGACGGGGTCACTCACTTCCGGCAGCTCCATGAACCGTGGAAGAAACTCCTCCGGACTGCCGCTGCAGAGCACGCGGAAATGCCGCTGCTGGGAAAGATCCTGTCCGACTCCTTCAATAGGCCCTGCATATTTCAGTGTTCCTTTTTCAATGATGGCGACGCGGTTGCAGAGCGCCTGGAGCTCGCTGAGGATATGGGAGGAGATGATGATGGTTTTCCCCATTTTCTGCAGCTCCTGGAGGATGGCCATCATCTCGACGCGGGCCCGTGGATCGAGGCCGCTGGCAGGTTCGTCGAGCAGCAGCAGTTCCGGGTCATGAATGAGAACACGTGCCAGTCCGAGGCGCTGCTGCATGCCGCGGCTGAGTGCGCCGATCAGCTGGTCCTTTTTTTCCGAAAGCCCGACGAGTTCGAGGACATCGCGGATGGTCTGGTCGCGCTCGCGGGATTTGATCTGGTAGCACGCCCCGAAAAAGTCCAGATACTCCCATACGACCATGTCCCGATAGACACCGAAAAAATCGGGCATGTATCCGATGATGTGGCGGACGGCGTCCGGTTTCCGGACGACGTCGTAGCCGAGCACCTCCGCACGGCCGCTGGACGGAGTCAGAAATGTCGAGAGGATCCGCAGGGTGGTGGTCTTTCCGGCTCCGTTGGAGCCTATGAAGCCAAAGAGGTCCCCCCGGTTGACCACCAGGTCCAGTGAATTGAGAGCGACCAGTGATTCGTAGGTCCGTGACAGCTGCTCGGTTTTCACCGCCGGGGCATCCGGATGCGTCGGGTATTTCATGTTCTGGCAGTCGTTGGTTCTGGGTGAGGTCTCATGCAGACCTGAGAGTGAAATTTCGATTCGCCGTCGTGGTCATCGGGCCGGTTCCTCCGGATAAACTGATGGTCGATCCACCACAGGAACGAACCATCGGAAAATAGTGAGATCCGAACGGAAACGGGGTTGAAAATCGCGCCGGACCGGTGACAGGTCCTCACCGGGGACGACCCCGAGCACAATCGCATGCCCCTGATCCGCCAGAGTCCGCGTCCACAGCAGCTGGGGACCGGCCACCTCGAAGGGGGGCCATTTTCCGTCCGGCCGGCCCTCAAAATGACGCGCGAGTGACCCCGGATGAGAAAGTGCCAGTTCGATGCACTGATCCACCGGTATGGGCTTGCCCGGCGTCTGGTCTTCCTCATTCATCTGGCTGCCCGTTCTGTAACGGGCCGGCATGTTGCGGTAGATGTTGTTATGCTGAAAGGACTCTCCCAGAGATACAGAAAGTCTCCTTACGACCGAGCCGTCGTTCCAGATTCTGGATCCGGTGCCGACATCCTTTGCGCCCTGCCCGCTCAGTGGAATCAGCCCGTCCGCTGCCTTCAGAGCCCGATCATTGATCTCAAAAAGGCGGTTGTTGTAAAAGACGCACCACCTCGTAATCAATCCCGAGTCATTGCCGGAAACCCGGATTGCGGGGTCTTGAGAGCGGCCTGTGGGGGCGGGAACCTCGAACCGGACATCCGGCCGTTCAAACTGCCCGGACTCCCAGTGGACTTTGAATTCAGAGGAGGACCACACCGGGATGAAGAGATCGGTCTGGAAGCCGTCGCCGGAAGCGCGGTAGCTGACGCGGTCAGCGGGGGAATTCTGACCTGAGAGTGGTGCGATGACGCCGGTTGCATCGCCGGTGTCGAGTCCATAACGGCGGTTGGCCGGAGAGTAGATGCCGGCAAAAGTGGTCCCGATGACAGGTCCGTCTGAATTCAGACCGCCGAGGTCGGCCACATGCACTGCCCGCCATTCAGTCCGGCCGGCACGGATCGAGTATCCGACCAGGTAGATAATTCCGGAAAAAATGATCACCGCGGCGGGAAAAGTCACCCATGTCCACATCTGTTTGTTGATTTTTTTGAGGACAAACCAGTCAGCGGGGCCAATGATGATGAGGTAGACAGCCAGGATGCACATGATGAGCACGACAGGGATCTTCTTGATCTGTGCCGTGCGAACGATATTGCTGAAAGCGGATCCGAACCATGTGATCACCGACCCCATCGAAAAGCTTGAGCTGATCACCTGCCGGTCCAGGGAATTACTGAGGGACTGGAGTGATGAAGGCATCCACGCCTCAAAGCCGGCGGTCCAGAACCACGCCTGACTTTTCCAGTCGTTGAGTGGGGAGCGCTGGATGCTGAACGGAACCACCAGCACGGTTCCCTGACCCCGATGGAGTTTCTGGAGAACGGGCAGATTGTCACCGACCGATGCCAGCACGGTGAATGGAGCTGAAAACTGCAGATGATGGACTGCGGCCGGACGGGACTCGAGCGGTGCGGTCGACAGATTGAATGCATCCAGCCCGGGGTCACCCCCATCATCGATTTCGAAAATCAGTTCGCCGTCCCCCCGGTTCGCCATGCTCCTTCCTTCATCGCCTGAAATGAAGGGAACGAGTTTCTCCATGATCTCCGTGTCGACGAAGGACTTGACCGCTTCGATGGAGGCCGGTGATGCCGCCGAGACTTCCCGCATTCCCAGCCAGTCGCGGAACTCAGTGGAAGTCATGACTTCGGCGGGCTGACCAACGGACAGGATGACGGTGCCGCCTGTTTCCACATAACGCATGATGCTGCGTATCTGCTGAGCGGATAGATCGGCAAGGGCCGCACTTTCCAGGAAGATACCGCCGACACCGCCCAGCAGCAGAGAGCGATCGGGAAATTCAAAAGAGCGGAGATTGAAGAACCCGCCGAAATTGGCCTGCGCGGAGGATTCGAGCGCAAACTGCATGTTGTCGGTAAAGAGCGAGGAAGGCACAGTGAACTTGCGAAGCCCGCCCTGAGTCAGCGACAGGTAGGCCTGCGAGGGCCATGAAAGCACCGATATGTTGACCTTCTCGTCCTCGGCGATCACCTTCCCGGATTGGTCCACCAGTCGTGCCAGGAGGTTTCGGGACATCACACCCTGCGCCATGAACGGAACCTGAATACGCTTGCGGGTGCCGGCTGCGACTTCCACCGGAAACTCAGTGACTGTCCCGGAACTCCCCTGCGAGCCATAGCTCACCCGGATCACACCACGAATCGCCTGACTCTCGTCGAAGATCTCAAATGTCAGCGGACAGACCCTGTTCTGGACCAGACAGTTCCTGAAGCCGGGAAAAAAATCGAACTGAATTTCGCCCCTCGCGATGCCCGGAAAAAGGCAGAAATGCACGATAAGGACAGCCACGCAGCCCCGCCAGCGTCGGAAATTGATTGATCTCAGCAAGACCTCCATGGAGTGTGAGGAATTCTACGATATACAATATAATCAATTCATCCCGCCGGGGGCAACCCAATATGTGCAAAGTAAATGCCAATTCCAGGTTGAAAGTGCCCGACGTTCGTGTTTAGGTTCCCACCGGACTGGAACTGAGATGGATGGTCATAAATCAAAACCGAAATTCGTGTCCCTGCTGCAGGATTTTTCCATACCGCTGATTTTCGGTGTCTTCGTGGCATTAATCTGCGCCAATTTTGATAATCACCTTTATCATACGCTGACGCACACCCCGATTCACAAAATCCCCGCAGCACTGTCTCAAGGACACCATGGGGACGGGGACCACGATCACCATGAGGAATCAGCCGGCGAAAGCGAATCGCATGACAGCGGTCATGACTCCGCCGGCGGGGATGATCACAACGGGGGCGATGCCGGAGAAGGTGAAGGAGAAGGTGATGGCCACGAGGATCACGCCGGTGACGCGGGTGAACACGGCGATGACGGCCACCACAGCGGCCTCGACCATTATCTGACTCTTCATTTTCTCGTTAACGACATCTTCATGGTTATTTTCTTCGGCATAGCGGCCAAGGAAATAACCGAATCATTGCTGCCCGGAGGCGCACTCAACCCCATGCGGAAGGCAATTAACCCGTTGCTCGGCACGCTCGGAGGCGTGCTTGGTCCGGTCGGCGCGTTCTTTCTCTTCAAC
This sequence comes from Verrucomicrobiia bacterium, assembly GCA_030425355.1. Classification (GTDB taxonomy): domain Bacteria; phylum Verrucomicrobiota; class Verrucomicrobiia; order Limisphaerales; family JAJOIW01; genus JAJOIW01. The sequence continues at coordinate 6,935 of JAUIAG010000208.1, forward strand.
GCCATGATGGGCAGGCCCGAATGGAGCAAAGGCTGGGGTATTCCCACGGCTACGGACATAGCACTGGCATGGCTTGTGGCCCGTGTCGTGTTCGGCAAGGGCCACCCCGCTATCAGTTTCCTGCTGCTGCTTGCGGTCGCCGACGACGGCATCGGACTTGGCATCATCGCCTTCGCCTACCCCGACCCACTCAATCCGGTTGAATGGGGGAACACCATCTGGATCCTCCCGGGAATGGCTCTCGCCTACATACTCCGCCGGATGAAAATCCGCTCATGGATACCCTATATTTTATTTGGCGGACTGTTCAGCTGGTATGGACTTTACAGTGCCCACCTGCATCCGGCACTGGCACTGGTGTTTATCGTTCCCTTCCTCCCCGGCCCGAAGGCCGACCTAGGCTTTTACCGCGAGGATGCCGATTACGACAGCGCCGGACACCACGGGCACAGCCCGCTGGAAAACTTCGAGCATGACCTCAAAATGTTTGTGGACTTCGGACTGTTCTTTTTCTCATTCGCCAATGCGGGCGTTCCGTTTTCGGGAATCAATTCTCTGACATGGATAGTTCTGCTTTCACTTGTAGTCGGGAAGACCGTGGGCATAACCGCCTTTTCATGGGGCGGACAGCTGATTGGCTTCCCTCTGCCGCAGGGAATGAAGCTCAAGCATCTGGTTGGAGCCGGCATTGTCGCAGGCCTTGGTCTGACTGTTGCGCTCTTCGTTGCCGGGCAGGCATACACTGACCCCGGTGCTCAGGGTGCCGCCAAGATGGGAGCCCTTTTTTCAGGCTTTGTATTCATCCTGGCAATGACCTACGGAAAGATTGCAAAGTTGAAGGATTGATAGGTTGCCATGACCCCGGACTTGTGGAATCATATGCGCAAATTTCATAAGTCAGGGGAGAATACAGGTGCTTTTCAATGATTATAAAAAGAGATGTCCGCGATGCGGGTCGATTCATGTCAACACGTCAAAGTTGAATCCTCTGAATTACCTTCTGGTGCCTGTCAATATTCTACTCAAGCTTGTTCCAAAGGTGGGGGCTCCCCTCGCCATGAAGTGCAGTGACTGCAGTCACACCTACACGCAGAGTTATCCCGGCAAAAACTCCTGAACGGGAACAATTTCCGGGTTTCCGGCACCCATCCGGATTGTGACTGAATGGATTGAATCCTGCCGTGGGTTCACTACGACAGACGCCCCACCTGGCCCGGTAAAAGCCGCAGTTCCGGTCCATAGGCTTCCTCCGCCACCGTGAATAAAATTCATGCGCCGGCGATTGCCGAAATTGCCCACCGGGCGTGCTCCGATATCAGATCGTCTTCATTGCGCGCCGCTTTTTCCAGTGCTCCGAGATAGCCGGGGTCACGCGTGTTGCCCATCGCCACACAAACATTGCGGAGAAATCTTGATCTCTTCGTCCGGAAGAGCGGCGTCCCCCGGGTCGCGGCCCTGAACCCGGTATCATCCATTGCCAGCCAGTCGGAAAGGGTGCGGGACTGGATATCGCTTCTGAAGAAGTCGGCGAGGGTTCTTGACTGTCGGGCAAAGCGGTTCCACGGGCACACTTCGAGGCAGTCATCGCAGCCGAAGATCCTCTGTCCCATCAGCGGTCGCAGCTCTTCGGGAATAGAGCCGCGATGTTCAATGGTCAGGTAGCTGATACACCGTCTGGCATCGAGATAAAACGGTTTTGGCAAAGCGCCGGTGGGACAGGCATCAAGACACCTGCGGCAGCTGCCGCATCGATTTTTTTCCGGGATGTCGGCCTCGATGACTGCCTTGGTGAGAATTTCCGCAAGGAAGATCCAGTTTCCCTGCGTGCGGGAGATGAGGTTGGTGTGTTTCCCGACAAAACCCATGCCGGCACGGTGAGCGAAGCTCCTTTCAAGCACCGGTCCTGTGTCCACATACCAAAGGGAGCGGCTCTGCACACCGGTGAGGGCATCGAGAAACGCGCTCAGGTCCTTGAGCCGTGCACCAATCACCTCGTGATAGTCGCGGTACTGGGCATAACGGGCGACCACGCCCTGCCCGTGCTGGCGATCGGGACTGATTCCGGGGCCGGATCCATTGGCGGACTGGGAAGGATGGAGGTAATTCAGGGACAGCACGATGGCTGACTGTGCTCCGGGGAGGATCAGCTGCGGGTCCCTTCTTTTGGCTCTGCCACGGGCAATCCAGTTCATCTCACCGTGGCTGCCGTCTGACAGCCACTGATCCAGAGCAGCCAGATGCCCATCCTCCGGGGGATCCGCCGTGGTGAATCGGCAGTCGCTGAAGCCCAGTTCCAGAGCCTTGTCCCGGATGGTCTTTTTCAGATCCGTTGGGCTGCCGGCATGGGAGGGTGATGACATGGATGTCATTCCTTTGGTCCCGTTGGTGAAGGGCTGTTGCCAGGGCATTCATTCCCGCCCCCGGATGAAAGTTGTGACTGCTGAAGCGCATCGGATCTGAGCTTCCCGAAAAGACGGTCAACCTCATGGTGAAGTTCGGCTGCCAGTTCCTTCCGGTTCGATCCGCAGAAGGTCCTGTCTCCAAGCACGATATGGCAATCCATGGATGGAATGCGGATCATTTCCCGGAAATGCGGCACAAACTCCATATCACCCCAGTAACAGATCCGGCTGGCGGTGTCCCCGGCTGTGCCTCCGG
>JAUIAG010000209.1 GCA_030425355.1 Verrucomicrobiia bacterium
ATCGACAAACAGCGCAATTCGTATTCCTCGACGGTGTCGAGCACGATGACCGCGGATGAGATTATCGAAACGAGTCTGAAGGCAACCCGTGAGCTGGATGATGCCGCTTTGATCACCGCTCTCAAGTCCGGAGCCGTTCAATATGGCCACCAGGGGTTACTCGAACGCGTTGTCGGACCTCTGGCGATGAGCATAGGCGAATACTGGCTGCGCGGCGAAATCAAGGTGGCGCACGAACACTTTGCCTCAGCGATCATCCGGCAGTTTCTGGGAGAGATAGGGCGACCGTACATCAACGATCCCACGGCCCCGCGAATTGTGGTGGCAACCCCCAGCGGGCAGCTGCACGAGCTTGGAGCCGTAATGGTCAATGCGGCCGCTTCTTCCAAGGGATGGAACTGCAAATACATTGGCTGCAACCTGAGCGCTGAAGAAATTGCCGGCGCGGCTACGCAGGTGGCGGCCCGAGCCGTTGCGCTGAGTGTGGTTTTTCCCGCAGATGATCCCAAACTTGCCGACGAATTCACCCGGCTGCGTCACTATCTGCCGCCATCGACCCAGATCGTTGTTGGAGGCAAGAGCGCATCCTTCTACCGCAAAGCCATTGAGGAGGCCGGAGGCATTATCTGCACCACTCTGCAATCCTTCTATCCAATTCTCGACCGGGTCCGGGTGGAGAAATTCCGTCAGGAGAGTGGCAGCCGCCCATCTGCCGGATACCTGGACGACGCACGCGTCACAGGGAATGGCAACGGCCATGGCAACGGTCACGGAAAGGGTAATGGTAATGGAAATGGAAATGGTAACGGCTCGCGGGGATCGTCATTCCAGCATGAGCACGACGGGAATGGCCATTCAGGAAGAGGCCATTGACCCCCGCATGAGCGGGATGCTGCACATTACACCAGACGGAATGGCAGCCTGACTCACTGATTTTTCAAGCCGTCCAGTGTCATGGACGCAGATCTGACATCCTCCAGCTTCTCAAACCCGTTGGGCAGGAGGACATTATATCCTCCGCTCATATTCTGACGGGAAAACCCGTCAAATGCTCTGTTTGACAGATAAAACCTGTATCTTCTTCCCTCGGCGGGCAGGCTCCTGTGGCCTGAAGTGGAAGGAGGCTGCGGGCTGCTGCCGACCCACCGTCGCTGCCAGTAGCGCACGTAGAGAGGGGCTGTCATGCAATTGTCCGCCTGGCCGCTCCGCCGGGATTTTTCAACCTGGTCGACGCGAATTTCCGCAAGATAACGAATGTATTCCCAGTCCCCTTCATTGGAGTGACGCGTGTAGATTGCGGCGACCGTGCCGGTCACAATTTCAGTGGCAGTCTGTTGCAGTTCTTCACTGGAAAGATCGATGATCTCTGCCAGCCCTCTCCCCTGCGGCAGCAGAACCGTAAGCATCAGGATCAGGATCAGATACAGGCTTGGAGGGGCTGTGCGCCCCGGGATGCTGTTGATATTTTTCATCTGATAATATGAAACGCAGGGCGGCTGTTTCTTGGGGAAAAAAATCACGGCCCGTGGTTGAGGTGGCGGACACCATGCTCATCGAAGCGGGAAAAAGGCTGTTGTTCGTCATGCCTTCACCTCACCCTGCAGATATCTTTTTCTCTCGGCCGGCTGGAACCTCTCTATCGCGTATCGCAGCATGGTCCGCGGCATGCGTGAATAGCGGGGTGCAAGGAATGAACGGAGAATCACACCGTTGCGCTTCCCGACTTCGCGAAGCATCCACCCAACAGCCTTGTGCATGAGGTCCTCCGGATCATTGAGCAGCCTGTCGGAAATTTTCAGGGTATCTCCGAAGTCATCATGGCGAATGAAGTGGAATGTGGCGAGGATGGCGATACGCCGCTCCCAGAGAAGGACTGATTCCGCCAGCCGATGCAGAACAGCGCGCTGACGGTGCTGGAGCCAGGCACCGACGATGCCGGGAGCTGATGTGTCCACCAGATCCCAGTTATTGACCTGGCGGGTATTGTCCATATAGAGATCGTAAACACCGTTTTTTTCGTCCGGCCCTCCTTCTCCGAAAAGCCTGACCATAAGCAGCAGCGCAAACAGCCGCTCCTCATGAATCGGGGAATGAAGCAGTTTCTCAATTTCATCCAGTGGCATGGACCGGTAGCCGGCAGTCATCCGCCGCAAAACAGGAACCCGCACTCCGATGAATATATCCCCCTCACCGTATTCGCCGGGGCCGGTCTTGAAAAAACGCATGGACTGCTGCGCCACTTCAGGGCTGGCGATGGCTTTCAGGGCCTTTTGAGCATCAGAAGCGGTCATCATATGCGGGACTGGGAGGTCATCCACCGAACCAGCTCACGCGGGTCACCCGAGGTTTTCAGATGGCTGATCTGCCGGGAAGCCCATGATGGCTGACGGCTCATATCCAGAAGATGCTGAAGTTCCGACTCGCAGCGCAGCTCACGGGATACCGGGCGCAGCTGATCGACCAGATCTTCCAGCACCCGTCGGGCTGGAATCATCTCGTGAGTGGTGGTGTCCACCAGCTCGGCTTCAAGCCCGTACCGCGCCGCCCTCCACTTGTTCTGCCGCACCATCATCGGATGACAATCGTGCTGATAAAGGCCCTCATCGATGGAATCCGAAAGCTGCTTGACCAGGCAGTGTGTCAGGGCCACCAGACCCAGAGCATCCTCGAGATTGCCGGGCATGTCACAGATCCTGACCTCGACAGTCCCGAAATTGTGGTGAGGGCGGATATCCCACCAGATCTCCCGGATGGTTTCGATGAATCCTGTCTGTATCAGGTGCTGCAGCAGCCATACATATTCACTCCAGTTGCGCATGAAGGGCGGGAGCCCGGCGGTAGGGAGTCCCTCCATGACTTTTGTGCGCCATGAGCTGAGTCCGGTCTGTCGCCCTTCCCAGAATGGGCTGTTGCAGCTGGCGGCCAGCAGTGTTGGCAGATGCCTGAGCATCCTGTCGCAGATCATCACGGCCTTGTCCCCGGAGTCGACACCGACATGCACATGGAGCCCGAACGTGATCAGCTGCCGGGCAGTGTCCTGGAGGAGGTTGACGAGGCCGCGGTATCTCGGATTGTCGGTGACACTCTGGTCGTGCCACGAGGAAAAGGGATGGGTCGCGGACCAGAGGAGACTGACATCGCACTGATCGGCGGCGGCCTGCAGGGTGGACAGGTTCCGGCGCAGCTGGGTTCCGGCTTCTCCGACGGTCTGACACACGTCAGTGTTCAGTTCGATGTAACACTGCATCAGCTCGGGCTTGGCAGCGCCCCGGGGGAAGTCTCCCACCGCCTCCAGCAGTGCCGGGCACGCCGATGTCAGGGACAGGCTTTGGTTGTCAACCAGCGCCAGTTCAATTTCAACGCCGAGGGTGGGCGTTTCACTCCTGTTAAAATCGAGTCTCTGCATGGCATTCGGAATGGCTGTTGAGGCTGCGGAGCCGGGGAGGAGGCGTGGCAGCAGCGATTAAGCCTGAGGAGGCGTTCTTTCCCGTCGGGGATTAGACCACTCGACCACGGTGCGGGCAAGGATTTTGGCCCCGACGGCGAGTGCCCGTTCATCGATGTCGAATTCGGGCGAGTGCAATGGCGCCGCCTTGGAAACATCCTGCACACATCCCAGGCGGATCATGGCACCGGGAACATATTTGAGGTAATTGGCGAAGTCCTCGCCTCCCATGCTGGGTCTGGGAATGGGCCTGCACCTGTCATTTCCCAGCAGCCTGGCGGCTGCATGGCGGAAGATAGCTGTGAGGTCCGGATCATTGTAGACAGCCGGCGGGCCGTTATCGGACCGGAGGTTGATGGAGGTCCCGGAGGCTTCCGCGATGCCCCGGGCCAGCCTTTCAATATGCGAGATGGTATCACGGGTCACCCGTTCGTGGAGAGTCCGCAAGGTGCCCCGGACGAGGACCCTGTCAGGGATGACATTGGCGTTGTGTCCGCCCATGATCTGCCCGAACGAGACCACCACGGGCTCGTGCGTGTCGGTTCCACGGGGCACGAAAAGATAAATTGCCGAGATCAGCTGGGAAGCCGCCGCGATTGGATCACGCGATTCATGAGGTCGTGCGGCGTGGGCACCCCGGCCGCGGATTTCAATTTCGAGCTGGCTGCAGTCGGCAGTGAAGGCCCCCTCGCGATATCCTATGGAACCGACTTCGCGGGACGGATCCATATGGATGCTCAGCAGCGCCTCGAGACCTTCAACAGCCCCGTTCTCCACCATTTCCAGAGCTCCGCGGTTGGTTTCCTCCGCCGGCTGGAAGATGGCCCGCCAGCGCACAGGCCATGGCATGACTCCGCTGTCACCGAGAGCCTTGAGCGCCAGAATTGCCCCGTAGACTGTGGCAGTGTGGCCGTCATGTCCGCAGGCATGCATAATGCCATCCACGCGGCTGGCATAGGGTGTGTTTTTGGCGTCCTGAATGCGGAGCGCATCAATATCAGCCCGCATGCCTATGCGGGGACCATCGCTCCCACCACCGTCAACAACCAATCCGTATCCCCCGGATCCGATCCGGTGATTCACCCCCAAAGCCATCATCTTCTCCAGAAGAAAGCCGGTGGTGCGGGTCTCTTCACCGCTCGGTTCCGGATAACGATGCAGATGCTGTCTCAACCCGCATATATCCTCAAAGCGATCCTCAACCGCCTGATCCACCACGGCTTCCCACTCCGGCGGAGACCCGGTCCCCTCCGGACTGCCGATATTTGATTGCCTGCTCAATGATGCCTTTCCTGCCTTGAGGTTACGATCTCATGGACTCTCCAGCCAGTAAAACCACTCCCGGCCAGGTCGGCAACGATATGCGCTTTTCTGCGGTGCGCAGTGCGCAGTGCCAGGCACATCCGTGCCTGGCACTGCGATGATGAACAGCTACGATGGGCTGACGTATTGGGATTGGTATGGATCTGTGCAATCCGGAAGAGAACTGGTATGCTTGCTGACCCGGACGGATGGAGGCCGGTGTCGAGCAATATGGGTGACGGAATAAAAACGGATCTGGTGATCAGGGCGGTGAGTGGCCGTCTGGAGTGTGCTGCGGAGACGCTTCGGATTCGGCCGGTGCAGACGGGGAAATTCAATTCAACCTTTGCGGTGGACGGTTGGTCCAGTCCGCTGATTGTGAGAATTGCCCCCCCTGAGGACCGGAGTCGGATGCTGTTTTATGAGCATCGGATGATACTGCAGGAACCGGAAATACTGAAGGCAGTCCGGCAGAAGACCAGTATTCCGGTGCCGCATGTCCTCAGCATGGTCGAGCGTGATCCGGAGCTGGGCCGGGACTGGATGATTATGGCGCGGCTTCCCGGTGCACCGATGACGGGCACTGTCCTTACTCCGGAAGGAATGGCCCGGGCGATGCGGGAAACCGGTCAGCACCTCAGCAAAATCCACCAGCTGCACGGGGAAAAGTTCGGTTACCACGGCGAACACCGTCCCATGGAACCGTCGGATTCGTGGCCCGAAGCCTTCACCACAATGTGGAATTCCCTGATAGACGACATTGAACGATGCGGGGGCTACAGCGCTGAGGAATCCCATTCCATGCGGCGGCTTGTGGAATCATTCCGGGCCGAGCTGCCTGAAATCGAGTTTCCATCCCTGCTGCACATGGACATCTGGCATGAAAACATCCTGGTGGCCCCGGATGGAAAGGTCACTGGCATCATTGACTGGGACCGGGCGCTGTGGGGAGATCCGATGCTCGACCTCGCCATCTGCCATTACTGTGGTATCACCACCCCCGAATTTGCAGAAGGTTACGGCAGGGACCTGAAGGCGTCGGCGTTTTCCACTCCGCTGGCGAAGCTCTACCTGCTTTACGAAATCCAGAAGTATATCGTCATCAACCTCGTTCGAAGAGGTGACCGGAATGCGGCGGACAATTTCCGGATCCGGTCCTTCCGGATGGCGCAAACTCTTTTCCGATAAGTGGGGATGTAATCCCGATCGGTGCCAGGCATAAATGTGGAACCGATCGGCATCACCCGGTTTCATCCGGTGGGCCGGGCTGTCAGGTGGTGCCGGTTCCGGCTTCGGGCCGGGTTGCCTGAATGACCCGGGCGGTGGATGTGCTGTAGGAGATAATTTCCACAGGAGTTCCCGGTTCGATAATGCCGTCGTCGGAAATGACATCGAGGACGGTATTTCCAAACCGGGCTTTACCACCGGGCCTGAGTTCGTTGATGGCCGTTCCGACCTGACCGATCATGGTGGAATGCCTCTGTTTTTCCTCCTGAACGGAATCCATGCCGCTGGCGGTCTGTGAGACAATTCGGGCGTAGTACGGTGTATGCGGGAGAACTTTGGCGAGGACGATCATCGACGCGATGAGTCCCACAAAAACCACCCCGAGTTCCCGGAAGCGTTTGTTCAGGGCATTCATGAGGTATTCTGAGGTGGTCATTCGCGATCCGGAATCAGTTGATTCCATGGCCTTCCGGGCCGATTCGGAGGCGGATTCGGGGAGTGCGGGCTGCGATTCGGTGGTCTGCGGCGCTCTGTTGGGGTCGTAATCGAGGAAGGCCATGAGAATGGAGACAGCCATGAGCACGGCGCCGGTGACACCGAGCACGAATGTTCCGGGAAAAACCAGAACCTCGCCGAATATCAGAATGACGCCGACGACGAAAACTATCAGCCATGCCATGGTCGAGAAGCCGGCGACGTTTCCTCCAATGAAGTAGAGGCTGGCCGCGACGATGCCGATGAGGCCGGGGACGCCGAAACCGGGGGATTTGAATTCAAGATACAGACCGGCGAGGGCGATGAGGAGGATGACCGGACTGGCGAAGTCGAGCCAGTATCCGAGCGTCTCCGATCCGGTTTCCACAGCCTCTATCCGCCGGGCATCGGCGTATCCCAGTTCCTCGAGCAGCTGGTCCATGTCCTCGACGAGACCGGCAGCGACGAGCGGTTTGGGTGGATCCCCATAGCTTGTGAAGGCCTCCTCCCCGGTGAGGGTGAGGATCTCACCTTCATCGCACAGGACTTCTCCATCGACCTCCAGTTTCAACTTTCTGTCGATCATGGCTTCAAAGACATCGGGGCGGTGGCCGTTAATCGCAGCCTTGCTCCGGATTTTTGCGCGCAGAGCCGAGCTGAACTTGGCGTCGACACTTTCAGGCAATTCCATGGGGGCACCGCCAGGGCCGACCATGATGGCGGTGGCAGCGCCCATGACAGAGTCGGGGGTCATGTAGATTGCCTGGGTGGCCGCGGCGATGAGAGCTCCGGCAGAATAGGCTTCATCATTGACGAAAGTCACCGTGCGGCCGTTGAAAGTCTCGAGAATGTCGAAAAGTTCCATGGTGGTCTGGAGTGACCCGCCGGGAGTTTTCATGTCGATCACCAGCAGCGACACCCCTTCTTCATTGGCCTCCCGGATGACCCGGCGGAAAAACACCTCATAGCGTCCGGTAATCCCGTCCTTGACCGGGATGATCACCACACTCAGCTCTTTTTCCTGTTTTGCAGTTTCCGTATCCACGGGCTGAGATGAACCGGCAGGCCGGGACGTCGATGGCTTTTCCGCTGAATCACCGGACTGGGCAGCAAGCGGACGATGGTCGACCAGGAGCAGAAGGCCAAGGCTCAGCGCGAAGCATTGAAGCCACCATGGCACAGTTCGAAAAAATATCCCGGTCATCATGGATTGAATTTATCGACCAACGGAGTGAAGATCAAGCCACCCCGCCCTCATCGCCTTCTCTGCCATGAATCCGACGTGTACCGGGTATCGTGGAGGTGTTTGACGGTGGCGGTGAATTCCTTGTCCTGCTGCCAGCCGGTCCATGGCTCCGCCTGCCCCGGACAACTGCGGACCATGCTCTGAATCCACTCAGGATACAGGGAACGGGAATCGATGTTCTGAATGGAGCCCTGGATCAGCAGTCCATGACGATTGCGGCGCTGGGCGGCGCCGGCGACCTTGCGGCCGTCGATGAGTAGATCATTTCTTTCAGCACCGATGAAGCACTGTCCCGGCCCGGCGTGAATCGGGTCAGGCGCCAGAGTGGCCTCAATTCCAAGACTCCGGAGACCGTCCGCACACCACCGGTGCATATCGCGATAACTGTCTTCGGCGGTCTTCCGCCACCACGGATGTGCCGCCGGAACAGCGACCGAGTAGGTCCAGTCCTGACTGTGATCGACAAGACCACCACCCGAACAACGGCGCACAAGAGGCCGGATGGATGTCATGGACTCGACATCCCTTATCTTCTGGAAATACCCGAAGCTGCCCGGCGAGCCTTCCCATGTGTAGAAGCGGATGACCGGTAGACCGAAAGAGTTGGCGTAATGAAGCATCGCCTCATCGAAGGCCATATTCCACCAGGGGGTCGCCCTGTCGGTCTGGAGCCACCTCCATGGATCGGTCTGCATGGTTTATGTTGAATGAACCAGTATTGGATTAAATCCGAACAGGGCCCGGTCAGGCCTGTTGCACTTCCTGGCAGCAGTCTTCCGGTGTCTGGCAGCGTTCGGCGCACTGGTGATCAGCGGGAAGGTCCGGGCGACGCGGATTATCGGCCGCCTCCGGGTATTCGAAAACGCGCCCCTCAAAGTTGCGGATGACGATCTTCTCGCGGGTGTGACTCAGGATATAGTCCGGGTTGATGGGAATCTTGCCGCCTCCGCCCGGGGCGTCGATGACGTATTGAGGAACCGCATATCCGGTGGTGTGGCCGCGGAGCTGCTCCATAATTTCCAGCCCTTTTCGGACACTGACCCGGAGGTGGGAGGATCCCTGAATAAGATCACACTGATACAGGTAATACGGCTTGGCCCGGCACATGAGCAGCTTGTGAATGAGTGCCTTCATGGTGTCGACATCATCATTCACTCCCCGGAGGAGTACGGACTGGTTGCCGATGGGGACACCGGCATCGGCAAGACGCTCGAGCCCGGCTTTCACTTCGGTGGTGAGTTCGCGCGGGTGGTTGGCGTGAATGCTGATGAAGAGCGGGTGGTATTTCTTCAGAATCCCGCAAAGTGCCGGTGTGATACGCTGGGGAAGAAAGATCGGGATGCGCGACCCGATCCGAAGGAATTCCACGTGTGGAATGCTTCGGAGCTCACCGAGGATACGATCCAGTTTGGCGTCGCTGAGCAGGAGCGGATCGCCGCCGCTCAACAGCACATCGCGAACCTCCGGATGCCTGCGGATGTAGTCGAGCTGCCTTTCGGTGTCCGGATGAAAATCGTAGCCGGATGCGTTGGAAACCAGCCTCGAACGGGTGCAGTAGCGGCAGTAGGCCGCGCAGCGGTCCGTCACGAGAAACAGAACCCGATCGGGATAGCGGTGAACCAGCCCCGGCACCGGGGAGTGGGAATCCTCGCCGCACGGATCCGACATTTCCCACGGACGCGTCTCCACCTCGCCGGATCGCGGAATGACCTGGCGACGGATCGGACATCCGGTGTCCACGGGATCCATCAGATTGAAAAAATACGGTGTGATGGCCATGGCAAGCTTCCGTCCCGACAGCTGGACTCCCTGGAGTTCATCCGCGGTGAGATTCGGCATCCACTCCTTCAGATCGCTCATTTGTGTG
>JAUIAG010000210.1 GCA_030425355.1 Verrucomicrobiia bacterium
GAGAACCAGTCGGCCGTCACGGATCGAAGGGGCGCTGTAGCCGGTGCCGACTGTCTGCTTCCATTTTGCGGACAGGCCTTCATCCGGCCATTCGTCCAGCAATCCTGTTTCAGGTGAGATGGCATTACGGTCCGGGCCAAGGAACTGCGGCCAGTCAGCAGCAGTCAGTTGGATCGTGGAAGCCAATGCGATGACTGCCCCGAAAACCTTATACGATGAGAAAAAGAAACTGTTCATGTTTATATCCTGAGTCTGACAACGGCGAGAATCGGATTCACAGTTTACAGGTTGTCCGGCTGGTTTTGTATTTTATAGAGGTGATTGAGGGACCTTATAAAGAGAGCGCCCCTGGCGATGGCCGGTGTGGACATGCACATTTCATTCAGCGAGTTGACGTGAAGCAGCTGATATTCCGCACCGGCATTGAAGACAAATGTTTCCCCGTCCTCACTCAGGCAGAATACCCTGTCATCGTATGCCCATGGCGATGCCGTGAATCCGACCGGCGGATCGCGGCGGATACGTGTTTTTTCGTAAAGTTCTTCACCCGTGCCAATGTCTCTTGCATTGAAGAATCCGAAATCCCAAAGGACGTAGAGGATACCTTTGTATGCCAGAGGAGTCGGGTTGTAGGAAGAGGCGCGGGTGGCCCGCCAGCGGACGAATTCATTCCGGGAGGCATCGTCATCGAGTGAGATGTCCCCCGATGCTCCGGGACGGATTCGAAGAACCGGCTGGGACGGGTGCTGTCGGTCCCCGACATATCCGGCGCAGATGATCAGGTCGCCGTCCACCTCAAAGGGTGTCGGAATGGCGATGGATGACAGTCCTTTCATTTCCCAGAGAAGATTGCCATCGGTGTCATAGGATCTGACCCGGTCCCTGCCATTGGTGACGATTTCAGTGCGGTCACTATTTTCCCAGACAAATGGCGTCGACCAGTTGCTGGGTTCATCGCGGGATACTTCCCAGAGTGTGCGGCCGGTGGAAAGCTGCACACAGGTCAGAGTTGAGCTTTGCTCGCTGTCGTTCTGGAGGTATACCCGGTCCTTATGAATTACCGGCGAGGAGGCGGATCCCCAGTCCAGTCTTCTTTTGCGTGGAGGAATTCTTCTTTCCCAAAGCAGTTTGCCATCCATGTCGGTGGCGAATGCGCCTATGTCCGCAATAAAGGAAACGATAATATTCCCGTCGGTGGCCGGAGTTTCCGAAGCATAGGAATTTTTGACATGGATGGGAGTTTCCGGTCTGCCCCGGTGAAGAACCCTTTCCCACAGTGTATCGCCGCTCTGCCAGTCGAGGCTGAGGATCTTCCAGGAGTGGATGTGCGGCGATGGCTCCGGGCGCTCGCCGCCGAAATACAGACCTTTGCGCGGGGCTTCCTCTTCGCCTTCACTGACTGCCGTCAAAACCACCACCTGATCACCGGCAATCAGCGGGCTTGCCCAGCCGCGTCCGGGAATCGGCTTCTTCCAGGCCACATTCTCGGACTCACTCCACCGTTGGGGTAATCCGGTGCCATCGGCACCCAAACCACGTGCCCCCGGGCCCCTGAACTGATGCCAGTTCTCCTGAGCATTGAGAGAGTTGCCACTTATTATGAAGAGCTGACTGATCCCGGCCAGAGTAACGACCAGGTTCCTGACAACTGCGAAATTCTCGAGCTTCATGTGTCAACTGTATCGCAGCCAGTCGTTTTACAAAATGACTTTTCCGGGAATCAGGATCTGATGATTGTGCACATTGGTTGGGAACCTCCAGAAGGGATATCCCTCTGCATCATCCGGTTGTAAAAGCTTTATTGTAAGAACAAGTAAACTTCAAAGTGAATGCATTCTGTTCATCCCAATCGATTGCGCTGACATTTAAAAGTACTCCTTGTATTGGATGCGTAACAGTGTTTTGTCCTGGTTTCCTGGTCCATTCGGGATAAAAAAAGAATAGCCCCGGTAACTCTTCAGGCGGGAGTTTTTGAATTGGATGAAATGAATTCTGCCCGCTTTCCAGCTTGAACTTTTCTTGAAACCTGAAGGTGCGAGGTTAATGTGCGGGACTGATGGAGCATTTGGCACGGTCGGACAATTTTATGGCATCATGATAAGGAAAGCATTTGTGATGGCGGTGGACTCCGGTGAGGAGTCGGAATATGAACGGCGTCATAACCCTGTATGGGCGGAACTGGAAGCGGTGTTGAAGTCACATGGTGTGCACAGCTACTCCATTTTCCTTCATCCGGACACCAATCAGCTGTTTGCTTATGTGGAATTTGAGAGTGAGGAGCAATGGATGGCGATAGCGGGGACGGATATCTGCCGCAGGTGGTGGGCGTGGATGAAGGATATTATGCCAACGAATTCCGATGACAGTCCTGTGACCGTCCCTTTGAGAGAGGTCTTTCACTTCCCGCGGCCAGAAAACTGAGGCGGAGCGGGAGGATAGTGGTTGGCTGCAGCCGGGAAAACGGACTGATCAGGACTGCCTGCTCAGCGAGAACCCGAGTTGTTCGAGGTCCCGGATCAACTGGCTGGTTGAGGAGTCTGAGATACGGGCCATGGGAAGGCGGGGTGGGCCGCAGGGGATCCCGCTTCGCGTGAGCAGTGCTTTCATGGCGGCATGGAAGGGATATCTCGCGACTGCGGCCACCAGGCTTGAGCAATAGGCCTGTCTCTGTGCGGCGCGGTGGTAGTCTCCCTGCTGAATGGCGACCATCACCTCAAGGAACTGGTAGGCAAACAGGTTGTAGGTTGAGCCCACGGCAGCCCTGACACCGCTGGCAAGACCGGACAGGAGCATCTCATCGCATCCGAAGAAAAATCCATAGCTTTTCGGGCAGACATCCATGGCAGCCCGAAGCATATCGACGCGGGTATCGGAGAATTTGACTCCGGCGAAATTGGGAATCCGGTCCATGGCGACCTGACAGAAGTCCCGCATGGGTATCTGACACCCGGTGAAAGGGGGGATGTGGTAGTAGTAGAATGGCAGGTGGGGGGCGGCCGAGGCCACTTCTGCGGAGCATTCGACGGCGGTCGGCACATCGCTGACCCGGTAGTAGGTGGGACAGTGTGCTGAAATGCCGTCGGCACCGGCTTCGGCGGCTGCTTCGGCGAGCGCGGCTGCTTCCCTGAGACAGTTGTGGCCTGTCTGGATGATGACGGGGGCGCGGCCGTTGACTGCCTCGATGAAGGCTGTGGCGATGTCTTTGCGTTCCCTGGTGGAGAGGGACATTCCTTCGCCTGTCGTGCCGCAGACATAGAATCCCGATACACCGGACTGGAGGTTGAATTCCACGAGAGGGGAGATGGAGGAGTAGAGGACCCCGCCGTGCTCATCCATCGGGGTGTAGGTCGCCACGAACAATCCGGAATGGGAGTTTTGCTTCATCGATTTGGAAAATAGTTGCAGAAAGGAGGACGGACCGGATCAGGCGATGAGGGCTGAGACCGGTTCTCCTCTGCCATCCGGCGTGACGTAGAATGGACGCTTTTCGATCTCGACCTTGTAATCGGGGCGGATTCCCATCAGGTGGTACATGGTGGCATGGAGGTCGGTGATGGTGACCGGATTTTCGACCGTGGTGCAGGGGGCCTCGTCACTTGTGACGCCGTAGACCTGGCCTTTCCTGACTCCGCCGCCGAACATGAGAACCGATCCGGCGCCGGTGAAGTGCCGGTGCATGCCGAATTCCTTGAGTTCGGAGATGACATTGCTCTGGTTCACCTGATCGGGAACCGGTTTCTCCACCTTGCCCTCGATGAGCACGGAGCGGCTGAATTCACTGGCGACGACGATGAGTGTCCGATCGAGCAGCCCGCGCTCCTCGAGATCCGTGACCAGCCGGGCTATGGGCCGATCGATCAGCCTTTTCATATCCTTCAGACGGGTGTGGCCGTTGTCGTGGGTGTCCCATCCGAGGAATGGCACATATTCCGTGGTGACTTCAATAAATCGGGCCCCGGCTTCGGTCAGTCGGCGGGCCAGGAGGCAGCCCAGCCCGAACTGGCCGGTATTGTAGTCATTGTAAACCTCCTCCGGTTCGAGCCCGAGATCAAAGGCGGCGGCTGAAGGGGAATCCAGCAACCGGTCGGCATTGTCTATGGAACGAAGCAGCAGCCGGCGTTGTTTATTGTCGCTGACAGCCTTTTTTCCGGAAGCCTTGAGCATCTCTTCAAATGCTTTACGCCGGGCCCTGAACCGTTCCATGGTCCATCCCTTCGGCGGGCGGACAGCCTGCACCGCCTGTTCGGGATATGGCACACGGAACGGGCCGAATTCACTGCCGAGAATGCCGCCGGTCTGAAATGCCTTGAGTTCCTCGGCTTCGCCATTTCCGACCCATGGCTGGCCTATGTCGATAAAGGGCGGCAGCGAGTCATTCTGCGGGCCGCGGGCATGAGCCATCCACGCGCCAAGGTGGGGCGCAGTGACAGTCAATGGCGGTTCATATCCGGTATGCCAGTGATACTGGTGTCTGGAATGGAGAATTTTGCCGAGGTCACCCACGACATGGGAGCGGATGAGTGTCCCCCTGTCGAGGACCCGTGCGATATTCTCCAGCCCGCTGCTGAGTCTGACGCCATCCAGCACAGTCGGGATGGACGGAAAGGTGCTGATAATATCCCCGGCCTTGACTCCTTTTGAGAAGGGCGTGTGTCTCTTCGGGTCAAAAGTTTCGGTGTGAGCCATGCCGCCTGCCATCCAGAGGACGATGCAGGTATCCGCCTTCGGGGTCAGTTGGGGCACGCGGGGCTCGAGGGCCTGTGCCAGACGCGGGGCTCCGGCCATGGCTGCGGCACCGGCGAGGCCGAGCTTCCCGGCAAAGTCACGACGGTTCATTTTCGAGGAATGGTTCATGGTGCTCTGTTATCTACAATCTACGGGCGGACGGCCCGGGTCTCAATTCAGGAATCGGAAGGGGGGTGTTGGTGTTGAATTTGTTTCAGTCCATGACCTGGAATTCCGGGAGCATGGAGACAATCCACAGGAGGTCCTGGATGCCGGTTTCGCCTGCCTGCGGGCCGGTCAGCTCAAATGCCGTCTGCATTTCTGCCGGTGATGCCGGGCGGCAGAGAGCGGTCTGGAAAAGCCGGTTGACCGCCCGGTGTGGCGATGCGTCGAACTCATCGCGCCATCGGCTGGCTCCGTCGCGCAGCATTGAATCCAGTGTCTGTCCATTGGTCAGCTCCAGCAATTCCAGAGTGGTGGCGTATGGATCCCGGCGGGTTACGATCTGTTCGCGGGAGGGCCGACCCATGGCACGTGTCAGTTCGTCACTGAACAGGTAGCTGGCGCGGATACGCTCCGGCATAACCCAGGTCGGGACGCCGCTGAGTTTATCACCGATGTTCCATGGCCCCATGTCGGCTTCCCCGAGTGTATGGAGGGTTCCGCCGCCCTCGACGCGCCATCCGGGCTGTCCGGTGGAAACCGTCTGGATAATGCCTCCCTGTGCATCCGTCAGTGTGAGGCAGACGATTGCGCCTGCCGGGTTTGCCGATTCGCCGCCGTTGGAAGCAGTGAAGGCAAGGGTGTTGCTGCCGTTGGTGAAGCCGCTGACCTGCGTGGATATCGGACTGGTCCATTCGGTGGATGAGGCGATTCGGGTGCCGTTGAGTGAGACCGTGATGGAGTTGTCGGCCACTGCGACGAGTGTGGCTCTGGTGAAACCGTCTTCGGGAACAAACTTGACCGATGCGGTGAAGGATTCACCGGCGGCTGCTGACTGGTGTGCTTTGGCTGAAGTCCACACCCACGATGCGCCGGTGGCGGCGGATGCCGGGTTTTGCGGGTTGCCTGATGCCGTGGCGAGAGTCCTGCCGATGGCCTGCAGCTGGCCACCCTGTCCCCGGCCGTCGACTTTCATGCTGGCGTCTCCTGCCTCGAGCGGAGCCCCTGTCAACTGGCTGACGGCATCAAGAAACTGCTCGGCGGACATCCGTCGTGAAACAGGGCCGGTGAAAATCCATTGATCGGCGCCATCCCCGGCGGGGCTGGGGGCGGCCCGATAGGCGTCGCTGGTAAGAATCCATTTTATAGTCCGCTTCAGATCATAGCCGTTGGATGCAAGATCCGATGCAAGCCAGTCGAGCAGGTCATCGGAGAAAGGCGGCTGATCCATGTCGTCGACATCGGCGATGATGCCGCGGCCGAAGAAGTGAGCCCAGAGCCGGTTGACAATGGTTCGGGACAGTCGGCCGTTGTCGGGGCTGGTTATGAGTGATGCGAGGCGGTTCAGGCGTGATTCCCTTTCGAGTTCCGGGGATATCCCGCCGAGTTCGGGGTAAAGGAATGACGGTTCGATGTGTTTGCCCAGTGGTTTGTTGCACCGGTGCAGTTCAAGCGGCTCGTCTGAGAAGACACTGGCAAAGGCGTAGGCTTCCTTGAGTTTCCAGTCATTGACGAAGCTGTCGTGACAGGAGGCACATTTGAGGTTGGTGCCGAGGAAAACCTGTGAGATGGACTGTGCGGCCTGCATTTCCCGGCGCTGGCTGTCGTTGACTGTTCCGCGCCATTTGATGCCGTGGAGAAATCCTTCCGCGCCCGGCGCTTCGGTGAGGAGTTCAGTCACAAAGCGGTCGTATGGTTTGTTGGTGTAGAGGGCCTCGAAGAGCCATTCGGTAATTTGCCGGCGGCCGCCGTCGATGAATCCGGTGCCGCGGTAGTCATTGCGCAGCCAGTCGTTCCAGTAGGTCATCCAGTGAGCTGCGTAGGCCTCGTTCCGGCCCAGAAGATGATCTGCCGCGGCATCCCGGTCCATGGTCTGGCCGTCGAAGAATGTGTCGAGTGCATCCGGAGGGGGAAGAAGTCCCACCGCATCCAGCCATGCCTTGCGAATCCACCGATGATCGCTGGTGGGCGGATTCAGTTCCGCCTGATGTTCATCAAGGTACGGTTCGAGGAGGCGGTCGATCGGATTGGTGAATCGGTCGGATTCAGGCAGCGGGACTTTTCGGGGTGCGAGCGGAGCGCGGCGTGCCACTCTGCCGAGTGTGTATCCCTCGGGCCAGATCAGATCATCGGCAATCCACTTCTCCAGAACGGCAACCTCCTCCGGGGTCAGTGGATCCTTCTCTTCCGGTGGCATGCGGAAATCCGGATCCGTCTCGCGGACAAGTTCGATGAGAAAGCTCTCGTCCGGTTTTCCAGCCAGGACGACCTCCTCTGTTTCACTGCCCTCGAGGATCGTCTCGCGGGTATTCATCGAAAAGCCGCCCTTGCGTTTGTCGCCTGAATGGCATTCGGCGCAGTGTTTTTCGAGGATGGGCTGAACTTCCGCCGTGAACCACTTCCACGATTCGCTGGCTCTGCCGTCGATCGGAGTGAAGACCACGGCCATGAGAACCGCCGCTGACAGACACAGGGCACCGCCGGTCACTGGATTTCGACTGATCACATTGCCAACTATAACAGAGGGACCGACGGATGGCACGCAGATATGAGGTTTTGCAGCCCCGATTTTGTTCAGATCAGAAGTCTCAGGGCTGCTGTTCAGCCCGACCGGGGTCAGTGGGCGGCAGTGGCATGTCATGTCCCAGCTGCCGGCCTGCCCACCGGATGAAGTATTTCATATTGGAACGGTCCTCGTGTCCGCCATCGTGCTGTCGCCATGCCAGTTCACCATCGAGCAGTCCATGGTTGACCGGGGGCCTGGTGGAATTCATGTAATCATGGCCTGTGCCGAGGTCCTTTTTTCCGAGGAGAGTCCAAGCCGGGCCGGCGGCGACTGCGGCCATGAAGCTTCCATCCTGATCGAGCCACAGGGCGTCACCTTTTTCAGGAATACCGTAGCTGATGAATACCGGTCGTGGTGCACAAAGAGCAATGAGCTGGTGGCTGTCAACGGGGAGGTCTCCCGCGTTCAGGCTGCCAAAACCTGATTCAGCAGTTCCGTATTTGAGGAAGTTTCCGGCCATCCAGTGATATTCTCCCGAGCCGGTGAGGTTCTCGACTGACTCGCCAAAGTTCCGTCGCAGAAGGCTTGCCCCGCCGACGCCGGAGGATCCCGCCAGAACAGTGGCAAATCTCTGGTCGAACGCCATGGTCACGAGCGCGGCCTTTCCGAAGCGCGATACGCCTTCAATGCCCACGCGTGAGGCGTCCACTGCGGGATCGGATTCGAGGAAATCGAGGAGTCGTCCGGCTCCCCATGCCCATGCCCTGAGAGCCCCCCACTGGTCCGGTTTCCGGGGCTGGCCGCGATTGGTGAGGCCGATGATGCCGCGGGTGAGCCCCTCGCCATTGTCTGCCTGGATACTGTAGGGGCTGAGGCTGGCATAGCCCCATCCCGCGGCAATCAGCTGTTCGGTTGAGGGCGGGTCGGTGAAGACCGTGTTTCCAAAACCGCGGAAGCGATTGGCGGGTTCGGGATCATCCGGATGGCGGGGGAAGTCGCGGCCTCCAAACCAGCTGAACATGATCAGCATGGGAACCGGCCCTTCCGCATCCAGTGGTGTGACCACCGTGGCATCAATCTGCACCTCAATCGATGGACAGCCAGAATTGTCGACAACTCCGGCCAGCTTTCTCGCATGGACCGGTCTGTCGCCGACCACCCGGTCGCGTGCGTCAACCAAAACCCGCCAGCTGACATCCGGGACTTTTTCGGGGACGCGGCCATAAACCTCACGTTCGAGGTCCTCGACAATCTCCGGACGCCGGCGTTCCTGCCAATCTGTCGCACTCGTGACTATGGTTCCATCTTTCAGCTTCATCAATGCCGGTAATTCAGGAAATGGATTGGCCAGTGCCGGATCGTAGTTGGCGGCGTTCGGGGCGTCGGGTCTGCCGCTTGGTCCGGGGCGGAGCCGTGTGATCCCCAGTTGATTCATCATCTGCTGATGGTCCTCCGCTGTCGTGAAGGTCACTGGAGCGGGAGGCGGATCCTGCTCCGCGACTGCCCGAGAGATGAACAGTAGCAATCCGTGGAAAATGGCGACTGAAACTGCCATGACCGGCTGATTTCTGCAAAACTGCGGGGTCTTCATCATGTTCGTTTTTTTGTGTGCGTCATTCAGATCATCCACCGGACTCTGTTCCCTATAAAAAGCGGGGGTGCAGCGACACTGCACCTCACCGGAAATACAGATTGCGGGAATCATCTCATCAAACACCTGCCGACACCCGCCGTCAAATTATTCCATGGCAATCCGGGGGGCGGTGAGGCGGATTTCACCGGCAGAAGGAAGTGGATCTGAACCGATCGATCCTCATTGCGGATCCTTCAGCCGCGAGAGGACCATGCGATAGCCGGCATAGCGATAGAAGGCCTGCTCGTGGAGGGCAATCATGGAATCCGGCATGCACAGTTCGAGAGGGCTGTTCCAGCCGCCTCCCATGGCAGCCCTGAAAATTTCAGGCGGGCGGGTGACATCCTCGCTGAGAGTCGGAACCGGCGGGGGTAACTCATCGGCGCACCACTCCCACAGATTTCCTGTCATATCGAGGAGGTATTCCCCATTTTCACGATGCCGGTCCGGTTTCCTGGTGACCGGCCCTCTGCGTGTTCCGTCATAGTGAATTGGGATGGGCGCATCGGAAGTGGACTTTTG
>JAUIAG010000211.1 GCA_030425355.1 Verrucomicrobiia bacterium
ACCGCCCTATGAAGGAGGTCACATGCCACAGCCATTCTTTGACGCCAACGACGGTGCGCCCTTTTTCCTTCTGGCTCAGCAGAGCGACGGGGGTTTCCGGGATGTCACTGTGGAAGCCGGCCTTTCCCGATGGCGCAATCGTCGGGCCTTTGGCGGATCCTTCTGTGACCTCGATGCCGATGGTGCCCTGGACCTCATCGTCATAAGTGACTTCGCCGGCCTCGACCTCTACTGGAATCAGGGAAACGGCACCTTTGCCATCGATCATGAATCCATGGGATCCCGCCGCCTCGCTCTCGGCATGAGCCACTGCCTCACGGATCACAACCGCAACGGATTCCCCGAAATTGTCATGACCGGTATGAACTCCGCCGCCGTCGACAGACTGACTCACTCCAGTTCATCCCCCGATCCCCGCTCCTCCACGGCAGCCATGAGACAACTCGTCACCGTCGGAAACCAGTGGATAGAATTCCGTCCCGACCGATCCGTCACCGACTTCGCGCCCGGTGGGCCATGGCAGAGAACCGGCTGGACCTGGGGCATTTCCCGTTTCGATTTCAATAACGATGCTCTCGATGATTATTTCATCACCAACGGACATGAAACGTCCCCATCCGTCATCGACTACGAATCGTGGTTCTGGTGCTATGACATTTTCTTCGGCCAATCAGAGGCCAGTCCCGCCGTTGATCAATATTTTGATCAGGCCATGGCCGGAACCCGTGGTGCGGGGTTTTCGTACGGGGGATATGAACTGAATCGTCTCCTCGTCGGCCCCGACCCTGGACCCGGCACCGGCCCCGGTGACAACGGTCCAAACCCGCAACTCATCGAAATCGGCCATTTTGCCGGACTTGCCAGCCAGCTGGACTGCCGGGCCGCCGTCAGTGCCGACCTCGATCTCGACGGCCATGTTGATATTGTCCACACAACCTTCGAATTCTGGCCAACTCTCCAGCAGAGATTGTTTATTCACAAAAATAATTCGGGATATACAAATTCATGGGTGGGCTTTCATGCCGATCCCGGGCTTATCCAGCCAGGTGCGAGATTCCGACTTCTGGAAACAGCTGACCGGAGTGGATCGCCGCACCGCCAGCAGAACAAATGGCTGGTTTTCGGCGAATCCTATCGAAGTCAGCATCCATGGACCGTCCACTTCGGATTGGGGCAGACCGATCCTCAGCATGAGTTTCACTTGGAAATCCTGAATCCGGACGGAAAATCATGGGCTGGAAAAGTTCAGCCCGGCCTTTATCACCGCGTCCCGGACAGCCTCGTTCCCGTTTCCCCCGCAAGGTGATTCACCGCCATTGGCAGCCTCAATACGCCCACCAGTGATCCGTTCCTGAAATCCCCATCTTTGGTCGTAAAGTACAAAAAATATCCTGAATTTTAATATTTACACCGGGTGTGACAGAAGTGTCCTTGTGGAAAACGAGTTTTTTCATGATAGGAGTAACCTAGTGCCGGCATTTACCGTCCAAAACTCAATGACGAAGCGAAAGCTCACAGAATCTGAATTTTGTCATAACGCGGGGGGCTCCTATTCCGGTGTTCTGCCGTGCACCGGAAACGGGGATGTCCCTCTGATGTTTCACCTTAATGAGTCCGTGCAGACTGCCGTGATCCGTTAAATCGATTCCATGACCACCCTTGCATGTCCTCCATCCATCGCCAGTTCTCAAAATCCTGGAATGAATTCATCTGACAAGTCTCCTGACAGGATTCAGTTTCTTGATCGTAAGAACGGTAAAAGAAAAGGTCTGATCCCCGGCAGCCGCGAGCGTCTCAGCGACCACAGAAACTGGCATGGACTTTCTATCGAGGTCTGGGCGGCGGATACCTATCGCTTCGACAACATCTCCCTCTGTCAGGATCTGGTTCTGATGTCACTTGAAGGAAAGTCCGCGGTGACTGTCCAGACCGGCCCGGTTGATTTCCGTGACTTCTATCTCAAGGAGGACGAGATTCTGGTCATTCCGTCGGACTGGCTGATACTCAGTCTGAAGATCGATATCTCCGGAAGGATGATGGCCGTTGCCTGTGAAAAATTTCTCCTGAGCTGCGTCGGAGTGGAACTGGGACGCCCGGAGCCGAAATTCACTGATTTTGTTTCCTGCGAGGATCCCCTGGTGAGGGTTCTGGCCCTGAGACTCCTCGGTCTCGAGGAGTCTTCCGCCGAAGCCTACAACCAGTCACTTATCCACGCACTCAGCTCACATCTGGTCCACCATTATTCCAGCAGCCATGCCGTCGTGCCGGAAAACAATTCCTCCGGCCTCAATAACCAGGCCCTGCGCAAGGCCATCAAATACATCCACATCCACTTCGCTGAGGACATTTCCACCGATATGATTGCGGCGGAAGTCAACCTCAACGGAGCTTATTTCGCACGGATGTTTAAAAAATCCATCGGTGTTTCACCGCATCAATATCTGCTCAACTGTCGAATCAACCGGGCCAAGGTCCTCCTCGCCGACAAGGCGCTCCGAATATCCGAGGTCGCCGCCATGTCCGGTTTCTATGATCAGAGTCACCTCACCAACAGCTTTAAAAAGTTCATGAAAATGACCCCGAGCCAGTATGCCCGCAGCCTGCGGGTGGACTCGTAACACAGGTGGTCAATTCCAGGTTCAATCCACAAAAGACCATCGGCAGACGCGTCTTCCTGTGAACCCGCCCGCCGGCGCTCACACTCTTTGGATTAAAAAAAATTGTATAAATCCGAATTTATCGCGTCATTATCCATTTTTCCTATGGCAGATCCAAGACGGTCTGATTTTTTAAGAATATAAATTCACAGTGTCAGTGATATTGATGATGTGGTTAATTTGAGAGATTGCCACTGATCGGACACCGACACCTTCAGGAGCATCCCGTGCCCGTGAATAATTGATGGAGGCTTCCATGGCCTGCCCGGATCGAATACCGGGATTAATTCAAATGACGCACCGGCCCGGGCTGCTTTAAGTGAAGTAGTCTTGTTCTATTAGGTTTATCAGCCCCGCGGAGTGGTTTCCGTGGGGCATTCTTTTTTTGACGCCGGTCAGGCAGCGGATCAATCCGTCGCATCACCTGATACTGCCGGAAAGTCCAGATGTCTGTGGAGGAATTCAAAGGTTCCGATCCCATGGATGGTGTGAGGCCCGGCAAACCATTCAATTTCACATCTGTTCTTCAATCCCAGTCTCGCCTGGTAAAGATGCCGGACCTTGGCAAACTCCAGTGCCACTCTTTCATCCGGCGCGACGCCATCGAAATGACCTCTTTCCACCATGAATGGCCGCGGCGCAATCAGAGCCGCCATTTCAGAATAGTTGAAGGTTCGGCCGAGATTGAACTCGAAGATTTCGTATTCACCGGTCCATACATAGCTGTACGGTGAGAGCGTCGAGGCATTTTTCCAGACCCAGTCGTTGAAATCGGCGGAGCAGATGGACAGGCAGTAATCCGTCACCAGCGCCGGGACACGCATGGCCGTCTTTCCACCATAGGAAAGGCCGTAAAAGGCGATGCGGTCCGGATCCACAACCGGCAGAGTCTTCAGCCAGTTCACAATCTGCCGGTGCTGTGGTGTGATGATGGAAAACAGTGTTTTTCCTAGAGGATTGGCCTTGCGCTGAAGGCTTCTGAATCGGTCCTGAAATATATACGGATTCTGCGGCGAAAATGTAATGAACCCCCGCTGAGCAATTTTTGCCGCGAAGTCGTGATAGGCGTGATGATCGCCCCTGATGATATCGGAGGGGCGGCCTTCCAGTCCGTGCTGGCACACGACCACAGGGCGCGGGCTCCCGTTTTCAAGTCCATTCGGGATGCAGAGTATACCGTAGGCGATCACCTCGGGAAAAACATCCAGGACCACCTCCACAGCAGAGAAACCGTCACCATCCATCCAGTGACGCAGCCGGGGTCGGGGCGGGGACAATGGCATATCAAAGACACCGATAATTTCATCCCTGAAAATGCTTCTGTATTGATCAACCGATTCTGCAAATGCTTCCGCCGAGCTGGTGTCCAGATTCTTCATGAACTCCTGCCTCTCATACGGGCTGCGCAGCAGCAGTTGCTGAGTGTGCCGGTCCCATTGATGAATCATCCGCTCCTCCCGTTTACGGATTTCAGCATCGAGTTCTGCTGGAACCGGCAAAAGGGGTCTGTCTGATAGAGAGAGGAAAACCTTTCCCGGGCGGCCGGCTGCCGCATCTTGGACTGCCTCCGTCAATGAGGACTCTGACAGGTCCTCTGCAACTTCGTGAAGGGTGACGCTCCGGCC
Source organism: Verrucomicrobiia bacterium (assembly GCA_030425355.1). Classification (GTDB taxonomy): domain Bacteria; phylum Verrucomicrobiota; class Verrucomicrobiia; order Limisphaerales; family JAJOIW01; genus JAJOIW01. The sequence goes on from JAUIAG010000211.1 coordinate 4,283, forward strand.
TCCGCTCCCCAGTATTGTCCGGGCATCCAGAAACGCCTGCCGGGTTTCGATGGGGGACGGACCAGTCAGAATGGCGGGGGCTCCGCCCCGTCCCGGAAATTCTGCCCGTGGTCCGGGCGTGTTTCCGATCAGCAGTCTTCGTGGAGCCACCATGGCCGCGAGTTGGGCATCCCCGAAATCCTTCAGCAACCCGAAGACGTTGCGGTCAATTGGCTGATTCCAGATCTGATCCCCGTTCCCGAAACATCCACTGATTGCCGCAGTCCCTATTCGTGTATCCAGTGCCGCTGCATAGAGTGCAAGCATTCCACCGTCTCCATGGCCGATGACGGAAATGGCGGGCAGACCTTCTGCCGGGCTGCTTTGATCGATCCAGTCGATCAGACTGAACACTGTCTGCAGTTCGTAGCCGATCAGATGGCGTCCCATTTCAAAGGCCGGACGGTAGAGATATTCGCGATGGGTGAGTTCCGGGCCGTGGTCCGAGTAGGGCGAGTGCCTTTTCTGCATTGTCCGGCTGATGGTGACAGGCAGCAACAACCGGTTGCCGGCGGCAATAAGTCTCTTCACAACAGCCGGAACCTCTGACTGGTTGCCGGCTTCTTCTGTCAGCCCCAGAAGGGATTCAGGACTCTGGCCGGCATCCGGAATCGCGATCGACCACGCCGCCGAAGGGTTTTCGGCTGCGAGTCTGCCGGTGTCGGTAACAGGCAGTTCTGCCGCCGGCATGGCCATCAGCCCCTCTGCCATCACGTCTCCGATCACCGGCCACCTGATCCGGTAGACCCGAATATCCGCATCGCTGTACCACACCGGCTCGGTTGAGCCGTTCCGTGGGATGATATCAGGATGTGTGAAATCCCTGCGGGGATCCACCACACCGAGAATTTTTCTCAGGACCAGGCGTCTGGCTTCGACGAAATCCATCCTCGTCTGATCCGCACTTTGAAATGCCGACTGCCATCTGTCAGTGCGCGCCGCTTCCTCCTCATCGATCCGCGCAAGCAGGAAACTGTCGATGCCTTCGACCATCAATGAGGCAGGATCTCCATCAATTTCCAGAGGTTCGTGCCGCCCGGTCCATTCGGGGATCTCACCGGCACTCAACTCCAGGCCCGGCAGGACACAGGACAGAATCAGGGCGGTCCCATGCTTGATCCATTTACACCGACTTCTCATAGTTCAGGCGATCAGGGGAGTGATGACATGGCCGTGCACGTCAGTCAGTCGCCGGTCGATACCGTTGTGCCGGACTGTCAGGCGCTTATGGTCGATTCCCAACTGACGAAGGATGGTGGCATGCACATCGTAGACCTGGGTGGGCTTGTCTCTTTCCAGTGGCTTGTATCCCCACTGGTCGCTGGGGCCATACTCGATTCCGCCCCGAATCCCGCCTCCGCACAGCCAGTTGGTGAATACATAGGGATTATGATCCCTGCCTCGACTGCCCTGAGTGCTCGGCATCCGGCCAAATTCCGTGGTCCAGTGAATAATGGTATCCTCCAATAATCCCCGCTGACGAAGGTCCCTGATCAGGGCTGCCGCACCCCGGGCCATCCCCATCGAAAGTGGTCCATGATCGCGTTCAATGTCCTCATGGCTGTCCCAGTTGCGCCGCGGAAAGCTGTTGTCGTTGCCTGACCAGATCTGCACAAACCGAACCCCCCGCTCAATCAGCCGGCGCGCGACAAGACACTTGCGCCCGAAATATTCAATCTCTTCAGGGGCATTGATGGATTCAGGGTAATTTTTTGAAGGCCGGTCCACTCCGTACAGTCTTTTTATATATTCCGGTTCATCGGCTATATCGAGGGCATCGGTTGCGGACAGCTGCAGCCGGGCCGCCAGCTCGTAGGTGCGAATCCTCGCTTCGAGACGCGGATCACCCCGCCTTTCATCGGCATAGGAGCGGTTGAGACGGTTCAGAAGGGCCAGTCCGTCCCGGTGGCTGGTGTCACTGATAAAATCGGCATGCGCGTGCAGATCGGGAATGGGGTTGGCTCTCTGCGGGAATATCGTCGTCCCCTGCGTATGTGTCGGTAAAAATGCACTTGCCCAGTTTTTGGGACCATTCGACGCATAACCCCTGTGGTCAGGAAGCACCACAAAGGACGGGAGATTCTCATTTTCACTTCCCAGTGCGTAACTCACCCACGCACCGGCCCCCGGGAATCCGGGATCCTGGAATCCCGTCGCCTGAAGGTAGGTCGCCTGACTGTGAACCCCGGTCTTGCCGACCATGTTGTGTATGAATGCCATTTCATCGACAACATCCCCCAGTGGCATCACCGTATCCGAAAGATGCTTTCCGCTCTGACCATAGGGACGGAACCCGAACGGCGATTTCATCCATGGCCCCAGTCCATCCTGAAAGGCCTCGACGTGTTCACCGAAATCACTGTCCCTGCCGTGATGGGTGATCAGCGCCGGTTTGTAATCAAATGTATCAATATGGCTGGCAGCCCCCGCCATGAAGAGTTGTATGACCCGTTTGGCACGCGGCGGGTGATGCAGCACTCCGCTGAGTCGGCCCCCTGAAGCGGCTTGCAGAACCCCTTCGCGTGACAGCATGGACGCAAGTGCTATTCCTCCGAGCCCTCCTCCGGACTTCCAGAGGAAGTCCCTTCGCGTCAGCAGACTGCCGGTCTCAGAGTCCTCAACCCGGTCGTGGATGAATGGAGACTGTGAATGCAGACGGTTGGATCTCATCATCATGTTTCGCGATGTATTTTTCATAGTCGTGCCATCCTGGATTTGCCGGATCAGTCGAGGTAGGTGAATTCAGAAAGATTGAAGAGAATTCTGCAGTAATTCGCCAGGCCGTGCTGCGCGGCGAAGTCGGTGAGCATCCGGCTTTCGTCCGGTTCGGGAAGGCGCCCCGTCACCAGCTGGAAACCGCGTTCGATCTGCCCCGCCGGATCATCAGGGCGTTCCTGTTTCAGTCGGGCCGCAAACCGGTCGGCCATGTGAAGTGTGAAATTGTTGTTCAGCAGACTCAGCGCCTGGAGCGCTGTCAGAGTCTCGTTGCGTTTTGGTGTGCTCTGGCTTGAGTCGGCGCAGTCCAGAGTCGTCATGAACGGGTCAGGCTGGGATCGGACCACAAAGCGGTATACTGACCGGCGGTGGCTTTCAGGATCCGCGGGGTCAAACTTATGATACTCGTAATGCGGTGAGTGTTCGGTTTTCTCCAGATTGAAAAGATAGAATCCCGGCCCGCCCATACTTCTGTCGAGGGCGCCGGACACTGCCAGGATGGAGTCACGGAGTTCCTCCGCCGCCAGCCGCCGCCTGTTCATGCGCCACAGGTACCGGTTGTCTGCGTCCACCTCGGCCTGATCCCCGCGGTGCGCCGACGACTGAAGGTAGACGGCGCTGGTCATGATCAGCCGGTGAAGGTGTTTGAAACTGCCGCCGCTGTCACGAAATTCAACGGCCAGCCAGTCCAGAAGCTCCGGATGGGAAGGGGGCATACCCATTCTGCCGAAGTCGTTCGGAGTCCCGACAAGGCCCTCTCCAAAATGCCACAGCCAGACCCGGTTGACGATCGACCGCCATGTCAAAGGGTGGTCATCGCGCGTAATCCACCGGGCCAGGGCGGCTCTCCGCGCTGCTTCACCATGTTCATTTTCAAGATTCAGTTGACTCCCTTCATCGGGGAATACAGGGATCACACCCGGTGCCGCCGCCTCTCCGGGATTGAGAATATTGCCGCGGTGGAGGACCCGGATTTCCCTCGGTACACCCATGGTTGGCTTGAAGTTTCCCTGCGGTTGAAAATGAGTCGATGCCGCATAGACCATCGCCCCTTCCGGCAGGGATCCGATAGCTGCTTCGGCCTCCTTAAGGCGGTTTTCCAGTTGGGAACGGCGCTCCCGAATTTCAGGAGTTTCGAGACGATCCAGCAGCTCTGCCCGGGACTGCCGTGCTGTCCGGAGTTTTTCCGCCGCCTCTTCGGATCGTGGCAGGGGAAAAAGTCCATCGGTTAGATTTGTGGATTGCCAGCGGACCGGGGCCTCTATCGAGTCCATCGCTGCGACCTTCGCCCCACCGGAAAGGGACCGCCCGTCCTGCCCAATCACCTCAAGTTCCGCCAGGGCCATGATGTAGTCGCCGCTGCGGGGTGCCAGCTTCGTCGCGGTGACCCGCACCACCCGTGCCATGACCCCATCATGACCATCCTCTCCGGCCGGAAGCACCATTGCGGCAAGTCCGGGATTGGGTAAATCCGCATCGCTGAAATCGGCAAGAATCTGCGGGTCGCCAAAATCATCCCGAAGACTGACTTCCACCCGGAAACGCACCGGGAATCCAAAGCCGGCACCAATGCCCGCAAAGTCGTCGTGACAGGCCCTCAATACAACCGATGAAATTTTCTGTGGAGTTCCAAGGTCCACCTGAACCCACTTCTCGGTGTTCTGATCCGCAGCGATTGCGCTGTGATATCCATAGGCCTCGGGCCGCGAAGAAAGCGGGGACTCATCCTCCAGAGTTTTAATCCGCTGGTTGAGTCGGGCCAGCTCCTCTCCTCCGGACTGCTGGATCTCCTTCCTGATCAATGAGAGGCCGGATCTGGCTTCGTCAATCCGCTTCTGCAGAAGCAGACGCCTTTCCGGAATCGCCGGATCGATGTCATAGGGCCTCTCAGCTCTGTCCACCGCGGCAAAAACCGTCTGAAGCCCGTAATAGTGTTCCTGGGTGATGGGATCAAATTTATGGTCGTGGCATCGCGCACACTGCACAGTCGCACTCGTGAAGGTGTTGAGGACACTGGTCACCATCTCGTCCCTGTCAATGTGGCGCGCCACCATCCCGTCGATCTTTGATTCCGGGACCTCAACATGGCCGATGAAATCCCATGGTCCGGCCGCCAGAAAACCAAGCCCCAGTATGCCGTCTGCTGTCCCCGGATAGAGGGCATCGCCAGCCACCTGCTCCTCAACAAACTTTTTGTAGGGCTTGTCCTCGTTGAATGAGCGGATAACGTAGTCGCGGTAAGGCCAGGCATTCGGCCGAAGCTTGTCCTTGTCATACCCGCAGGTGTCCGCGTAACGGGCCACATCGAGCCAGTGCCGCCCCCAGCGCTCCCCGTAGTGCTCGGAGCCGAGCAGTCTGTCCACCAGCGCTCCGATGGCGGCATCCTCATCGCGGGCCGATTCCTCAAGGAACTGTCGGATTTCTCCCGGCGCAGGTGGCAACCCTGTCAGATCAAAAGTCATCCTTCTTGCCAGAGCCAGTCGGTCAGCCCTCGCGGACGGACTCA
>JAUIAG010000212.1 GCA_030425355.1 Verrucomicrobiia bacterium
ATAATGGCGTTCCATTTGCACACCTTTCGATCAGACCCTTTGGTCAATGGATGCAGATCATGGTTGATTACGAAAACGAATCACTAGTCCTGGAGAGATATACCACAGGGAATTGAATTGATGGGTAAAATGCGCTGTTCCGGGCACTGGATCGTATTCACATGGACTGGAGCTGTCTATATTTTACAAGCGTGAGGCTCGTTCAGCACTGAATCATGCATTCCCGGTCTGGTAGGATGATGCAATAATTGAAAAATGCAGCATAATCATGACAATTTCAGTAGCCGGCGAATTCCGGACAAAAGCCTGAAAGCGATAGTCCATGACATCGCCCAGAAGTCCATGGGCCGTACCTACATACATCTTCACACCTCCGCTCGCGGTGTTTTTGAAAAACAAGGGACGCAGGAATTCTCAATCAATATCCTCGACTGTGATTCGCTGCTTACGAGCTGGCGGGAAAATTTCCTCAGAACAAGGCTTGTGGAATATTTGCTGGCATCAGAGTGTCAAAAAATTATTAAATCCTTCGGGGTTGCCCTTGACATGGTGACCAATTCATCCGTCACATTCACATTCGCTGCCGGTGGTGCTCTGGGCTGCATAGCTTACCTGGAGTTGTCCGATGGCCGCTGCGTGAAACATGTCAGGCAACGGAATAAAGTGTAACCTCCCGATTTCCTCAATGACAGCCCGCTTCGTAAATAAAAAATGGTTGATGGTGCGTGAATTAATTCCGCTATTGCACCGGATCTCCACTTTAAATTCTCTCCATTTTTCGCTGGTCCACGCTTTTGCATTTCAGTGGATGAAGGACGCTGTAATTTAATCTGTAACTGAACTGAATCAAAACGAAGAGTTCGGGTTGCCAGTTGAATCATCCTAAAAAGACAGTCGATGAAAAATCATACAAGTCGAACTTCCTGCTTAAAAATGCAGGGACAGGCCCCGCACATAGTTCAGATGGTGAATTGTCAACATGATCCTCTGCCCCAGTACCGGCTGACAGCAGCGCGACCCGCCTATGGAAATCCTCCATAGGATTACCTGCTTTAAGTATTTCAAAAATTGCAGCAAGGAAGGCCTGTGTCCCAACATTCACACCAAACTGGTTGAGGAGTTCCGCGCCAAGGCTGGCAGAAAGAAGGCTCAGACGCTTGGCAACATTGTTTTAAAGAGTGGCAAAACTTCAGCACAGAAGGCATCAGGGGCTATGCTGCCGGAAAGAAAATTTTAATGTCTCAATAGACATCAGGCGGGGCGGGCGAGCACCATGAACTGGTAGGGTTCCATGATTAATTCCTGATTGGCGACAATGGACTGGCCTTCGTACAGATCGACCATGGTCTTGCGCATTCCCATCTGTCGCAACCGTCTGGCTTCGAGGGTTTGAGTGCGCTCGGTAAAGTTGGCCAGAACCAGCACGCTGTGATGATCGTGATTGCGGAAGAAGCCGAAGACGTGCTTGTTGCCGGTTTCTATGAATTCCGTTTCCGCCCGGTTGAAGGCGCAGTTTTGCTGCCGCAGCTGGATCAGACGCTGCAGTCCCTGAAACACTGCGCCGACTGGCGTATCGACGTCCCGGCGCAGTTCGGCCCGTTCCCAGTCAAAGGCCGGTCGATGCAGCCAGCGGGAATCGCCGATTTTCCTCGGATCGCGGTCGTAAGAGTAGTCGTTCATCATGGCGATTTCGTCGCCCATGTAGATAAGCGGAATACCTCCCATGGTGAAGATGATGCCGTGCAGCATGATGATTCTTCGGATGGCCAGATCGATTTCCTTGTCGTCCTTTTCGCCCAGCGCTTTCTCCAGGCCGCACAGGGAAGCCAGCATTCCCGAGACCCGGGCGTCGCCGGTCTGCGGGTTCTCCATGAATGGAGCCCCGCGGGCAAAACTGTTTTCAAAGCGTCCGGTGTAAAACCGGGTGAGAAAACGCCGGTGTTCGCCGGCGTTGAATCCGATAGCCTCCACGTCGTCGTTGGCAAACGCCCAGCCGATGTCGTCGTGACAGCGGAGGTAGTTCACCCACGAACAGCCGGACGGCACCTGAAAGCGATGATGCAGAGCCTGGTTGAGAACGCGCACGTCCCTGGTGGCCATGGCCTCCCACAACAAAGCCATCAACTGCGGATTGTAGGACAGCGGGCATTCCTGGACTCCGACGTATTTGCGCACTTCATCCGGATGCACAATGGCTTCCGATTTAAAGACCATGGCAGGGGCGACGATGCGCGCCAGTGCATTGAAGGCCTGGAGAACCCAATGGGCTTCGGGGAGGTTCTGACAGTTGGTTCCCAGCCGTTTCCAAATGAAGGCCACCGCATCGAACCGGAGAATTTCAACGCCCTGATTGGCCAGGAACAGCATCTCCTGTATCATCCGGACGAAGACTTCGGGATTTTCATAATTCAGATCCCATTGATAATTATTGAAGGTGGTCCATACCCATTTCCTGATTCGGTTGCGATAGATGAAGGCGCCGGGGTGGTCTTCAGGAAAGATTTCTCCCATGCTCTGTTCAAAGGCGTCCGGGATTTTCCGATCCGGATACATGCGGTAATAATCCTGGTAATCCTCGTCACCGGCCAGGGCTTTCTGCGCCCATTCATGTTCGTCCGAGGTGTGGTTGAACACAAAATCAAGAACCAGAGAAATCCCGTTTTGCCGCAGATCGGTCGCCAGTTCCGCGAGGTCCTCCATGGAGCCCAGCTCCGGATTTATTTCGCGGTAACTGCTCACTGCATATCCTCCGTCATTGTCGCCCCTGGGCACTTTGAAGACCGGCATCAGATGCAAATATGTAATGCCCAGTTCCTTCAGGTAGGGTATGCGTGTGCGCAGTTTCTGAAGGTCGCCGGCGAATAGATCCACATAGCACATGCTGCCGACCATGCGATGCGACAGATACCATTCGGGATCGGTCTCACGCAAGGCGTCCAATGCCTTCAACTCATCTGGCCGTTCATGCCACATGGTCGTGGCCGATCTGAGCACATCGGTGAGGTAATAGAAGAAATCATATTCCTTCCCGTAGAGTGCGTGGAAGCGTTCGAAAAATTGCGGGAAATGTTTCTGAATCCGTTCCTGTATTGTATCCCATTCGGCCTCGTCGGCCCGTTCCTTAAAGTCCTTTTCCAAAATCGGCAACAGCCGACGAAGCGATGATTTGCATTCTCGTTTTAACCAGTTCGCATCCTGGGAAGTGGCAGTGGTCATGAGTTGAGTTGATTATGTCAATTCTGCAATGACGAATAGAAGCGCCGCCATTCCGGTTTCAATTTTTGTTCTGTGAAATTCTGAACGCCGTGCTGATACGGCAGGAATCTGTCGCAGTTCCAATCCAGTTTGGAGACTGGAAACTTGTGTTTGGTGTCGGGAAATGGGAATCAGGCCACGTGGAATTGCTGCAAGCTGGCCCTGGCGTCACCGCCGCTGCGGTCCGGAGTGATTTCAAGCTCCAGGCGGACGATCTTTTTCGGCTCGAGGCGATAGTCCTCAATTTCGTGGGTGGAGCCGCTTGGACTGAAATTCCATTGCTGTCGGACAATTTCCTCCGCCGATCCTGAAGGGTCGGTATACCATCGCAGCACGATCTCCTGGGCCCGTTCGCGTTCCGATTCTTCGAAGTGGAGATAAATTCGATGAACGGATTGAGGCTGGTCAAACAGCAGCCGGATCGTCTGCGCTCCCGGTTCCGATGCCCTCCAGCCTTTGGGATGCTGTGAGAGCAGCGCGTGGTCGATCGGATGATCCGTATCCTCTGAAGTCACCTCGACCTTCGCCAGCTTTTCAATGGGAAGCCATGCCGGAACTTCCACCATCCTCTCGCGGGTCTGGCTGACAATGCTCTTGCGAATACCGCTGTCTGTTGTTGGTTTCTGTTCCATCACCACCAACCTAAGCAAACTTTACCCATTTAATCAAATCGGAACTGAAATGCTGCATTCCAGTGTAGTAAAGATGAGATGCATCGGATTTGTGGAACGATTTTTGCTCACTTGCTAAAATCTGATGTGTATACGGGCCTTGAAACGTGTTGGTGATATGAAATCCCAGATCACCATACTTTGCCGTAATGGATACTGGTGCGGCGCCTTGGGAATTGGGGTCAGGAAACAAGAAACTCCTTTTATGCCAGCCTGAATAGCGGCGCCACCGAGTCGTGGAACAGTCGGATGCAGCCTGCGTCACGGGTTGTTCGGGATGGACCAAACTCGCTCAGCGTCAAGGCGGCATGGCAAAAAGAGCCAGTCCGATATAGATTTGAGTGACAGCGGCTGATGCGGAGTGACCATCGAAGCCCCGAACAATTTCACAAGACGGTCAGTAACAAACCGGCTGTCTGAAGTGTCAGGTTTCATAAGGGTTGTCTGAAAACAAAAAAATCATGAAAAAACCATTTCTAATCATTGGTCTGAAGAGTCTGGGGTTGTTGTTCGGGCTGTTAAGTCTCGGGGGCCATCAATTTGCACAGGCCTCTCAGCATCAGCAGGTTCTGCCGGGAAACGCCATAGTCCATGCCGAAATAAGGAGTCTGCTGCGGGTTGTGACCCAGGCGGAGAATTTTTTGAAGTCGGGGGTTCCGGAGCAGCTGCTGCCCCCGGATGCCGGGGAACTTCTGAAACAGAAACACCCGCTGCTCACGGTTTTCGGCATGAAGATGATGGGGAAGCCTCTGGAGCCGGAGTTTCTTTCGCACTCTCTCGGGATTGATCCGGATGCTCCGGTCACGGTTACCATTTACCCGGGCGATCCACGGAAATTTTTTATTGTGAGCATGGGACTGACCGGTGCGGATGCATTCGTTGGTACTGTGACCTCACCCGACGGGCCGGTCAAAGCGGCCAGGATTTCCATCGGGGGCCTCGATCTGATCCAACTGCCGATGCAGGGCATGGGTGCCGATGCCCTGTATGGACTGGTCCGTGGGAATCGTGTTTACGTATCCGGTGAATCGTCCCTGCTTCTGCTTCTGGATGATACAGAAGGCTATGAGCGTCTGAATGGTGATCCGCATATGTCGGACGTTCTCCGGCGGACTGATGAGTTGGATCTGTTTCTCACGATACATCCCGATCTGATTAAACCTCTGTATAAGCAGGCCGGTTTTTTCAAGTTTCTGCCTGTATCACTGCTCAGTCTCAAGAAGCAGGAGTTCCTGGCGAAGATACCGGAAGATGAAAAGGAGATGATTGACATGCAGATCCGGATGCAGATGCCTGTCGATGGTCTGGACGAGTTGCTTGATTATGGAGAGTGCGCCGTCACTGCTACGTATCATACTGCCTTTGATGCATTACTATCGAAGGCCAGTTCATTTGAGGGGCTGACTTTCGGAATCCGGGCCGGAGCTGAGATTCCAGGACTTGTCTTCATGGTGCACGGTTCGGACGAGGAACGGGGAGCTGTTCCGGAAACGATCCCCATGGAGGAACTGAGGAGTGCACTGGAACGGTTTCCCGGCGATATACCGTATTGGTCTGCCGTCGGTAAGAAGCCGGCGGCTGTGCCATCTGAATGGATGACCAGGACACTGGACAGGATGCACGATCTCATGGCCGCCAAGAATCTGGATGTCACCTGGCTGGATAAACTGAGAAAGGTGCATGTTGAAAGCCAGCTTGTCCAGCCACTGGAATCCGGTGCCGGCTGGACCCTCAAAGCCGCTGCACAGGTCGGGAATATGCCAAAAACCGACGACTTCGACTCGATGGATATGTATTTCACAGCCCTGATGGAGCAGCAGTACGATCCTGTGTGGAGCTCAGTCACGGTCGTTCCAGGGAAAGGACCTGAGTTTCTCGAAGCCTTCCTTGAGCAGAAAAAGCAGGCACTACAGTCAATCAACGAGGATGTGCTGAGTCTGCTGCCACCGAATCAGCGGCATAGCTGGGTGGGGCAGCTCTACCGGCATGATTCATCAAATCTTAATAATGGAGTGACTATCCTGACCTGGGAGAATGTTTGGAGGACACGCAGTGGTCTCTTTGGGTTCAATGAACATGAACTGGTCAACCGGAAGCGATATGCGGCCCGAAAAGTCGGAAATCACCTGGTTTTCCATAAAAGTTCAGACGATGGTAAATGGCTTCAGGAATTTGACTGGAAATCAAACAGCAACCCCGGAAGAAGCCGGTCAATGCTTGTCGGCATGGTTCCCGATGGGGCATACAGTGTCGGTTTTCTGAAGCTCAGTGGAATATTGCCGGCAACAATCCACGGGTTGGCGGATCTGGAAGATTTAGCACATCGGGACATTGATAAATACCTCGAAAAAGTGAAAGCCCTGGCTCGGGATACCAGCGCCGGGGACAGAGCCGCCCTCATCAAAAAGGTGAGGACTGTGCCCATGCCGGTCACTTTGGCCAAAGTCAGTGTCAATTCTGAAACAGGAGACTTTTACGGGATGATTCCAGGGGATATTGCATTCCCCCGTCCCAGGATCATGCCGATTCTGGAGGAGTTGATCGCCGATTATGAAAAAGATGTGAGAAATGCAGGTGGGCTGCTGACGTATGCCCGGCACGATGGCGGAACACGCGAATACGGGATCATGCATCATACCGGTGCATTGACCTCCTTTATCCGGAAAACCGGGAATTCATTCGCCCGACTTTACCTCAAAGACTCTGAAGGCATCCAGAAGCTGATGGGTAGGGCAATGTCGCCACTGGACATGCGCCCCCACGAGGTAAAGTCAGAGGAGGTCCTGATTCGCAATCCACGGTGGGCCTTTGTGGATCAGATCCAGTCCGGGCCGGGCGCTCACACGCAGACCTATGAATCACCTAAAATGGAAGCGATGCCCCTGAATCCCATTCCTCCAAGATCCGATGAGATCCCTGATCACTGTATCGATCTCACCTTTTTTTACAACGCGGCTCTCGATGACGAGTTTCATAAAGGAGGCATGCCCGACAACACTCTGGCAACTTTTCCTGCCGGAAAATTTGTCGTCGAAGGGATTGATTTTGATGCACGCGGACTGGTTCATCTCAATGGAGAGGAGGTACAGAACTCAACAGCCATTCAATACCCTGAACGCATCGATGACATTGATGTGTGGTGTAAAGCCGGCAAACTGCATTTCCTCCATGGCACTGGATGGCCGGCGGCGGATGGTCAGCCGGTATGCTATATTACTGTTAACTACGAAGATGGAACTGATGAGCGGTTTCCCTTGAGATATGGAATTGAGACACTGGATTGGTGGACTGCCCCAGACAGCGCAATCCCGCCCAACAGCATCGTCGCCTGGGAGGGAGAAAACAAGGCTTCAGCTGAATCCGAAATGTCTCTGCGTTTATACATGACTTCATGGGAGAACCCACATCCGGAAATGCTGATAACTTCCATAAGTCTGGAATCCGCCATGAGTGATTCATCGCCATTTTTTCTGGCAGTAACTGCCGAATAAGTTAATTAAATAAACAGTCAATCAGGCGCTGGCGCAGTGCCCGGATGATCCTCAGGAGTCATCCGGGCATTTTATATGCACCAAATATGACATGCGACTGGGAGGAGCGTGGACCGGTGGTGCCGCTCGTTTCTCGCTCAACCACCGGCTATGAATCTGTAATCCCTCCGGGATCATTCTGAAATCGGGATCGCTATCGGAATCGGGATCGAAAATGCCCACCCCGCCGGCTGTCCGTCAACGTATTGTGCCTCTGTTGGCCGAAGCTTTTTTTTCTCTCAGTGCGATCAGCCGACAGTCCGGGGGCTCCCACATCAGTTGTGGCGTCAGGCGATGTGCCTGGCACCTCAACCGGATCTCGGATTTCGGCATCCAGAGGGCGGAATGGTCCGGAGTTGTTTGAGGGGACTGAAAGCCAACCTGAGATTTGTGCCAGTCCGAGGCTGAAAGTGCTTTTAATAATTGCTTGTCAAAGTGCTTGTTCTGGCGCCGTTTGGTGAATTTTCCTGAAATTATCCGGTCGCTGGCAGAAATGAGTCAAAATCCATGTCAGAAGCTAAAACGAGGCTCAAACCGCAGAAAACGATGATATTTGCAGGGAAATTGTTGGAGGAAAATGGTGGCAGTGGCGAGATTTGAACTCGCGACCAAAGGCTTATGAGTCCTCTGCTCTACCGCTGAGCTACACTGCCGTCAAGCGGACCATAGCTCTTAAGGCGTGAGGGGCTATTTTGCAAGTCCAAATCCGTCGAATTCCTGGAAAAATCCGAAATGCTCAGGTTTTTCCATGTTTTCCGGGTCATTTTGACCTGAGATTTTCCATGTTGCGGTCCAGCCACAGGAGTGCTTCCTCCAGGGTGGTGAAGGCGCCATCCAGCTGGGCTTCAAAGGCCTGGGCCAGTATTGGCCCCATGGCCGGTCCGGGGGCGATACCGCGGTCGATGAGATGCCGTCCGAGGATGATGGGACGGGGAGGGGAATCGTCGACACCGGCGGTTTCGGCGGCCTGACGCAGTTGGTGGATCCATTCGGGTGGATCTTTAGGGAGGGGTGGGCGTCCGGCCATGTCTGCCATCATCACAAGGCAGAGGTCCCCGATGGTCGACGGAGCAAGCCGGTTCGCCAATCGGCGGACACTGCGGCGGCTTTGGGCATCCCGGCCGCGGATGTGTTCGGCGACAAGCGGTGCAACTCCCTCCCGGATATGACCCGGACAGCCGATGCTGCGGAGAAAATCATCGGCAATGGGAACCCCTTCCAGGTCATGGCCACGGGAGGTGATCCGTTTTTTACCGCCAAGGACGTGCTCCGCCGTGGTGGACGGCTTTCCGAAATCATGGGTGAGTGCCGCCAGCATGAGTATTGCGCGCAGGTCCGGGGGGGCATCCTTCCATTCCCGGTATTCAGCCATGGCGTCGCACACCAGGACCGTATGGGTCCATGCATCGCCCTCCGGGTGCCATTCGGGATCCTGCGGGGTTTGTGCCATCTGCGGGAGGATTGGGTAGTGGGCCCACCAACCGGTTTCCTGAAGGAACCGGAGGCCGCTGGAAGGTCGTGTTGACTGTATCGCCCATTTGAACCACTCACCCCAGACCCGCTCCACCGGCAGTTCACTGTAAGTGTGCCGAATGGACCGGCACAGTTGGATTGTTTCCGGGGCAGCAGTCAGGTCGAAGCGGGCGGCAAACTGCATGCCCCGAAGCACCCGCAGGGGGTCATCGACGAAGGCCGGACCCACGTGGCGGAGGATGCGGTTTTCGAGGTCCATCCGTCCGTTGTGCGGGTCGATGATCCGTTTTTCCCGCGGATCGAAGAGAATGGCATTGATGGTGAAATCGCGCCGTGAGGTGGCCTCCTCAAGTGTGAGCGATGGATCGAGCTCAACGGTGAAGCCACGATGACCGGGCCCGGATTTTGAGTCCCGGCGCGGCAGTGAGAAATCAAGGACATCTCCGTCCCGTGTCCGGAGTTTCACGGTCCCGAATGACCTGCCGACCAGGCTGGCCTTTCCGTGCTTTGAAAGCTGTGCCTGGAGGGTGTCGAAGTCGGTGTCATACACTTCGATGTCAAAATCAGAGACCGGCAGTCCGA
>JAUIAG010000213.1 GCA_030425355.1 Verrucomicrobiia bacterium
CAGCGTCCCCGCAACTACCGTCCCTGATCGGGGCCAGCTGCCGCCCCGGGTGACAGCCTGACATTCCTTTGTTATTCAGTTTGAGCCCCGCCGGAATTTTTCCGGTGGGGTTCTTCATTTTCTTCATTCCTGGCGGGGACGGCGGGTGGCGGCGACAGGTGCCCTCCGCCCCGCCCAGCTGCCGGTGCCGGCGCAAATTCCCCCCACCGTCGGTTGCGCTGGAGTTTTCAATTTCCGATGCTTATTGTCTCTGGCGATCCGCAGCCTCCTCCGGAGCGTGGCAGAACAACCAGATTGAACAGATGGCCTCACTTCTACGACTTTTATGTCAGTGGTTTTTCCGGTATCGCGTCCATGGCGATGGCGAAAAGATTCTCCAGACCCCCGGACCGGTGCTTCTGGTGCCGAACCACGTCTCATGGCTCGACTGGCTGCTTCTGGCGGTGATTCTCGAGGAGGACTGGCGTTTTGTGGTTTCCAGTCAGGTGGCCCGGAAGGGCTGGATCCACCGCAGGGTGATGATCAACTCGCGGACATTTCCCGTGGAGCTGGGATCCCCGTACGGCCTCAAGGAAATAGCAGGCTACCTGAAAAGCGGGGGGCGACTGGTGCTGTTTGCCGAGGGACGGCTCTCCCGCACCGGGTCTTTGATGAAGCTGTATGAGGGGACCGGATTTCTTATCCAGAAATCGGGAGCGACCATCCTCACCGCCTATCTGCGGGGCGCAAAACGACTCAAGTGGGTGCAGCATGAGAGCTGGACGCAGTGGTTTCCAAGGGTGACATTGCATGTCCGTAAAATCGACTCCCTGCCGGCATTTCCCGGATTGAGGCCCGCCGAGCAGCGGAATCGCCTCACGGCATGGCTGACACGGCAAATGATGGAGCATCAGTTCATTGCCGAGATGGAATGCGGGCACCCGTCTGTCCCCGGTGCCGTGGTTGAAATGGCCCGCACCCGTCCCGGAATGGTGGTGTTCGAGGATGTCACCATGACCCCTCTCAGTTTCAAGAAGCTGATAGTGGGGGCGGATCTGATTTCCCGTGCCATCGACAGGATTGCTTCTGACGGATCCCGTCGTCTGGGAATCCTGCTTCCCAATGTCAATGCCAACCCGGTCACTCTTCTGGCGTCGTGGTTTGCCGGCAGGGTGCCCACGGTTTTCAACTACACTTCGGGCCCGGCCGTCATGCTTCAGTGTGCCCGGCTGGCGGGGATCCGCCATGTCATCAGTTCCCGGACCTTCCTCGAAAAGGCCGGCATCGATATAAGTTCCCTCCGGGAAGCGGGTATTGAATTCCATTTCCTTGAGGATATCCGCCGGACATTCGGCCTCACCGACAAGCTGGCCGCGCTTTTTCGATTCCGCTTCGAGCCCGATATCATCGACCGCGGTCACTGGAGCCGCGGGGACACCGCCATTATTCTTTTCACCAGTGGATCCGAGGGCGTCCCTAAAGGCGTGCAGCTCACTCACGGCAATTTCATTGCCAATGTCGAACAGGTGCTGGCCGTGACGGATATCAACGACACCGACAGGATCTTCAATCCCCTCCCGCTGTTTCACAGCTTCGGACTGACCATCGGGGCCATCCTGCCCATGATGAAGGGCATCTACACATTCCTGTTTCCCAACCCTCTCAATTACCGTGGCATTCCTTCGGTCGTCTATGACCTCAACTGCACGGTCACCATGGGAACCAACACCTTTCTCTCCAATTATGCCCGCTACGCCCATCCCATGGACTTCCGCAAAATACGCTACCTCGTTGCCGGGGCGGAGAAGTTGCAGGATTCCACCTTTGATCTCTGGAATGAAAAGTTCGGCGTGCGCATCCTCCAGGGCTATGGAGCCACCGAAACCGCTCCCGTGGTTTCCGTCAACACCTTCATGTTCCATCGCAAGGGCACAACGGGAATGCCCCTGCCGGGTCTCGAGGTCCGCATAGAACCTGTCGACGGCGTGGAGCGGGGCGGACGGGTCATGGTCAAGGGCCCCAATGTGATGAAGGGATACCTCAACCCGGAACCCAATGAAAAATTCAAATCACTCGGCGGCTGGTACGATACCGGTGATATAGGCGAGCTGGATGACGAAGGCTACCTCCGGCTGCTCGGCCGACTCAAGCGCTTCGCCAAAATCAGTGGCGAAATGGTATCCCTCACCGCCGTCGAGGAAGCCCTCGCCAACGACCTCACGCCGCGATACGGAGAGGATTTTCACATCGCCGTTGTCAGTGTCCCCGATGAGGCCAAAGGGGAAAAACTGATCGCCTACTCAACCCTGCAGGACATCGACCCCGTTCTGGTCCGCGAGGCCATTCAGAAAGCCGGACTCTCCACACTCTGTATTCCCCGTGAGCTTCGGTTCATCGAGGAAATCCCCGCTCTCGGAACCGGAAAGGTGGATCACAAGACCCTCAGCACCATCGCCGCCACCAGCTGAACCCGGGGTCAGCTTCCCGGCAGCACTGCTTCCAGCTCATCGAGGCAGCCTCAGTTTTTCCTTGCCAGATCCGCATGAAACGGAATTATTTCAGTCCGTTTGGTCCGGAATCGCGGGTCTTCTGTCCGTTTCCCGATGCCCGGTCTGACCTCTCGGCGGCGATAGACGCGACCCAGTTGATACATGGAGATTTTCAAGAAATTCACTTTTGACGCAGCCCATTTCCTCCCCAATGCCCCGGAGGGGCACAAGTGCCGTCGACTCCATGGCCACACTTTCACCGTCTCCATCCATGTCGCCGGCAAGGCGGATCCGCAATCGGGCTGGATTCTCGATTTTGCCGACATCAAACAGGCCTTCGCGCCCCTGATGGACCGCTTCGATCACCACCTCCTCAACGACATCCCCGGTCTCGAGGTGCCCACCAGTGAAAATATGGCCGCATACATCTGGCGTCAGCTGAAGCCTCAGCTCCCTGGACTCTGCAAAGTCGTCGTCCAGGAAAACGCCACCTGCGGCGCCGTCTATCGCGGCGAGGACGAGAACTGAGAACCCGCAATTCCGCAGCCACTGTTCTGTTCTATTTCTATTTCCGTCTATTTCCGGTGCCAGGCACGGACGTGCCTGGCACCGGAAAAATCGGAAATCGGAAATCGGAAATGTGGCGACTGGCAGCGGGTGAGTCTCAGGTGCCCTGGGTTTTCCACCGTCGGATCTTACGCCCCAGTTCAGCGATGGGGGAAAGCACCGTATCCACTCCGGGGAAATCGTGAAGCAGTTGCTCAAGGCCCGGGATTTCCCCCCACGCGGTGAGGCTGAACAGTTCAAATATCCGGTCGGTGGGCAGTCCGAGATTCTGTTGTCTGGCGAGGACGCGCTGACGGAGAAAGTCGCACCATTGTGAGTAGTTTTCCGGGGGGCGGAACTGATGGCGTCCGACCCATGGCAGCCATTCGCGGATCTGTGACTGATGGCACCAGCTGGTTTCGCAGACCAGATCGAACCTGTCGCTGATATCCACCACCAGATCAAACGGATTCTCCGTCCCCATGTAGCTGTCCGACACAGTGAGAATCACCGGGGTGCGAATGCTCTCCCAGGGCGGACTGAGCTGTGGATAGAAATTGGTGTAGGCCTGCGGGACATTGAGGAGGTAGGCGACCCGGCGGATGGACTCGGCTACCACGACATGGTCCACATGCAGCCCGGCGCTCACATCCGAAGGCAGGGGAGGGCAGAACAGGTAGTCCGGCCGAAAGGAACGGATCGACATCCACAGGGCGGCCAGCATTTCCGGGCCGGCGGTCATCTGACCTTCCTTTGGACGGGCGCCATCCGGATATTCCAGTGTCTCGAGTTCGAAACCGGCCATGGCCATGGCTGATTCCTGCTCCTGAAGACGCACGGCCGCGGTCTCGTCCCTCGACATCCGGTGATGCCCGGCTGCCCCGTCGGTGCACACCGTCACCCTGCCGCGGAATCCCTCCCGGTCAGCGTCCATGAAATTTGCGAATGTGCCGCATGCGGTGAATTCAAAATCATCATAGTGGGCGTGGATATTCATCAGCCTCATGAGGGCGAATATCTCCATCACCGGCATGAATTGCAATTCGTGAAAATGCGGGATTGCTCCGATGGGGCTTTCTGTCTACCGTTCCCCGCAGGGCTCCCGTGACGGCGGGGATATGGATCGAGAACCGGAGAAGCGCTCCGCAACTTTTTCTCTCCGGCTATCCGACTGCTGAATGTCACTCCATGGCGCCTTCACCGCTGACCTATGGAAAATATCCAGGCGATCAACGAACTGGCATCCCAGACGCACTTCACCACTTTTGACTGGGTCATCGTCATTGTCTACCTGATGGGCTCGCTGGTGATCGGGTGGATCGGCCGGCAGTTCGTTTCCGACATGACGGGCTTCATCGGCGCCGGGCGGTCGATTGGCACCCGGCTCGGCATCGCCTCCATGGCCGGCACCGAAATGGGACTCATCACGGTGATGTACTCCGCCCAGAAGGGCTTCACCGGCGGCTTTGCCGCCTTCCACATCGCCCTCCTCGCCGGAATGGTCGCCCTGTTCGTGGGGATCACCGGATTCATCGTCTGCCGGCTTCGCGCCATGCAGGTGCTCACTATTCCCGAGTTTTACGAACGGCGTTTCGGCCGCAAGGTGCGGGTGCTCGGAGGCATTCTCCTTGTCATGGGCGGGATCCTCAACATGGGACTGTTCCTCAAGGTCGGCTCGATGTTCATTGTCGGCATCACCGGTCTCTCCGCCGATGGCCAGGCCCTCAGGATCACCATGACAATCCTCATTGCCCTGGTGCTCACCTACACCATCCTCGGGGGAATGATATCCGTGGTGATCACCGACTACATCCAGTTCGTCATCCTCGCCTTCGGCACACTCCTGACCACCGGCCTCTGCATCCAGGCACTCGGAGGCTGGGACACCATCGTCTCGGTCATGACCGAACAGAAGGGCGAGGCCGCCTTCAACCCATTCGTTCAGGATGGCGGTTTCGGTCCGGACTACGTGGCGTGGATGCTCTTTCTCGGCCTGGTCAACTGTGCCATCTGGCCGACCGCCATTGCCAGGGCGCTGGTCATGAAATCCCCGGAGGCCGTGAACCGCCAGTTCATGTGGTCCGCCATTCCTTTCACCATCCGGCAGATGATCCCTTATTTCTGGGGAATCTGCGCCTTCGTCTTCATCATGACCAGGGCACCCGACCTCCAGCAGGCCTTCTTCCCGGATGATCCCGGCGTCGAGGCCAAGAACAACCTCTTTGCCATGCCCATCTTCCTCGGAAGAATCCTCCCGGTGGGTGTCATCGGCCTCATCACCGCGGCCATGATCGCTGCCTTCATGTCCACCCACGACTCATACCTCCTCTGCTGGTCCTCCGTCATCACCCAGGACATCATTGCCCCCTCCCGCAAAAAGCCGCTCAGCCAGAAATCCAGAGTCCTCATCACCCGCATCGCCATCGTCGCCATAGGTGCCTACATATGGTTCTGGGGACTTTTCTACCAGGGCTCGGATGACATCTGGGACTACATGAGCATCACCGGTGCCGTCTATTTTTCCGGCGCCTTCGCCCTGCTGTGGGGCGGCCTCTACTGGCGCCGTGCCAGCCGCGTCGGTGCCGTGCTCTCACTCTGTGCCGGATTTCTGGCCGTCCTCGGCCTCACCCCGGTCCAGGCCGCCATTGGATGGGTCGATGCCGCAGGGGTCGCCCGGTACTCCGGAGCCACCATCGGACTCTCCATCGTCGGCCTCGCCTCAGTCCTCTTCATTGTCGGCTCACTGCTCTTTCCCGATGACACGCTCTACCGGGACAGGGAAGAGTTCGTCAGGGAATTCGGCCCGGACAGGGATTCCTCATCCGGCCACTCATGACATGACCGCCCGCTCCATAACTCATCACCCCGCCTCATCATGAATTTCTGGATCACTTTGTGGACCGCCATTTTCTTCATCAGCATTGCCCTCTTCGCCGGCATGGCAGTCTGGGTTGCCATAGGCGGATGGAAGGACCTCATCGATATGCTCAGACAGCTGAAAGAGGACCGCGATGCCGCCGCAGGCACGGAGGACCCCTGATTATCGGAGTGGTTCCTTTTCCCCGGTTTCACTCCACAAAAAAAGGCGGCCCTGCGGCCGCCTGCATGATTCCGGAAGTCCCGGAAATGATTTCCCATGGGCCGGATCAGCGCACTGAGTTGTAGAATTCCGTCCAGTCATCCAGGTTGTTCAGGCTGACCGCGTCCCGGATCGTTCCATCATCCACAATGCCGCAGGCATCGAGTATGGCCCGGCGTGTTGAATCCGCATGTTCATAACCGCGGATGGCGGCATTCAGCTTCTCCACGGCAGCCGCATCCACCGACCCGCCGCATTGATCGAGAATCCACTTTTCAAAAAGCGGGTAGGAGGGAAGGGAGCCGGTAACGAACTGTATGGTCTTCTCCCGGTCCAGTCCGAGGGCATCAAGGACCATCTGATCATAGCCCTGTCCGCACGCATCATAGCCGTCAGCCAGCTTCCCCCGCGCGGACAATATCAGTTTCTGCCATAAACGCGGCAGGTGCAGAACCCCCAGTGGTCCGGCAATTCCAGAGCTGATCTGTGGTATTTGTTTCATATCAATAGAGTCAATTTTCTCGTTTGTTGTTTCTGTTCAGTGTCGGTCTGTTCGGTTCCCCGCTCACACGGCACGGCTCCATGACTTCAGCGCCATCCAGTGGTTTCGGGATACAAAACTATTTTCCATATTCCCCAGTTTGACCAGAATATACTCTATGAATCATGCAGTGACCGACGAACTCCGTCGCACCCCGTCCGTCTATTTCATCACCGGCACCGATACCGGTGTTGGCAAGACCATCGCCACCTGCAGACTTGTTCAATATCTCAATTCTCATGATGTCGATGCCATGGCGGTCAAACCATTCTGCTCCGGCAGCCTCGACGACCTCCTGATGCTTTCCGATGCCAACGGCAGAAACCAGTCCGTCGCCGACATCAACCTCTATACATACGCCCCGCCTCTCTGCCCCCATGCCGCCTGCATCGAACACCGTCTGCCCTTCCCGGAAAAGGACCGCACCCTGGAATTCATCCGCCGCGCCGCCGCACAGACCCGCGTGCTCCTCGTCGAGGGCGCCGGCGGAATCCTCGCCCCCATCGCCCCGGACTTCTCCTTCGCCGACCTGGCCTTTGAACTCGCCTCCGGCGTCATCGTCGTGGTCCCCGACCGACTCGGCTGCCTCAATCATGCCCTCCTCACACGCCACTACCTCGAAGCCCGCGCCCCGGAGATGCCTGTGTCCCTCCTTATCAACCGGTTTTTTGCCCGCGATCCCTCCGCCAACACCAATGCCACCCTGCTCCAGGCCGTTTTCGGCCCGGAAAACACCGCTTTTCTCCACGAAATCGCCCCGAATCAGCCCACTCATGACAAAGGTGAAAAAAAATTCGAAAAATCCCTTGCAGGGAATTCTGATTTTGATAGGTTGTTCTTCGCCCCACGAAACGGCGGGGGCCGAACGAGACAGTGAGTGACTCTTCCAAAAGCTCCTCCCAGGTTCTGTTCGTGATGTTCATTGAAAGTTGAATTGTGCGTAATCGAGAGCCCTCGATGAAGTCTCAGTAAGCAGAGACGGAATTGAGTTTAACCTAATTATTTAAAATCAAGCTTACACAATAACGGAGAGTTTGATTCTGGCTCAGAACGAACGCTGGCGGCGTGGATAAGACATGCAAGTCGAACGGAATTCGGATTGTAGCAATACGAACCGGATTTAGTGGCGCAAGGGTGAGTAACGCGTGAGAAATTTGCCGTGAAGTTCGGAATAGCCCGCCGAAAGGTGGATTAATACCGGATGTCATTTTTGACAGGCATCTGCCAAAAATAAAAGGGGGGGACCTTCGGGCCTCCCGCTTTACGATAATCTCGCGTCCCATCAGCTTGTTGGTAGGGTAATGGCCTACCAAGGCTACGACGGGTAACTGGTCTGAGAGGATGATCAGTCACACTGGAACTGAGACACGGTCCAGACACCTACGGGTGGCAGCAGTCGAGAATCATTCACAATGGGCGAAAGCCTGATGGTGCGACGCCGCGTGGGGGAAGAAGGGCTTCGGTCTGTAAACCTCTGTCATCTGTTAACAAAGCATTCCGGTTAATAACCGGAGTGTCTGATAGTCGCAGAAGAGGAAGGGACGGCTAACTCTGTGCCAGCAGCCGCGGTAATACAGAGGTCCCAAGCGTTGTTCGGATTCACTGGGCGTAAAGGGTGCGTAGGCGGCAGTTTAAGTCTGATGTGAAAGCTCCGGGCTCAACCCGGAAATTGCATTGGATACTATTCTGCTAGAGGATCGGAGGGGGGACTGGAATTCTTGGTGTAGCAGTGAAATGCATAGATATCAAGAGGAACACCAGTGGCGAAGGCGAGTCCCTGGACGATTCCTGACGCTGAGGCACGAAGGCTAGGGTAGCAAACAGGATTAGATACCCTGGTAGTCCTAGCAGTAAACGGTGTACACTTGCTGTAGGTGGTTCGGCCCCATCTGTGGCGAAGCTAACGTGATAAGTGTACCGCCTGGGGAGTACGGTCGCAAGGTTAAAACTCAAAGAAATTGACGGGGGCCTGCACAAGCGGTGGAGTATGTGGCTTAATTCGATGCAACGCGAAGAACCTTACCTGGGCTTGACATGCCTCTCTAAGGCTGTGAAAGCAGTCGAGGTCGCAAGACCAATTGGCACAGGTGCTGCATGGCTGTCGTCAGCTCGTGTCGTGAGATGTTGGGTTAAGTCCCGCAACGAGCGCAACCCTCGTGTTTTGTTGCTATTTCCGCTAGCGCGGAAAGCACTCTAAACAGACTGCCTGGCTTTAACCAGGAGGAAGGTGGGGATGACGTCAAGTCAGTATGGCCCTTACGTCCAGGGCTGCACACGTACTACAATGCACAGTACAAAGGGTCGCCAAGCCGCGAGGTGGAGCTAATCCCAGAAAACTGTGCCCAGTTCAGATTGTAGTCTGCAACTCGACTACATGAAGCCGGAATCGCTAGTAATGGCGCATCAGCTACGGCGCCGTGAATACGTTCCCAGGCCTTGTACACACCGCCCGTCACATCATGAAAGCCGGTCATACCCGAAGTCGGTGAGCCAACCATTATGGAGGCAACTGCCGAAGGTAAGGCTGGTGATTGGGATGAAGTCGTAACAAGGTAGCCGTAGGGGAACCTGCGGCTGGATCACCTCCTTTCTAAGGAGTAGTGCAGGATAGACAGATTACGCTAAGTAACTATGGCTATTCCTGCCAGGTCGACACTTCTCACCGAAGTGAGGCTCTCGGTGCGCACAATTCAACCGTCAATGAGCAATCTGCTCTTTAAGACACCAGACATGGTAGTGTGCTCTAATATGTGTGAAACACACAGCATTACCAGATCCATTGGGGCTATAGCTCAGTTGGTAGAGCGTCTGCTTTGCAAGCAGAATGTCAGGAGTTCGAATCTCCTTAGCTCCACCATGAGGGCCTGTAGCTCAGT
>JAUIAG010000488.1 GCA_030425355.1 Verrucomicrobiia bacterium
CGATATCACGGCTCTTGACCGCACCCGCTATCTCGAGCTTTCCGGCGAACGCAGGAAGGTAAGCCAGCTCCAGTCGCAGGCTTACAAGCAGCTCAGGAAACTGGAGGAGGAGGGCGGTGAGGCGGCCGCCGACACCATCGCCCTTATCCGCAAGGACCTCATCAACTTCGGACGTCAGATTGATGAACTTTCCGATCAGATGCAGCAGTGCCAGCCCTGGAAGGTTGAGTGCCGCTATCCGGCCAGTCTGATACTTGCCGGAGACTACCTCCTCGCCGGCGGCGAGAATGGCTTTGCCGCCTATTCCCGAACAGATGGATCCAGGGCTTTCGAAGCAACCGTCGAGGGGACCGTCTACGGAATGTCGGCCGGAAATGGTCGTGTGTTTGTCTCCACGGACCAGGGGTTCATCTACTGCTTCAACAGCGCAACCCTCGTCGGGGCTGCCCGTAACCCCGGATCACGGCCATGAGAAAATATTTTCGCCTTTTGCCCCAAACCATGAAAAAAGCCTCCGCTATCATGAAATTCCACAGTGCATCGGGCCGACTGGCTCTTCTGATTTCCCTCCTGCCGGTTTTGGTCCATTCCTCCTCCGGTGCCGACGCGCGGCTCCGCGCCCACTACCTGTTTTCACCTGACCGGCAGCTGCACAGTGAACTCAAGCCAAGTGCCGGAGGACCCGGTGCCAGGATCGAGGGGCCGATCGAGTTCACCAAGGCAACCCTGCCACCCCGCGCGGAATTCAATGACCGTGAGGGCAGTCTGATTATCAGTGATGACTTCAGCAAACTCTCACTCCCGACCGGCGAGCTTTCGGTCGAGGCGTGGGTCAGACTCGACAAGCCGGCTGAATGGGGCGCCTTCATCGGTGCCATTCAGGACAACGGCAGTTACGAGCGAGGATGGATGCTGGGTTACCGCGGCAGCCGCTTCGCCTTCGCCATCGCATCGGAAAATGCCAGGGCCCTCACCTACATGACATCATCCACCGATTTTGAACCCGGCCGGTGGTATCATCTCGCTGGTGTCTACGATGGTGCCTCCATGAAACTGTATGTCAACGGAACTCTGGAAAACTCCAGTGAGGCACAGTCAGGCCCCATCGAATATCCCCCCACAGGTTTCTACCAGATCGGTGCCTACCATGACGACGACGAGTATTACCGCATGCAGGGAGCCATCCATGAAATCAAACTTTATGAGGGCGTCCTCAGTGCCGATGCCATCGCCGCCACATGGGGCGATCGCCGGGACGAATTCCCGGATCCCCGTCCGAAACCGCAGATTGTCTCCCCTTCATACGGCCCGTTCATGGACTGGACCGGCCGGTATCAGGCGCGGTTCTACTGGGAAACCGATGATGCCATGCCCACCCGGTACACTCTTGATTCTCCACACGGCGATGTTCGTGAGGGCCACTCCGATAACTCAGTCACTGAGCATGAAGTGACCTTTGACAACCTCAAGCCCGATGTCGAATATTTTTTCACGATCCGATTTCCG
>JAUIAG010000214.1 GCA_030425355.1 Verrucomicrobiia bacterium
CTCCGAAGGAGATATCAGAGGACTTTCAAGGTGTGCTGTCATTGGATCGGTGGACATCATCATATCCGGGCGGTCTGCAGGGTAAACGAAAGCCATGGGCAGGGCGACAGCATTCGAGGGGAAAGTGGTCAATTACGGAACCAGCCAGCGGCAGGCCCGGGGTAAACACTTTTCAATTTGATGAGGTCAGGTATTATCGCTTCATACCCATTCCGGAAACCGCGGTGCTTCCGGACGTTTTTCACTAACTCTCAATACTTTATAATATGAACAGGCGTCAATTCATTGGGAATATCTCCGCTGCGACCTGTGCGCTGACCACCGGTGCACCACTGTCCGGCGTCATGGCACAACAGCAACTGCCACTGGTGCCCGAACCGCGTCTCCGGTTCGGATTTGTCACCTACCTCTGGGGGCGCGATATGAAACTTCCCGAGTTGATCGACTCCTGCGAAAAGTCCGGACTGCTGGCGGTTGAGACCCGTACACAGCATGCCCACGGCGTTGAACCTGAACTCAGCGCGTCACAGCGCGCGGATATCCGGCGAAGATTCGCTGATTCACCGGTGCGACTGATCGGCTACGGATCCAACTGTCAGTTTCACGAGGATGACGCGGCAAGGGTTGAAGCGAATATCGAACAGGCACGTCGGTATATCCGGCTGATGCACGACTGCGGCGGTGCCGGTCTCAAGGTGAAGCCCAATGGATTTCCGAAGAACCTGTCCCGGGAGAAAACCATTGAACAGATCGGCAAAGCCCTCAACCGCATCGGTGCCTACGGGGATGATTTCGGTCAGGAAATACGGGTCGAGGTCCACGGCTCGGGAACCAGTGACCTGGAAGTCATGAAAGCGATCTTCGATGTGGCCGACCATCCGAATGTGACCGTGTGCTGGAATTCCAACCAGCAGGATCTCGAAGGCAAAGGCCTGGCTCATAATTTCAGCCTGGTCCGCAACAGGTTCGGTGCCACAGCTCATGTGCGGGAGCTGGATTCCGACAATTATCCCTATCAGGACCTCTTCAACCACTTTGTGCGC
The DNA here is from genome assembly GCA_030425355.1 of Verrucomicrobiia bacterium. GTDB lineage: Bacteria > Verrucomicrobiota > Verrucomicrobiia > Limisphaerales > JAJOIW01 > JAJOIW01. The sequence goes on from JAUIAG010000214.1 coordinate 1,044, forward strand.
ACACGATACACAGGATGGGTGCTTCTCGAAGCCCGCACAGATCCATCAGACAAAGTCGAAGCCATGAAAAGGCAGAAGGCCCTGTTTGACTCTCTCCTGGCTGAGGCGGAAAAGAACGCTGCGCAGGAGGCAGGTGGCGGCAGCGGGGCATCCCGGCTGTGATCCGTGCCTTGCCGGTCTGCGTTCAGGGAACGCGGCACTTCATGTCTGCGGTCGGGTCTGAAACGGCCTCACGGCCGTAACTGCCGGTACTCCGTCAATGAAGTGCGGTGTTTATTGTGCGGATGAGGGAACAATCCGGATCGAGGGCGTCGAGTTCAGCTTCGGAAAAGTCGGTATTGCCGGCGCTGTTGGTGAAAGAAGCCTGGGTATAAAGGAGGGTGGCTTCCAGTCCACGAAGATCAAGGTCGATCAGAAGATTCATTTTGGGTGTTGAGACTTCGACCTTGTAGAGTCCCGGGTTTTCGAATGGCCGTGCCACCAGTCGGCAGCTGTTTCGGTTGGTGACGGCGCCATTGACGATGGCCTGACGCACAGGCTTGCTGAGTTTGAGTTTCATGGAATTGCGGGGTTCACAGTTGCAGAATATCAGCAACCTGTTCGGCCCCACAATCTTAATTCACGGAACTGTGCACATCCCGACAGGCCGCAGTTCGGTGCTCTGCATCGCGGTATGAGATCAATGTGGAATGCCGGATCCGGATCCTGAGTCGTGGGTATGACGGAAAGGGGATATTCTGTCGCGACGATCTGCGAACAGTGGGAGAGCAGGGACCCGCCTCAGATCCTGCCGGGAAATCGCCAGCCGGCTAATTCTGATTGCCGTTCCGGTTGCGGTTCCAGACTGCCGGGTTGGCGACCCACATGCCGGGGCGCTTTGGTGAGGCGTTGAAATGGGCGTGAACAAAGGCCTTTTGTTTGGCGATTTTTTCGGCGTGGCCGTCGTAAAAACCGAAGTTGGCAGCTTCGTTGTGCCGGTAGAAGGTCGGTCCGCCCATCCCGAGGGCCTGATAGTCGCCGACGCTTCCCTTTGTTCCGAGGATGTCCCATGCCCGGGTGTAATCGGCGCTGGACCATCTGGACCACCAGTCCTGGCCATCATGAAATATCATCGATCGTGAAGGTTGAGGAATCTGCGTGAATTTGTGGCTGGAAGTTTCAGTCACGGCCTCAAACCATGAGCGGCCGTCGGATGGGGCCCAATCCTCAAAATTGTAGGAGTAGGACACCAGTGTCGATTTGTTCTGCTCATTGGGCAGATTCGGATCGTTGGCATAGGAATACCTGTTGGGCTGGAAAATCTGAAAGTCGGAGGGACACCGGTAGGGAATGGGCGTCTGAATGACGGAGTTCACACTGTTTCCATAGCCAATCAATTGACGGAAATACAGGTTGGCCATCCAGAGACGGGCCTGGCCGTCGGCCAGCTGCATGATCAGCGGAACTGTCTGGTCATTGAAATCCGTCGCGTAGATGGTGTTGGCAATGGCGAGCTGCCGGAGATTGTTGATGCATTTTGAGCTTCGTCCGGCTTCCCTGGCCCGGCTGAGTGAGGGCACCAGCATCGATGCCAGGATGGCAATGATGGCGATTACGACAAGGAGCTCAATGAGTGTGAATCCTCTTCGACCGCGTTCACTTCTATGTGTCGAGTGGGGGGAATCGAACATTGGGTGGTCTGGTGTTCGGGTGTTTCTGCCGGCGTCCCTGATAAGTAATACCTCATAATTTCCTGATTCTTACAGCTTTTTCGGAGGCAGTGCTTTTCGTTTGTGTTTCAGTGGCAGGCGGGACGAATCCGGCATGGGATGTTTGCCCTCCGGGGGATGGGTGTTAGTATTCGCAGCGTTGAGGATATTTCCCCGCGGCAGGTGGATGGTTCCTGCCTGTCGGCTGCGGGCCATCAGACCTCCTGAATTGACCACGAACCTATGAATAAAGATCAGGAAAAATCAGCAGTTGGAATTCAGAATCGAAGATCAAACGGCGGCAGGACCATCCTTCCGGCGATATTGGGGGCGGTGGCGGTTGTGGTGCTGGCAGTGCTGGTCATTGCGCTGAATCAGGGGGAGCCAGTGCCGCCGAGGCCTCCGAAGGTCCCGGTTCCTGAAATCGTCAACACCACGGAGGTTCCCGCCTCAGGGACCGACTGGAAACTGGAGACTCTGGGTCTGAATATGAAGTGGATTGAGCCGGGTGATTTCCTGATGGGAAGTCCGGAGGATGAGGCGGGAAGAAAGGATAATGAATCCGCCCATCAGGTGACTCTGACCCGGGGATACTGGCTGGCCGTTTTTGAAATCCGGCACAGGGACTGGGAAAAGTTCCGGGATGCCACCGGATACCAAAGCGAGGCCGAACGGCAGACCCTGGGATATGGCACATGGGTTTTTGATGCGGAGAAGGCGGAAATCCTCCAGAGTCCATCGGCCAACTGGACCAATATCCACGCACTGGGCCCGGACCATCCGGTGCAGGCACTCAGCTGGAATGACGTCATGGCTTTTTGTGAATGGTTGACCACCACTGAAAGGGAAGCCGGCCGCCTCAATGAATCCCAGAAATACACTCTTCCCACCGAAGCCCAGTGGGAATTCGCCTGCCGGGAAAGAGGAAAAGTCCTCACGCCATTCTACTTCGGTGCCACTCTTGAAAGTCATCAGGCCAATTTCAATGGCCACCAGCCATACGGCACTGAACGTCGTGGCGAATTCCTCAACAAAACACTCGAGGTCGGCAGTTACCCGCCGAATGCTCTGGGAATCTATGATATGCATGGCAACACCTTCGAATGGTGTCGCGACGGGTATCAGCCTCATGATTCCAGCGCGGTGACCGATCCTGAGGGGGATCCGGAATCCGACAGACGCATTTACAAAGGGGGAAGCTGGCTCGATGTCGGAATCTACTGCCGTGCCGCTTTCAGGGGCAACACCATCCCGACTGACCGAAGCGATCACCTCGGCGCCAGAATTGCCCTGATACAGGAGTGAAAATGGAAAGGAGCCGGACACATTCCGTGCCGGCTCCTTCTGCAATTCATATTTCTGCCTGATGCCTAAACATCGTCGCTGATGACGAATGGCTTGCGGTACTCGCGTTTGAGAAGCTGGTTGGCTTCGTTCGAGTTGGTGAAGCGTTCGGTGTCGGGGTCCATGTGCAGATAGGAACCCATGGTGATCTGAGTTGAGTTCAGGTCGATGTCATTGACCTGCAGGTGTTCAAACATCCTTCCGATGGACTCGACGGCGACCGGGTTTGACTCCACCTGATCAAGAACCTGACCCGGGGCCTGGTTTCTGCCGGTGAGGTAGGAGATGTTTCCGGTGTGACACAGTGCTGAAGAAAGGTGTCCCTCGAGTATGTCAGCGTTGAGATCAGACGGTTTCCTGCTGCGGACAGCCTCAATGAAATTGGCGAAGTGATCGCCGCCGCCCTTGAATTTTTTAATGACCCTGCCGGAGTTGTCATAAGCCGTGCCGCTGTCATACGTGGGCATGACCATGTATCCATCCTCGCATTCTGTAATCACGCCGATGGAGGCCCCGAGGTAGGTCGGCCTCGCGTCATTGTCGATCCAACGTCCGAGTCCGCGAACTTCGAAGATAAGGGGAGCCCTGCTGTAGTTATGATAGACGATCTGGGTGTTCGGGGTGTTGCCGTCGTCAACATAGCCAAAGCGTCCACCGATGCTGAAGACTTCCGGAGACAGAGTCTGTTCCCCGAGAATCCATCGGGCGATGTCCATCTGGTGGATGCCCTGGTTTCCGAGGTCGCCGTTACCGGTGAGAAAGTCCCAGTGCCAGTCATAATGGAGGTTCTCGCGCATAAGCGGGACAACCGGTGCCGGACCGGACCAAAGGTCGTAGTCAATGGAGCGGGGGATCCCGGTGGCGTCGCCGACCTTCCCGATGGACTTGCGGCGCTTGTAGCACAGACCGCGCGTCAGTTTGATGGCGCCAAGTTCTCCGTCGTGAAGAAACTTCACCGCCTCCTGCATTCCCGGATTCGAACGGCTCTGTGTGCCTGTCTGGACAATCCGGTTGTATTTGCGGGCTGCCTCCACGATCTTTCGTCCCTCCCAGACGTTATGTGAGACAGGTTTTTCCACATAGACGTCCTTGCCGGCCTGAATGGCCTCAATGGCTATGATGGCGTGTGTGTGGTTGGGAGTGGCGATCGAAATGACGTCGATGTCCTTGTCGGCAAGAAGATCCCGGTAGTTCTGGGTGGTCTTGACCTTCTGGCCTTTCTTCTCAAACTCGCCGGCTTCTTTTTCAAGCACCTCGGTGTCCACGTCGCACAGTGCGGCCACACGGACGCCCTTGAGGGCGGAGAAGCCCTGAATGTGGTTGCGTCCACGGCTTCGGAATCCAACCACGGCAACCCGTATTTCTTCGTTGGCCCCAAGGACCTTCTGCCATGGTTTGACCATGGCCATGGCAGTGCCGGCTGCAGCCGTCCGCTCAAGGAATTTTCTTCTGTTCACGTTCATAACATATGAATGGTTCTTGTCGCTGAAATTTCTGAATGAAGGAAGGGACTGAATTCAACCGGGGATATTAATCATGGTGTTCGGTCCATGCTTTGTAGATCCCGTTGATGTATTCCTCGTCGGTGGGGCCTTCATGGAGGATGAAGCCGTAACGGAAAGAGGCGGATTCCCCTGATGGAATGTGAAAATCGCCGGTGCCGGGTTCCTTTCTTTCGAAGTCATGGATGCCGAATGGATTGGCGGCGAAGAGTCCGTAGGTGCGGACATGCCACCAGGTGGGGTGACGGGGATTGGACGGGTGGTCAAGAATGGTGACACCGTAGACCTTTCCGTCCACCGGACCATAATAGTCGACCCATGCAGCGCGTTTGCCCCATGCATCCTTATCCCTGACACCTTCACTGGTGTGAATGGATCCTTTGCCGACCTTGCCTTCGACACGCATGGTTGGTGCCAGTCGGATAGCCATGGACCCTTCCTTTGTGTCGCCGAAGACCACATCGCCGTTGGAGGCCATGATTGTGATCTGGTATTCGAAGAGCCGGGAGGAATCAGAAGATTTGATGACCCTGAAGGTTCTGTGGTCTTTGCAGACAAGTTCACCGTCTTCGCCGATCCAGTGGTTTTCAGTGGTGAACTGTCCATAGGAACTGCCGGAGGTGTACTCGATGATGGATCCGTGCTTTATGTCTGTGTCGTGCCAGAAGTCATTCCCGTTGACATTGCCGTGCGTGAACCACAGTCCGGCATGGTGTTCGTGATCGGTTGCGTCATCCGGACCCTTCTCGACAGGGAACCCGCGTGTCAGCACCGCCTGATCCGGACCGTAAACCGGCCAGAAGAAAGGCCTGGGAACATCGGCAAAGTGGTATTCAGTCAGCAGTTTCCCGTCGACCGAGATGGAAATCTTCTTTTCATGGGGAGTAATCTGGATGCCGTTTTCGGCGAATGGCTGTTCCTGGGCATGGATGGACACGAGTGCGCTTCCCAGCAGCAGGGTGCATGCAAACTTCCTGAGTGTGGTCATAGGGTTATTAAAAGCCAGATACGGATCGTCGATCAAGCGCAATCAGGGGAGCCCCCGTGGCAGGTTCGGAAAGGATTCGGCGGCACGAAGACAGGCATCGAGGGAGGGAATCCCCCTCAGATTCCCGCGGGAGAGGCACTTGATGGCAGCGACCGTGGCTGCAAACCGCATCATGGCTTCCGGAGGCATCCCGCGAAGCCGCGCATAGACCTGCGCGCCGCAGAAAATATCCCCCGCGCCATTGGTGTCCACGGCTTTAATTCCGGCGGCCGGTGTATGAAAACGGGTTTCTCCACTGAAAAACCATGCTCCATTTTCCCCGTCAGTGACAGTGAGTTCCCGGACGCCGTAATCCAGTATTCGTGCGGCTCCGGCCATCAGGTCCGTCGTGTCCCATGCACGCCTGAAGAAGGAAAGAGGGCAGTTGACCCAGGTGGCGAGTGGCAGCAGTGCATCCTGATCCCTGCGGGGAGATCCGAGATCCATAAACACATTCCATCCTGCTTTCCGGGCCATCCGCGCACATGTCACGGCAGTCCCCGGAGGCCAGCCGTCAAGGTAGAGCAGTCCGGCTTTCGGGAATATGTCGGTGAACCCGTCGGGAAACTCAGGCAAAGAGGATCCCCGGTAAGCCGCTATGGTCCGTGCTCCGCCGGATGGCTCAATCCAGACGTGGGCAAATCCGCTTCTCTCTTCAGCCGCGGATGGAATTTCCTCCGGGCGGTATTTTTCTGCATGGGACGGCCCTGGAAGATTCCTGGATACGGCAGGTCGCCATGGTGAGGCAATTCCGGTGTGGGCCAAATGCGCGAGAATCTGTCGGCCGGGTTCGTCGTTGCCCCAGGCACCGTGGAAGGCACAATGAATGCCGAACCGGCTGAGAACTCCCAGTCCGGTTGGCACCGGACCGCCCGCCTGCGAGAAGTGGTCCACGATTTCGTGCTTTGATCCCGGATTCAGCGGTCGGTCCAGATACGCCAGGTAATCCATGACGATGGTTCCAAGACCGAACACCTCAACTTTGTTGTCAGCTTTCATCTCCTGCATTGGCGAGGCTAATTCAGATCCCCTGACGGATCGATGGGATTTACCGCGGCGTTTCAGACCTTTCTGATTCACCGATCACAGCGGCTCCCCCGATATGGGAGCGGGTGAACGGGGCTGCTTGGAGGTCAAGATTGGCTCCGTGAAGAACAATTATCGGGTAGATTGCCGGTGATGGTGGAGTATGGTAATTTGTGGATCGGACCGGATACCACCAGTCGAGGTCCGCAGAATTGAAAATGGAACCGACGAAAGCAGCTTTTGGAATCTGGAGCGGCGGGCGATTCATGCACTTTGGGGTGCCCGTCGAGGAAAACCGCATGATAGACCTGATGCATCGATCGCATCAGCTCGGGGTCAGCACCTTCATGACCGCCGATGTCTATGGCCAGGGAGCAGCCGATGAGATGATCGGCAAAGCGATGGGCAGCATCAAGCGTGACACTTACTGTCTCGCCGGTGCCGTGGGACATGACTTCTACGAAACCCGCCGCGACGGGGCCAAGGGATTCCCGAGATTCACCAACCCCGAGCTGCGGCAGCCCGGTGAATACCGCGACTATCTCTTCAGGGCCACCGAAAAGTCCCTCGAACGCTGCGGCACGGATTACTTTGATCTTCTGCTGCTCCACAACCCCGATCACATTGGATATTCCAGCGACGTCGTGTGGAATGCGATGCGCGATTTGCGGGATCAGGGGCTGACAAAGTCTGTCGGAGTGGCTCCGGGTCCCGCCAATGGATTCACACTGGACCTCCTGATGTGTTTCGAGCGCTTCGGTGAATTGATTGACTGGGCGATGATCATCCTCAACCCGTTTGAGCCCTGGCCTGGTTCCATGCTGCTGGATGGCGCTGAAAAGGAAAACATACGCCTCATCACCAGAGTGGTGGATTATGGAGGCATATTCCATGGTGATGTCCGCCCCGGACACCCGTTCCCCAGCCATGATCACCGGGTTTACCGCCCTGCCGGTTGGGTTGAAGCCGGCTGTGATAAACTCGATCGAATCCGCACTGTTGCCGACAAATACGATCTGACACCCATCCAGTTGGCATCGATCTGGAACCTGAATCAGAAAATGGTCCGCAGCGTGGTCCCGACTCTTATCCAGGAACCCGGCGATGACGCAAAGCCCATTGAGCAGAAGCTCGAGGAACTTGCGTCCATACCGGATATCCAACTCGCGGAGGAGGAAATCAACTTTATAAACGAAGTTGGTGACAACAAGGGATGCATGGCACTCAAAGGCGGAAGCCCTGTCTACAAGGGTGAGCCGGTTGCTGATCAATGGCCACTCAATCAGGACCTTCTCGAAGTTGCCCGTCGCTACGGCATCAAACCCGAGGAGGATCTGGTTTGCACGCACTGACACTTCGCGGCGACAACGCACTCAAAGACTGATCAGAAGTGAGATGATTTCAACGGTGGCCCTGTCTTGACGGGGCCTTTTTTGCTGTCGTGCCCTGCCAGCGCGGCAGACAAGTCACTCCCCGGCCCGATGGTGGATCAGGTGACCATCAAACCCTTCTTCCACAAGGAACTGGTAGGCGGTGAGTGCCGATCCACTGACCGGTTGTGGGCTCATCCACCCCTTGAGCGGGTATTCGAGGATGCGCTGGAAATCCCCCACCATGATATGGATAACATCGGACATCGTCATGGATTCGGTTGGGTAATCCGCAAAGGGAATTTGAGGTGATGTCACGGTGAAGGACATTCCCGGCCACAGTTGGTCAAGTGTTGCAGCCGTCCTCCTTTCCATAATGGGCTTCTG
>JAUIAG010000215.1 GCA_030425355.1 Verrucomicrobiia bacterium
CCGCTCCGATCTCGTTGTCGACGTAAAGGCCGCTGCCTATGATCGGGGAATCCCCAACCCGGCCCGGGACCTTGTAGCCCCAGCCACTCGTGGAACAGCCGCCGTAAAGATCGCCTTTCTCATCCAGCAAAACCATCGCGATAGTGTCGTGGTTGTCCTCGGGATTTTCGGGCTTGTAGGTTTTGCTCTGAGCACCGACCCATTCCATCCATTTTTTCCGCCGTGCCGGTGTCAGCAGGTCGCCTGATTCCAGACCCTGTTCCAGAGCAAATCTCCGGGCACCGTCTCCAACCAGCATGACGTGCGGTGTCTCCTCCATAACCTTCCGGGCCGCAGATATCGGATGGAGTATATCCTCAATTCCCGCAACACTGCCCGCCCTGTGCCCCGGTCCAGCCATGATGCAGGCATCCAGCTGCACCACTCCGCGGGCATTCGGAATGCCACCAAGGCCGACAGACGCATTGCCGGCGTCGGACTCCGTCAGCCGAATGCCGTATTCAATTGCGTCCAGTCCGTTCCCTGACTGCTTATAGGTCTCCAGAGCCTTCTCATTTGCCGGCTTTCCGAAAGGCCAGGTCGAGACGATCAACGGCCTCCCGCTGGTCTTCGATGGCTTGATGCCGGAAGATTCTGAACTGGTTTGTGCCGTCCCTGTGGTCTGGGTGAGTCCGGCGGTGATACCGGCTCCGGCGGCTGCTATGAATGATCTCCTGGTCATGGCTGTGGCTGTTGCGTTCTGATGGCTCTTATACCTCCTGAGCTGCGGATTTTGAACTTTTTTCCTGCAGGTTTTTGCTCTACCCTGCCGCTGTCTCCGCTGGCTGGGTTCCGTGCCTGTCGACGGACCGAAGCGAAATCCGATGCCAACTTCAACCGAATTTATAGCCGATGTCCGGTCACACGTGGCCAGGGTGGTCGTCGGACAGGACGTCGTGGTGGAAAGAACCCTGATTGCTCTTTTCACCGGTGGCCATCTTCTCCTGCAGGGAATGCCGGGACTGGCCAAAACCCTGCTGGTCAACACCATAGCCAAAGTCATCGACCTCGATTTCAAACGGATTCAGTTCACGATTGATCTCCTTCCTTCTGATATCGTGGGGTCAGAAATCCTCGACCAGAACAAGGGGACATTCTTCACCCGCAAGGGACCGATCTTCACCAACCTCATGCTGGCCGATGAAATCAACCGGGCCGCTCCCAAGGTTCAGAGCGCCCTGCTGGAGGCCATGCAGGAGCGGCGGGTCACCATTGGTAACGAGACCTTCCGTCTCCCTGTTCCATTTGTGGTTATCGCAACCCAGAACCCAATCGAACAGAGTGGCACCTTTGAATTGCCGGAAGCACAGCTCGACCGGTTCATGCTCTGCCATCGCCTGAATTATCCCACTCCGGATGAGGAGGAGGAAGTGCTTCGCCGCAACCTCAGGCTCGGACTCGCCCGCGAGGGACGGGGGGCCATCTCAAAAACAGAATTCGATTCCCTTTCCGATGGTCCTGTCGGCGGCGCCGCTGAGCTGGCCATGGCCATGGAGGAAGTCCACAAAGTCCATGTCAGCGACGTCTTCCTCAAGCATGTTGTGGAATTCATCAACAGGACCCGCAGCCACCCCGAACTCGAACTCGGCTGCAGCCCCCGCGCGGGCATAGCCCTCACTCAGGGGTCACGCGCGAGAGCACTCATCCACGGGCGGGACTATGTCATCCCCGAGGACCTTTTCGCACTCGCCGAAGATGCGGTGCTCCACCGGATACGCCTCAATTATGAGGCCCTGGCCGAAGGACGAACCGGTCCACAGGTGCTCTCGGATATCCTCGAAAAACTGGGGTAGTCAGCACTCCCTCCAGAATTCCACTCATTCATTAATTCCGAATTCGGCGCTGTCATGCAGGGAACACTCGAAAAATGCGACCCGCTCAACTCCCGGCAGTTTCAGCTGGCCGTCAGAAAACTGGCTGATGACCTCAGCTTCGGCACCGACCGCTCCGCCTTCGTCGGATCCGGTATCGATTATGTCCAGAGCCGACTCTACCAGCCGGGAGACCCGGTCCGCTCCATCGACTGGAAAATCACCGCCAGGACCGGACGGATTTTCGTCAAGGAATTCGAAGCTCCCAAAAGACTGCCATTTTATTTTCTCGTGGACACCTCCGCATCCATGACCATCCGTTCAGGCACACTGAGCAAATATGCTCTGGCAGTGCAGATCGCCGGAGGAATGTCTCTGGCCGCGCTGGATCGGGTGTCTCCGGTCGGACTCCTGGCCGTCGGGGATCGGGGTCTTCACGTCCGCCCGACCCTCTCCCGCGACTCGGTCTTCCAGTGGCTTCATGAACTGCGCTATTTCCGCTACGACGAAAGAACGACTCTGGGGAAACGCCTCAGCGAATTGCAGGTTCAACTGCCATCACGCGCCGTTCTCATCGTCCTGAGTGACCTGCATGACCCCGGAGCCCCCGGGCCGCTCAAACTGGTTGCACAGCGTCACGACATGGCGGTGATTCAGCTCATGGACCCGGCCGAACTGGGTATTCGGGGATCGGGGTTTTTCCGTGGCTCCGAAGCGGAAACCGGCCAGACCTTCGCTGCCGGAGGAAAACGCTCCTTTCTCCATTTTCAGGATGAACTGGCCCGGGACTTCAGGCTCGCGGGTATCGATCATCTCACCCTGCGGACCGATGGGCCGGTAGCCCGACCACTGCGCCATTTCTTTCAGAACCGCTCGCATATCCGGGGCAAGGCACGATAGAACCAACCAGACAATCATCAACCTTCCAAGCCCGCGATTTCAGCCATGTCAAACTCCAGATCCAGCCTGATGAAAATAACACTGTCCGGATTCATGCCGGGGCTGGTCGTCACACTGGCGGTGCTCTGTCTGATGATGCCGGGTGGTGACGCAGTTGCGCAGGTTACACAGGAAGGCCCATCAACACCGCTGCTGGTTGACTCTCTTCCGGTAGGGATCTCCGCCCGCCTTGATCAGGTTGTCCTTCCTGCGCCCGAGCTGAAAGCTGTTCCCATTGAGGATCCGGATGCAGCCTTCATCCTGCGGCTGGTTGAGGTCTACGCCCATGGCAGTGACTTCCGTTACGATTTCGAATTTCACGCGCTGGAATCCGGCACATATGACCTGATGGATTACCTCACTGCACGGGACGGCAGCCAGTATCAGTTCGAGACCAATCTTGTCGTCAGAGTGACGTCGATACTGCCTCCGGGGCAGATCGAACCGGCACCACTCTCCCCGCCGGAAATCAATTTCAGGGGCGGCTATTTGAAAACCCTGAAAATCATCGGAGTAATCTGGGTTATCGGACTGGTGCTTCTTGTGGTGTGGAACCGGCGGAAAAAATCCTCCGCATCCGTCGACACCCCGGATCATGAACCGACAATTGAAGAACTCCTGCAGCCTCTCGTTGTCAGAGCACATCAGGGAACCATAACCGATCAGGAGAAGGCGGCGCTCGAACGAATCGTCTACCGCTTCTGGAAATCAAAACTCGGGCTGGAGAACATGAAGATGGCCGAGGCTCTGCAGCATCTGCGCCGGCATGAGCAGGCGGGGCAGCTGCTCCGCGAAATGGAGCGGTGGCTCCACAGTCCCGAAAGAGACAAGGCGGTTGATATGGATGAGATTCTCCGTCCATATACGGAAGGCACCGGAAAACCCAACCAGCCATGACATTTGCATACCCATGGGTGTTGTTGCTGATCAGTCTTCCGCTTGGACTGCTGATCCGGCATTTCAGAACCGGTGGATTCCGGCTGGTCATTCCCGTTGACCACAGCCGAACTTCACCGGGTAAAGGAATCTCATTCCTGGTTCAGACGGCCACCGCGTTGCCTTATGTGCTGCTTTTCATCGTCATCGGTATACTGGCTGGACCCCAGAAGCTGTCCGATCCGGTCACCCGCCGTAAACTCACCAATATTCAACTGTGCCTCGATGTCTCCGGCAGTATGGCGGCCACCTTTGGTGGCGGTGACCGCTACGATGCCGCCATGGACGCAATTCTCGAGTTCATCAACTACCGCGAGGGCGATGCCTTCGGTCTGACCTTTTTCGGCGGACATTACCTGCACTGGGTTCCGCTGACCGAGGATACTTCGGCCTTCGAATGTGCCCGGGATTTTCTCGGGCCACGCAACCTTCCTCAATGGTTCAGCGGTGGCACCATGATCGGTATGGCACTCCGCCAGTGCCGCAAGGTGATCAACGAAAGACCGGAAGGAGACCGCATGGTTATTCTCCTCTCCGACGGATACAGCGCGGATCTTTCAGGCGGCACAGCCGAAAACATCGCGGCCGACTTCAAAAAGGACGACATCACCGTCCACACCATCCACATCGGAACCGGATCTCCGCCAGCCGATCTTTACACCATCACCAGCCAAACCGGAGGAGAAGTTTTCTCGGCAGGCGATCCCCAGGCCCTGGAACAGGTCTTCCGCACCATCGACGAAATGCAGGTCACTGAAATGGAGAAGGTCAGTGCCGAGACGATTGATAACTTCTACCCATGGGCCGTCGCAGGAGGCGGGGTGCTCGCCTGCTATCTGCTCACTCTCTTCGGATTGAGGTGGTCCCCATGGTAGCCGAAATCATCGCCTTCGCCGTTCTGGTGTTCACCGCGGTGGCTGAACTCATCCATCAGCAGAGAATTTCCCGGATCGCCATTCTGGCTTTCGGCCCCGGAAGACTGCCGGCACTCACCGGTCTCGCCGCACCATTCCTCCGCACTCTCTCAATGGCCGCTCTCGCATGGGGACTCGCGACTCTCGCATTCTCCGATCCCAGAGTTTTCAGAGCGGAGGTGCTCCCGGAAAATGAGGTCGAACACGTCGTCATTGTCCTCGATGTCAGTCCGAGCATGAAACTGGTCGACGCCGGTCCGAAGGCGGATGTCAGCCGCAGTCAGCGCGTCTCCCAGTTGATGGAGTCCTTTTTCAAACGGGTGGTCATGGAAAAGGTCCGCCTGTCGATTATTGCAGTCTACACCGGTGCCAAGCCTGTGGTTATCGACACCCGCGATGTTGAAGTGGTTCGCAATATCCTCGATGACCTGCCCATGTACCAGGCCTTCAACCCCGGGCAGACGGACCTGCTGGCCGGTATCCGGAGTGCCGTGGAAATATCCGCCTCGTGGCGCAAGGACAGCACCACCATAATCGTGCTCTCCGATGGCGATTCAGTGCCCCCCGCAGGAATGCCGGCCATGCCTCCCAGCGTCCGCGGAAGCATCGTCGTCGGTGTCGGTGACCCCCGCTCCGGAAAATTCATCAATGGCTACCAGTCCAGGCAGGATGTCTCAACTCTCCGCCAGATTGCCACCCGCATGTCCGGCCTCTACCATAACGGCAATGAAAAACAGATTTCATCCAGCGTTCTTTCCTCGCTGATGAATGTCGATTCGGACACCCCGTTTGAGGAACTCACACGACGGGAGTATGCACTGGCAGCAGTTGGTGTCTCCTCGTTCATCCTCGCCATTCTGCCTTGGCTGCTGGTAAACTGCGGCACCCCGTGGAAGCCCGGGGCCTTCCGTGCGGATGCATCACCGGGATCTCCCGATTACTCAACTTCAGGAAGAGCAAAGGCGACATAGGCATCCCCCATGGAGCCTCCCAGTTTTCCGCCGCCTGTTGCCGCAATCACCACAAACTGACGCCCATCAGCTTCGTAAACGGATGGCGCAGCAAACCCGCCAAAGGGCAGGGTGGCTGACCACAGCTCCCGTCCCGTCCTCTTGTCAAAAGCACGGATGCAGTTGTCGCGGGTTCCAGCGGCAAAAACCAGGCCGCCCCGCGTGACCGTCGCACCCCCGAAGTTTTCAGTTCCCGTTTTGGGAATCCCCCGGCGCGTCAATTCCTCGTGCTCCCCAAGCGGAACCTGCCACATCAGTTTTCCACTGTTGAGGTCCAGGCAGTTCAGTGTTCCCCATGGCGGGCGGCAGCCCGGAAATCCCTCCCCGTCCAGAAGTTTGTTATATCCATTGTAGGTGTAGACCGGTGGCTGTGTCTGTATTTCGCCGGAATTATCACTCTTTCTCTCCTCGAGGAGATAATGCAGCAGGTCGTTGACTGATTCATCGGTCATGTCAGGGAAGGCGGGCATCAGTCCCCGTCCGGCCTTTAGAAGCTCACGCAGCTGGCTTGCGTTCATCCGCTGATTGAGCGCAAGCAGGGCAGGCGCCGTGACCAGTCCCTGGCGATTACTGCCATGGCATGCCATGCAATGGTTTTCATATATCGTCCGGCCTGCTGATGACGGACTGTCACTTTCATCCTTCAGCGAGGACTCCACATAGCTGACAGTCTGAATCCATGGAAGCTCATTCGAGGTGACATAGAGGTATCCGCTTTCAGGATCCACACACGCACCGGTCCATTCGGCACCCCCATGGATGCCGTAAAAGACTGTGGGTCTGCCGGGTTCGAATGCTTCAAACCACCCCATGTTCGCACCCTGACTGACAGGGGAGGGGAGAAGCTTATTCAGCACGGATTGACGGGCAGACTGTGAGAGGCTGGTCACATCCTCCAGACTGAAGGTCTGCCTTGCAAATGGCTGCGGCAACTCCGGGGCTGGCTGATAGGGCCACGTCCTTTCACCGGGAAGCCGGCTTGTCGGCGCACGGCGCAGGCGGAAATCAAAAACCGGCTTCCCGCTCACCCGGTCCAGCACCAGGGTGTTTCCCAACTTTGTGACTGCTGTGACGACATCGACTCTTTTCCCGTCCCTGACAATTGTGGTCAGATTCGGCGGAGCAGGGATGTCGAGGTCCCAGATGTCGTGGCGTATCTCCTGAAAGTGCCAGAGCGCGGTTCCCTTCAGGGCATCCACCGCAACAACACAGTTCGCATACAGATTCCGCCCGTGATGATTAATGCCGGTGAAATTCGGTTTGGGTGAGCCGGTTGTGATGTAGAATATGCCCCTCCCTGCATCGAGAGCCGTGCCACCCCAGCAGTTGGCTCCGAGTCGCTCAGGCCCCCAGTTTTCATCTGCCGGGCCATCATATCCGCCGGGGATGGTGTCAAATTTCCAGCGCTCTTCACCTGATGCCAGATCGTAGGCGTACACGCCCCCGGAGTATCCGGCTGTGATAATCAGATCCGAGTAGATGGCCGGGGCCACTGTGCTGGCAACAGCTTCAATTCTGCCCCCGCTGCCAAATGACCCGACAGGTTTCCCGGTGTCGGCCTCAAGGCAATAAAGTCCATTCCCGGATGAAAAAAATAATCTGGCAGGCATGGCGTCACGAGGCTCCAGCCATGTCAGTCCACGATGTGCCGGACGGCCGTCCCGTGGACGGAAACGCCAGAGTTCATTGCCGGCTGCCGCGTCAATACACACGATGTTGTTTCCGGCAGTCGGGCCAAACAGTTTCCCGTCCGCAATTACCGGGTTGCATTGAAGATGGCCGGCCCCATCCCCCGATCGATAATCCCAGGCAACCCGAAGCTGATAGACATTCCCGGGCGTTATCTCCGTGGCCGCGCTGTACCGGAGATTGTGGTTGCCCCCATTGGACCGCCGCCATGTCCGGCCTGCTGCTTCAAGGTCGTCCCCTCCTGCCGGTGTCAGAGCGGATGCCGGTGCAGCCCTGATCACCCGGTATTCAGGCAGGGCCTCCCGCGCATCCGCGTCTTCAATCATCCATGGATTATGCGGGCTCTCCCCTGGTTCGTCGGCACAGGCCGCCGATGGAGTCAATGCCATCAGGACCGGTATCAGCATAAAACCCTTCATAGACAATCGCCTGCCAATCAAACAAATCCATCCGCGTTGAGACTGTATAACCGGAATTGCCTCGATGGCTGCCCGCCACCATCCAGTCCATTCCATTGGCCTTGTCCGATGCTGAAATTCTTTACACATGGTCGATTGTTCAGGTAGTTTATCAGTGTTGTTCCATCAAGTCCATCAAGGGCCCTCATCCCTTCATTCCCGAATCTTGAATATGATTTTTCACGCAATGAATATCAATTTCTTTCTTGGTTGTTGCCGGTCACTCCTCTATCCGGTCCTGTCTGTCCTTATACTGGTGCCATCCAGTCAGGTCATGGCCCGCCCGAATGTCGTGCTCATCATGGCGGACGACATGGGCTATGAATGCGTCGCGTCTAACGGTGGACAGGAGACGTATCAGACTCCCTCCCTCGATGCGCTCGCGCAATCCGGTATGCGTTTCACCAACGCCCACTCCCAGCCCATATGCACTCCATCACGGGTGCAGATCATGACCGGTATTTACAACAACAGGAATTATATAAAATTCGGACTGCTCGACCCGGATGCCCGGACTTTCGGA
This sequence comes from Verrucomicrobiia bacterium, assembly GCA_030425355.1. GTDB lineage: Bacteria > Verrucomicrobiota > Verrucomicrobiia > Limisphaerales > JAJOIW01 > JAJOIW01. The sequence continues at coordinate 8,320 of JAUIAG010000215.1, forward strand.
CACCTTTTCCGCGATGCAGGATATAAAACATGTATTGTGGGAAAATGGCAGCTCAGTGGCGGGATGAATGCTCCGTCGCATTTCGGATTCGATGAATACTGCCTGTGGCAGCTCGACCGGCGGCCTCCAAGGTATTCAAATCCAGGACTCGAGATCAATGGCAGAAAGGTCGACTACTTCAATGGTGAATTCGGTCCGGATATCGTCAGTGACTACCTCTGTGATTTTATACAAAAGAATAAATCCCGGGAGTTCTTTGCCTATTATCCGATGATCCTCCCTCACTATCCGTTTGTTCCCACGCCCGATTCACCAGAATACGATCGGACACAGAAAGAGGAAAATGGAATTGGGGACCCGCGTTTCTTTCCCGGCATGGTCGCCCATGTTGATAAAATTGTCGGTAAAATCGTCCGTTGCCTCAATGATTCGGGTATTCGCGAAAAGACTCTGGTTCTGTTCACCGGCGACAATGGTACACATTTCCGGATCACTTCACAGTTCAGGGGAGTCGACTACCCGGGTGGCAAGGGCAGCACAACAGACAATGGCACTCACGTTCCAATGATTGCCTCATGGCCCGGTACAATTCCCTCAGGCATGGTGAATGCAAACCTGGTGGATTTTTCCGATATTCTGCCAACCATGGCCGATGCAGCCGGGCTTGCTGTTCCGGAAAGATGGGACATCGACGGCTTGAGTTTCACGGATCAGTTGATGGGAAGTACTGGGCCGCACAGGCACTGGATTTACTGCTGGTATCACCGCAACGGTGTGCGTGAAGAGGCTTCGCAGCATGTCAGAAATGAGCACTACAAGCTCTACCGGAATGGAGATTTATTCAATACCCGCGATGACCTCCTCGAACGTAAGCGTCTAATCAGTGGCCCTCTTCTCTGACGGGACTAGCCGGCTAAAATCTCCGGCATGTTCGATTCACACACTGATACCCGCCAGTCCGCCGTCAGACGCAGAAGGTTTTCCGA
>JAUIAG010000216.1 GCA_030425355.1 Verrucomicrobiia bacterium
TTTGGATGGAATCGCCCAACTTGGACTATAGTCTGAGGAAAAAGAATTTGAGAGGTTTGGGCATCCTGCTATCCTGCCTTCATGGTCACACTGGTACACAGTCCGGTTCCACTTCACCGACTGCCGGCTTTGACTTCTCATCTTCCGCGGCCTTCAGTTGGAGCCGTATCAGCAGACGGCTTTCATGCCGGACAATCAGCTCTCATTGCCTACAAGGCGTCTCCTGACTGTTACTTTTCAGCAAGGGCTGGGCACCCGCAGAGATTTCGCATCCCTGGCTGCGCGGATTTCGATCCGTTGTCACAACTTGATCCCCCGTCTCCCGCCGGCTGTCGTGATAATTTTGATATCCGTCCAGTCGGATATCAAAATTATCAAGTTCGAGAACCTGTGTAGTCAATGGTCGCGAATCTCATGCTTTTTAAGGGATGTTTTAGTTGAGAACCATCAAAAATCCAACTTTGTTTCTTTCGCTCACCAGTTCTCAAGCCCATCACCTGCCGTGATATTTTTGATATCCGATCAGTCAGATATCAAAAATATCAAGTTTGACAACATTTGAAATCATATAGACTTCAAGTATGGGTGGGAAAAATTTTTTGCTTGAAAAGCCAACTCTTTTAATCCAATAATAGTACAGCCAAAGAAAGATATGAACTCATCGAGGAAAAATGCTCTCGCGCCACCTGTCAAACGCAGTCGGATAACTCCGGAATTTCCCGGTAACTGCGGAAAAACCGCATAATAAATCTGTTCGCTGGAGACATGATCGCGCGCAGTCAGAATACCGCCTGTCTTACGGTCGCCGAAGAGGCCGAAATGACGCCCGCCTGGAAGGATTATGCCCGGTATTGCCATCTCCGAGAGCAGGGACTCCGACGGCAGGCGTTTGCCAGCTTGGATTTGTTCATCGCTGACGCGTTGCATTGGGATTTCGAGAGCCAGAAAGCGTTTGTGCTGTGGCTGTGCAGCAAGATGGACACGGTGGAGGATGCGGATTACGGACCTTTCCCGTCGCCACTCCGCACCCGCTTGTTTCTGCCATTCTTTACCGAGTGGTTACGCAGTGAACCGGCGAATGATGAGGCACATGCTTTGCGCGCTCGATACCTGGGAGAGCCCTTGTTCTATCGCCGAGCACTTGAGATCAATCCCCAGAACCAGCGAGCACGGCGTGCACTGGCTGCGGCCTGTATCGGAGACATCTGGAACGCAACGCACCACCTTCCCCACTACTTCATCGGGGATGAGCAAGAGATCAAGTCGGTTGCTGAGGAGGCGCGCGACCACATTGCACACATAGAGCAGACGGATTGTCGGACCCTCCTTTCCACGGAGTTGGCTCAGGAGGAGCAGTTGCTGGACGACTGGATCGCGTTCCAGCAGGAGTCCAAGGAGGATTTCGACGCATGGTGTCGGAGTAAGGGACGCCACTATTCCTGGGTGAAGGCTTACTATTATGACCGATAGAACAGCGAACCAGACGCTGGACCGAATGACGAGGAGCGCGGTCAGCCGCATTTTGAAGATCGAGCGTCATTGGCGCGCTCCTCGTCATCGGTCAGCTTTGCGTTGTACAAGATAATGAGAGACCTGCAACACATCGCCTACAAAATATCGGAGGACGCTATGGAGCAGGCCAAGCAACGAGCAGTCCTAAGATACCTGAGTGAGGTAGACTGCTATGACTCAGCCGATCCGGATGATGTCCGCACTGTGACCTTGTGTATCGATCAGGCATTCGATCTCTGTCACCAAGCGGCTAGCATCGCACGGCAAATGTCCCAGTCACATAACCGAGATACGGCTATTGCCGAGCTAACAAGACGTCGCCCAGGATACTCCATCGAGACCTACCGACAAGCCATCGAGCACGCGCACGAGCGGCTGAACCTTTGAGACCGAAACAAGAATATGCACAACCAGGCGAGTGGGCGAATGAGGTTCCGCTACGCTTCACCTCATCGCTCCTTGGACGGATACGACATCATCGATTCTGGGGCGGCATTCCTTTCCGGAATATCGCCCGACGAACGTCGTCCTTTTCTCGATGGGCTGGTCACCGTAGCTGAGGATCGATCGAACGGCGACGCCCTCGCAAACGACCTCTTGAAGTCGTTCGCTGAGGCTCCTCATGCTACTCGCATCTACCTGCTGGCGAAGGCGACCAGACGCATATAACGGCTATTGAGATCGGCTTGACGAGCTACTACGGGACGCACGATTCGACCAACTCATTAAACGACTCGAAGAAGAGATTGGATACGAGGCCTCTCACAACCGGATCGGCGAGTATGTGATGTATCACCGCACGGGGGTCGAAACGGCGAACTCGAAGCAAGGAGTGCAGGCAACACACGCTAGCGGGTGTCGGTTGTATAGTGCTGGCACCGTAATCGATCAATACATCACCGGTTCAGCCACATGCGCAGGCTGCGGGTGACGAGATCAGGGGCGTCCTGCTGCACAAAGTGCCCTGCGCCGGGAATGGTGACCAGGGTCAGGTCGGAAGCCAGCCAGTCCCAGGTATTGTTCAGGGCCTGAGCCATCAGGGCTTTGTCCTCCAGTCCGTGAATCATCAGCACTGGGCACTGGACCCTTGTCACCTCGCCCGCTGGCAATTGATAGGGAGGCCGGGGATAATTCATCTTGTAGTAATGGAGCATGGCCTCGAAATCGGAGCGCTGAAAGGCCTCGACATAGAGCTTCCGCGCCTCCGGATTTCGGACCCACGAAGCGAGGCCTTCGGCAGTGAGATCCAGATGTGCTCCCTCCTGCTGAAACCGTCTGGCGTAGGCGCTGTTTTCCTGCTGTTCCTGATTGGTCGCCAGTTCCCGCTGGATGCCCCTTGGGTGCGGGAGATTCAGAATAATTAACCGAGTGGTCATGTTCGGTCTGGTCATGGCAAAGTGCCATGCCACCGCGCCGCCCCAGTCATGACCGCAGATTGTCGCTTTCTCAAGATCCAGATCATCCATCACAGCCGCGACGTCCGCCGAGAGTCTGTCCATGGAGTAATTCTCCCTGCCGGCGGGTTTATCACTCCGGTTATACCCGCGCTGATCCAGTGCGATGACTCTGAACTCACGACTTAATTCCGCCATCTGCTCCCGCCAGGTGAACCAGTAGTCCGGAAAGCCGTGAATCATGATCACAGGATCCGCCGTCGCGTCACCCAGAGTCACGTAGTGAATTCTCACGCCATCGCTGTCGGCATAGGCATGCGCCACTTTCTCATGAACGGCCATGCCCCCGTCATCCGCCAGGGGTGAAATGTGAAAATTCAGAGTCAGCGCGAGTGCGATCGCGGGAATTAAAAACAGACGATCCGAAAAATGTGGAAACAGACTGGGCATAATACGATTTATTGTTTTGAGTTACCGGCACCTGGCACCGCACCGAAGCCTTTAAGCCCTGAGTGGGCTCAGAAGATCTCCGGTTCACGGGTGGGAACTCCGGCGTGGAGGAAGTCGAAGTCACAGCCCTTGTCGGCCTGGGTCACGTGCCGGGAGAAAAGGTATCCGAAGCCACGCCCATAGTATGGCTCGGGGGCTTTCCAGACGGCACGGCGTTTTTCCAGCTCGTCGTCAGGAACGCACAGACGAATCGACCGGTTTTCCACATCGAGTTCAATCCGGTCACCGGTGCGGACCAGTGCCAGGGGCCCGCCCACCGCGCTCTCGGGAGCAACGTGCAGAACGCAGGACCCGTAGCTGGTGCCACTCATCCGGGCGTCGCTGAGACGGACCATATCGCGCACCCCCTGTTTGAGCAGCTTCTGGGGAATAGGCAGCATGCCCCATTCCGGCATGCCGGGACCGCCAATCGGACCGGCATTGCGCAGGATGAGGATCGAATCCGCCGTCACCTCGAGATCGGGGTCATTCAGTCTTTTTTTCATGTCGGGATAGTTCTCGAAGACGACCGCGGGTCCGCGGTGCCGCAGGAGTCGCGGATCCGCCGCTGTGGGTTTCATGACACAGCCATTGGGAGCAAGGTTGCCCTTGAGCACACAGATACCGCCTGTCGGTGAAATGGGATTGTCCAATGGGCGGATGACTTCCGGGCGGATGATCTGCCTGCCGGCTATGTTTTCTCCAATAGTCTGCCCGTTGACGGTCAGGGCGTCGGTCTTCAGCAGCGGCCGCAACACTTCCAGCAGTGCCGGCAGTCCGCCCGCCTCAAAAAAATCCTCCATCAGAAATTCCCCCGATGGGCGGACATTGACCAGCGTCGGGGTGGAGCGGGAAAAACTGTCAAAAGAGTCAAGGGTGAGGTCCACGCCTGCCCGGCCAGCCATGGCCAGCATGTGGATCAGTGAATTTGTGGACCCGCCAACCGCCATGGTCGTCACGCAGGCATTGTGAAAGGCTTCCGCTGTAAGTATCCGGTCAGGGGTCAGGTTTTCGGCTATCATCCCGATGATGCGCCGGCCGCAGGCTGAGGCCACCCGGACATGATCGGCGTGTACTGCCGGCACCGATGAGGCGCCGGGCAGCATCAGTCCCAGTGCCTCCGCAATCGCTGCCATGGTCGAAGCCGTGCCCATGGTCATGCAGTGTCCAGGGGACCGGGCAATGCCGTCCTCCATGGCGTGCCAGTCCTCATCGCAGAGATTGCCGGCACAGCGCTCGGCCCAGTATTTCCACATATCACTGCCGCTGCCCAGCCGCTCGCCGTTGAAATACCCCGGAATCATCGGGCCGGCTGAGAAAAACAGGAATGGAAGCCCTGCGCTGGTGGCACCCATGATCAGCGCCGGAGTCGTCTTGTCACACCCACCCATCAGAATAACCCCATCCAGCGGATGACACCGGATGGTCTCCTCGGTTTCCATCGCCAGAAGGTTGCGATAGAGCATCGAGGTGGGCTTGATATACGACTCGTCGAGCGACATCACCGGCAGCTCAACCGGAAATCCCCCACTCTGCCACACACCCCGCTTGATAGCTTCCGCTCTTTCGCGCAGATGGATATGACAGGGATTGAGTTCGCTCCACGTGTTGAGAATCCCAACCACCGGCTTGCCAAGATAATCCTCCCGACTCAGGCCCATCTGCTTGATCCGTGAACGATGACCGAATGACCGCTGATCATCCGGCCCGAACCACCGGTAGCTGCGAAGACTCTCTGGATCAATCTGCTGACTCATAGTCCGGAAATAATAACCGCACCCCGTTTTTACTCAATCACAGATGCTCACCGCCCGGGATTGACAGCACCCGGATTCCCCGCGAAATCCCTGCACTGCATGAACCGCGTTGGTGGATGGTCCCAGCCATACGCATTCCCATTGCACCGATAAAATTTCAGACCAGACCGGATCAGTAATTTACACTTCTACAAATATTGACGTGGAACAAAAATCTAGAAAATGAATCACAGATAAATTCCGGTGGCTATATTAACATATTAACAAAAAGCACAGCCGCCTGCGCGAGGATGGCCTGTTCGATTGATAATTCCAATGTGACAGTGCGGCTCAGGAAAACCAGAATTCAACCAACTCATTTTATCCCAAATTTCAGTCGTATTGAATATCCTATACAATCCCGGTCACAGATCCCGGAAATATAGATAGATTAAAAATTGAAACGCGCCTCAATTCCAATGTAGGGGGCGGGGCCATAATTCTCGGATCGCCATTCATTGCCCTGAGCATCTTCAATTGAAATATCTCCTCCGAGTTTCACACCTGCCATGGCGGAAAAATCCACTGCGGGAGTCGGAGTCCAGTGAAGTGATCCACCCAACTGAACAGCCTGGTCCTGTCCGATCCCGTTTGCCTGGGGTGCTCTGGAGTCCAGGCGGAAGCGCAGTTGTTCGAAATTGGCATTCAGGCTGGCCCGGAACGGTTTATTATCCGGAGTCCACTGCAGCAGCAGACCGGGACCGAGTGCGGCGCCGGATCCGCCGGTGGTTCCCACCGACCACTCCTCGGCGAATTGCCATTGGACGAACAGCACCGGGAAAAGTGCGGGGTCATCCTCCAGCTGAGTCATCAAGCCAAAACCCGGCCCGATACTGAGCCTGTCATTAACCCGGTATGTTGCTCCAAAAATACCGCCCCCCATGATCGCATCACCGGCATCGGCATCCGGTTCCCCTGCGAGCCTTACGTTGGGGATAACGAAAAAAGTCCAGTTCTCATTCAGCACCCGCCGGTAGGAAGCGCCCAGGCCGATGAAGTGCACCGATGACCAGGGATCCGCCCCGAGGTTTGAAGCGCCGGAATCCCACGAGTAACTGTTCCAGATGTAATCAAAACTGAGCGCCAGCTGGTCCTTCCCGGACAACCGTAGTCTCTTCACCAGATTGATACCGGCACGATGGGTTTGGAAATCCCCGGCTGTGTCGAGATCGGTGGCTGGCTGAAAAACATACTGCACACCGGCGGAAAATGATGGCGGGCGCTGGAACCGGCCACTGGGCCGGTCATTAACTGACATGTCCTCAGAATTCCATTCTCCCATGTCTGCAGTGGATTCCGGTCCTCCCTGAGCCAATGACATGCATGGCGACATCAGCCCAAACATGAAAGCCGCTAAAAAGGCGGGGGAAAACTTTCCAGATGATGAATGCATCCAAACCGGGAAGATTGACAATGGCATCCTGCGCATGACATGAAAAATGGCGTTTCCTGCCTGAAATGACGAGAACAGTTTGCGTGAAAAATGATGCGGAGCGTGGGAGTCAGGGATGGCCGCCATCCAGCATTTGCGCTACACGCCGGGGAAAACCCATGCAATGAGGAACACGACCAGACCGCCGACAACACCCATGGCGGTCATCATCACCGATGCTGTTCGCAGGGTTTCCTTTTCGGTGAGGCCGCCCATGCGGGAAATCAGCCAGAAGCCGCTGTCATTCATCCATGGAATCGGTTTGGAGCCGCAGCCTATGGCGAGGGCGAGGTAGACGGGGTGGAATCCGAGGGCTCCGGCGGCGACCAGGGGCTGCACGACACCCACGGCGGTGACCATGGCCACGGTGGCCGATCCCTGGGCGATACGGATCATCGAAGTGACCCCGAAAGCCAGCAGGATCGACCACGGTGTTCCACCGGGGGTGAGTTTGCCGGCCCAGAGCGTGATGCCTGTTTCCTTGAGCACCTGACCGAATCCGCCACCGGCGGCGGTAATCAGCAGAATGACACCGCCGCTCATCAGAGCGCCCTGGATGTCGGATGCGGCAGCTTTCCTGTCTCTGTTGCCATGGCGGACGACGAGGATGAGGGCTGAGACCGCGGAGACGGCCAGGGCGATATTCTTGTTGGCGAGAAAACCGATCAGCCGGTGGAATTCCGGGCTGAGAAGCGGGCTGTCACGGCCTTCATCGAGACCCGTGATGGTGCCGGCAGAGATCAGCAGCACCGGGAGCAGGATAGGCAGAAGGGAGAATAAAAGGGACGGCCCGGTGTGGCCGGAGTCGTGAGTATCCTGCTGGCCACTCGGCTGATGGTCGCTTTCAAACTCCCTGCAGGGAATGGGGGAACGCCGGTCCATCCAGACCGCAAGCAGGTAGCCGGTGGTGACGGTGATGAGTCCCATGCCGAGTCCAGCCATCATCATGAGTCCTATGGAAACGCCGAGTTCGGAGGCGACCTGCATGGGCCCGGGAGTTGGAGGCACGAGGGAGTGCGCCATGGTCGCTCCCGCCACGATGGAGAGCAGGCACAACAGATAGCCCCGGCCCTCGCGTTTGAAATATGCCCGGGCCAGCGGAATCATCAGGTAGAAAACCGTGTCAAAGAAAACCGGAATACCGACGAGGAAGCTGCCTATGACAAATCCAAGCGAGGCCCTTTTCTCGCCGAAAAGATGGATGAGTGAATGGATGATGCGGGAGGCGGCGCCGCTGGTGAGCAGGCACGAACCGATCACTGAAGCCAGGGCGATAAGAATGCCGATCTTACCCGCGGTGGAACCGAATCCGGATGCGATCCGGTCCCCGACCGAACGGGCGGTTGCCGATTGAACCGTGGCCCAGCCGGCGGACGGGAAAACAGCGATCGAGGAATACTCACTTTCGGGCGTCTGCAGTTCCGTCACGCGGAACGGACTGTCACCGGACGGCTCAGCGGCTTTCAGTGAAGTTGTGCCCACCCGTTCCCATTCGGTGTTCAATCCGCTGCGGGCGATCAACGCCACTTCCAGTCCATCGGATGCCCAACCGGGAGGGGAGCCTTCGATCCCGCCCGTGGCCGGGTCCACGACGGCGACTCCGCCTGAAGTCGAAAGATAGTAGCCCTGAGTGAGCCATGCCGGGGTCAGCGTGGCGATGATCAGCGAGGCGAAAACCAGCGCCAGAAAGGCATGGAGGCGGAAAATGAGAATGCCGCCCAATACCAGCGCCATCGCCCCGGCCAGGAGAGAAAATGATATCAGCATGAATCCATCCGGTTCAGTTCAGTTCAGTTCAATGCGGAGCCGCTTCACTTCGCCGGAAGTCGAAGTCCGGATCCGGGTTGTTTCGGGAATTGATGAGGGCCAGCATGAGGTGAGAGACGCAGGTCGTCAATGCTGCCTGTGCGGCGCGGTCCGGGTTGACGAATGGGAGGACTGTTATACATGGTAAAGGCATGGCCAGGACCCCATCAACCATGTTGGCTCTCGGAACACCCGCCCCGGATTTTGAACTTCAGACCGCGGACGGCAGGACGGTGCGGCTGTCTGACTATTCGGACCGCGCCGGACTGGTGGTGGTGTTCATGTGCAATCACTGCCCGTTTGTCCAGCTTCTGCGGGAATCCATTGCGGAGTTCGCCCGCGAATGCAAGTCGCGCAAAGTTGGATTCGTGGCGATCAACTCCAACGACTTCGAGAAATATCCCGATGACGCCCCGGAGAAGATGCTGGAGGAAGTCCGGAACTTCGACTACAGCTTCCCGTACCTGCTGGATGCCGACCAGTCCGTGGCCAGGGCCTACCGGGCCGCCTGCACTCCTGATTTCTACCTTTTTGACGGCGCTCAGAAGCTGGTCTACCGCGGTCAGTACGATGACGCCCGCCCCGGCAACGACATCCCCCCTACCGGAAGAGACCTCCGCAAGGCAGTGGACGCGCTCCTCAAGGGCATCCCGGTTCCCACCGACCAGAAACCCTCCATCGGCTGCAATATCAAATGGAAACCCGGCAATGAGCCGGATTACTTCAACGCCGGCTGACCTGACTTTGACTTTGCCGTTCAAGCAGGTGCCAGGCACGCATGTGCATAGCGCCTGCCTTTAAAAACGAATGACCACTG
>JAUIAG010000217.1 GCA_030425355.1 Verrucomicrobiia bacterium
GGTTTTCGAATATGCAAAAAAGAAGAAACAATAACCGCTTCCTCAACTCATCGACGCGGATGCATGGATCACTTGCCGGCTGCAGCATGGCCGCACTGGCATTGATACCCTGTGTGGCCATGGCGGCCAATCCCGCCGGGGTCGGCCCCGAAGCCGCCCTGAAACAGACCGGACAGCTGGTGGTGCACGAGGATCTCGAAGTGACCCTTTTTGCCAGTGAGCCCATGGTTGTCAATCCCGCCAACATAGACGTCGATCACCGCGGGCGGGTGTGGTCCACCGAGGGCGCGAATTACCGGCTGTGGCAGAAGTGGGGAAAGCAGCGTCCGGATGGAGATCGGATAGTCATCCTCGAGGATACCGATCATGATGGCCGTGCGGATACCCAGAAGGTCTTTTATCAGGGCCACGACGTCAACACCGCCCTCGGTATCTGCGTGCTCGGAAACCGTGTCATCGTCTCCTGTTCCCCCAATGTTCTGATCCTCACCGACACCGACGGCGACGACAAGGCCGACAAGAAGGAGGTGCTCTTCAGTAACATCCAGGGGGTCGACCACGATCACGGGGTACATGCGTTCACCTTCGGCCCGGACGGGAAACTCTATTTCAATCAGGGCAACAACGGTCATCAGGTCGGTGGTCCCGACGGTGAAATCATCACCGATATTTTCGGGCGCAAGGTCGTTGGTAACCGCCAGCCATACCAGCAGGGAATGGTATTCCGCTGTGACCCGGATGGATCCAACTTCGAGGTCCTGGGACACAACTTCCGCAACAACTACGAAGTGGCTGTGGATTCATTCGGCACACTCTGGCAGTCGGATAACGACGACGATGGAAACCGCGGCGTCCGCATCAACTACGTCATGCAATACGGCAACTACGGTTACCGCGATGAAATGACCGGTGCCGGATGGAATGATAAACGCACCAACATCGAGGACGAAATCCCGGAACGCCACTGGCACCTCAATGACCCCGGTGTTGTGCCCAATCTGCTGCAGACCGGTGCCGGATCCCCCACCGGCATCGCCCTCTACGAAGGACGGCTGCTGCCCGAAGCCCTGCACAATCAGATCATTCACTGTGATGCCGGTCCCGGTGTGGTCCGTTCCTATGTTCGACGCGATGACGGCGCCGGCTACCATGCCGAAATTGTCAACCTGATCCAGGGCGGCGAGGACAAGTGGTTCCGCCCATCGGACGTGTGTGTGGCACCGGATGGGTCCCTGCTGGTTTCAGACTGGAATGACGCCGGTGTCGGAGGGCATTACATGGCGGATCAGAAGCTGGAAACCATGACCGGACGGATTTACCGGATCACTCCGAAAGGCCACACCGGCTATCAGGTCCCCGAGGTGGATCTTTCCACCAATCGCAGCACGATGAGAGCTTTCCGTTCCCCGAACCTCGCGACCCGGTATCTGGCATGGACCGCGCTCGAAAAGAAGGGCGCTCAGGCCGAAAGGCCGCTCGCCCGCATGTTCCGCAATGCCGCCAATCCGGTCTTCCGTGCCCGCGCTCTTCATCTCCTTGCCCGGCTCGCTAACGGCGCCGATTATGTCAACGAAGCCATAGCCGCTCCCGACAAGGACATCCGGATCCTCGCAATCCGCATCGCCCGGCAGCATGACATGGATCTCCTGAAGCTTCTCCCAAAAGTGGCCTTTGATCCCTCAAGTCAGGTCCGGCGCGAGGCGGCACTGGCTCTCCACCTCAAAAGCGGCTCCGAATACGCCGCCATCTGGGCCGACCTCGCCAGTCAGCATACCGGCCTGGACCGCTGGTACCTCGAAGCACTCGGTATCGGTGCCGCCGGAAACGAGGACGAATGCTTCTCCGCCTGGACTGAAAAATATCCGAAGAAGCTGAACACGCCTGGAGGACATGACATCATCTGGCGCTCACGGTCTCCTCTGACTATTGAGCATATCGTCCGTATCCTCAAGTCCGACGACGTTCCCCGGAAGGAAAAGGACCGCTTCTTCCGGGCCCTCGACTTCCACCAGGGAGAACGCAAGGAACAGGCGCTCCTCGAACTCCTGGCCCTCAAATAATTCAGGCTGCCCCCACCGGTCATATACACATCCACTCTTCCACTCACGGTGCCGGATCTACTTCTCTCCGGCACCGTGTTTTTTTCATCCCCCCTGAGCCACTCTTCAACGGTGTGTCACCCGGCAGGCATTTTCCGGATGCCGTTCAATTCATCCCGCAGAACTTCCTGTAGCTGTGCGATGCTTTAACATGGTCCCTGGAAATCCAGGTCTACTCCTGTTCTGAAATCAAAGCAGGAATCTGCGCGGCAATTGGAGGCAGGATCTACAAAGATTCGTTTGTCACTCATGTTATTACTTCAAACTCAGACATTGGTTCACACCTATTTCCGATAGCTCACATCACGTCATGCGCCATGGATGATGCAGGTCTCATGGCACGCAAGTCAGTATCTTCCCTTGGTCCGGAGGGCCGTGTCTTAGTGGCCGTTGCAGCTGCTTGTGGAAGTCGTCAGAAAGCATGGGGCCTGAAGAAGGCCTCTGCTGTATCAATTGCTAACTGTGCCTGATCTGGGAGTTTATTGTGGGGTCCGTGATCTCGTCATCTGCGGCAAGGAGGAAGGCTTTGGAAATAATGACAGACAACTTGTCATCCCCCTCGAAGGGCAGAAACAGTTTGTCATTTTTGGTCGACCAGTTGGGTGCTTTGACGATGCACAGATACTGGTCGTTGGGCTCCATGAGAATATTGCCGCTGCCGAGATGGATCTTATAAGTTCTCAGCTTTCCGGATACCCGTAGAAAACGTCCGTCAAGCCTCGAAACTCTTCCAATTTTGAGTCGTGGCAGCAAACCAGCGATAATTTCCCTTCTGGTTTCAGCAGTCTCCCCAAGCTCGCCAAATGACAGGGTTTTCCAGTAGTCCCGAAAACGGCCTCCGGGGCCGCCATCGCCCCAGGTTGGATCATTTCCGACGCTTGTCACTCCCACGAACAGGTCCACGTCGCGAAGGATCTCCGAAAGGACGATGAGAGGGATGTCTTCCATTGGAATTGGATCGGCCCCACTTCCGGTATATCCACCGCCATAGGCATGGGCAGAGACTTGATCAGCGTTGATCGGGTAGAAACGCACCTGGTCGGTCGAGAGATAGCGGAATGCACCGGATTCGAGGACGAATTCATCTGTGAAAGCGTCACCGATACCATCAATCCAGAACTCCGCGCGCATATCCCAAAGGGGCAACTCCCTGAAGGCAGGCGGGTAATCGTCGTCCACAAACAGGCGGAGACGGTTCTTCCACCCACGCGCTGCACACAGAGAGCTGAACTGGTGCTGCTTGATTACATGGGAGGCAAAGCGGTTGGAGTAGATTCGGGTAGTCCGCTCAGCATCGGTCAGCAGGTATATCTCACGGTGGGCCTGTTTGAAGGGTTGCTGAACCATGTGTTCAAAAAGGAACCGGCGCCAGGCAAGGACTTCCTCGGTAGAACATTCGATCGGATGCCAGATCCTGACAGTTGTGTCGCCATACAGCTCCAGAGGGGTGCCATCCGGCATCAACAGGTTGCCATCGAGCCAGATCGCTGCAGTTTCTTTACCTTCTACCATGAACCACCAGATCAGCCGGCGGGCCAACATGCCGACGACAGGATGATCAAGGTAGCGCTCACGCCAAAGAGCAAGGGGCCACGTCTTTTGAGCCAGGAAAATATTGTCGAGCCTTTCCCGTTGCGCGCTGAGCATCTTCTCGAGGTCCTTCGCATTGCCACGAAGCTCTTTGAGGTCCTGTTCGAAGTCCCGTTTCACCGCAACTGGAACGGATTTCATAGCTTTTCCTTCATGGTTTTTGAAGGTGATGGATGGCTTGCGGCCATCCACCTCAAGGACCGCAGTGTAGTCCCCCAGCTTCTCTTCGTGTCGCCCGACTTCTGTAAGGCCATAATCCGGCACGCTCATTTCCCCAAGCTCGTCGGGAGAGACGCCCAGCTTCCCGGCCAGTTTCACCAAAGCCTTTTCAATGCTATTCTGGGCTGTTCCGAACTTTACCTTGACCTTCATCAGTGCCAACTGGGCCAGTGCACAATCGGAACCGATGTTTCCCAATGCCCAAACGCAGGCATTTCCCACCCTGGTAGCTCTGGGTCCAGTGCCGGGGATCTTTGCATAGGCACTGATTCCGACCTTCCCAACCACACGCGACAGTTCGTCGCAGCTGATGAGGCCGGCTATCCACGCCATGCCTTTTAAAATCGCGAGATGGACTTCGATGAAGGCCCTCGGGTCATGGGTGAATGTATAGCCATTCGAATAGGTAATTGTTCGATCCGTGTTTTCTTCCGCAGGCCTGCTGATCAGGCTCAGCCATTTGCAGAGGCGCTTTGCCACCTCGGCCTCCCCGATTGCTTCGATCCATCGCTTCGTCTGGGCAACCCATTTCGCTGTGGGGCTTCCGGTTTCACTGTCTGATGCATGGGATAAAAGCCTCGCCCAGAGGTCCCTGCAGGGAGCCTTCATGTCCTGCATGTCATCGAGGATCGCCTCGGCGAATATCTCACCATTCCGGACCAATGGAACCGGTGGGACCGCATCTTTCTCGCCTGTGATCTCTGTCAGCCTGCGTGCCAGTTTTGCAGTATCGGTCCCCCTCTCAAGCCAACTCCGGATCAGATTCCTGCAACTGTTCAGCAGGGCGTCTGAGAGAACTCCTTCTGAATCCACGAAACGCCTGATTGCAGCTCCCAGATGACTGTGCGGGTTGTCCTGCCATCTGAGTGGCAGGTATTCAAGGCCCCTAATCAGTGCCAGCAGCTGCTCTTCGCTGAAATGCTGCTTCCGCCTGAGCAGCGCCGAGAGCAGCGCGCGCAGCCGTGCGTCTCCGTCTTGCGTTGGTTCGCTTGAGGCTGAAGTTAATCCGGCAATGGGTTTACCGGGGCTGAGGCGTGAGCAGAGCACAATCGCCAATTCTGCCTGTTCATCCGCAGGGAGCATAAGCAATGCCTTGTAACTCTCCAGACTTGTGATGAAATCGTGCAGGTAGTACTGGGAGTCGGGACTTTCCCGGAGATACATGTCGACCAGAGAATCCAGCTTGCTCATTTGCTATCCGCCTATCAGAGGTGTCAGTTTCACGAAAGAGATTTCGGTGTCGATCTCCACGGCAAAGGAATCGTCGATTCCTTCGGCTTGAGTGTCGCCGATAATAACGAAAAAACCGTTTCGCTCAAAAGCATCACACGCCAGTTGGTACTGCTCTTCCCAGTTCACCTTGAGGTGTTGCTTCGGCTTCTTCCGGGCACCATTCGTAATACTGGAATTCAGCTCCCGTTCCACGTTAGTCGGCGTAACGAGTAGGTTCAGAGCTCCTTTTTCACCCCTCGCCTCAAGGTTCCGGTTGTAGTCGCTCACTTCCTGAAAGATTCGGGCAAGTATAATTTCACGCACGGTCATCTTTTCGGTGAGGCATTCCAAAGTCATGGCCACAGTCTTCTCCCTGCCAAGCTTCTCATCGAATATAGTGATTTTAGGCATTGTTTTTATGCGTCAGAAATATCCTGGGCGAACCCCCTGTTGAGCAGGGCCGGTCAGACGGTTCTTTGACCTCGCTTCACACTGGCTCTGCCATTGAATGTTCAAAATGGTTTCCTATTCCCCCTGCATTAATACCAGACCTCACAAAAAGTGAGATTCTGAAATTCCGAGCCAACTCAGAATTCTCCGGATTGTAATAAGCATAGGAATTAATGGACAGGAGAAAATCATGGGAAATAATCGCAGCCTTTGCTGCTGAAAACAACACATGAAGTCTCTGGTCGCATTGAGGAAACCCTGTAGCGCCGGTTCCTATCTGTGGATCTGCAGTTTTTCCGGGGTGGGAGAAATTTGAGGGGAATTTAGTAAGGGCTATAACCACGACCTGGTAACTGCTCCTTGCCATCTGCGAACCACTGTGGAGTTGCTCAGGAAGCGAAACCATTCTACAAACACCCTCACACGATCCCGGAAAGCAATAATGATCCGTACAAATCAACAGTGGATATTTTTCCATTTCAAAAATCGATTTTCGGCCAGCCGGGCAGAGTTTCCTGAATCTGACGATGGCGGATCGGGATCCTGCGTGAGGTCCAAATTAAGCGATTATGCCGTTTATGACGCCTCCGAGGCGTCACTTCCGCCCGGTCAGGATCTCAATTGAGGGATAATTCCGGATGAAATCCACAAGTCTGCAGGTTAAACTGACGATAGAATAAAAAGCCCATGCATCCCGGTCCAAAAGCGCTCGTAGTCGGCTCCTTGATCTGTCTAGTCGGATTCTTCGGAGGTATGCTGCTTCTGGCCAGAGGGCTGCCACCTGTTGATTCGTCCCCCGCTTCTCTCCTGGTGGCTTTTTATACGGGTTTTCTTGTCGTTATGATCACCTGCATGACCGGACTTGCCTACCTCATTTTATCAGCACCAAAGGTGGTTGACTGGATGTCAGGCGCTGCATGGAGTCGACGGTTCGGGGCCGTATTCTTTTTCCTTTCCGGTGTGATACTTTTTGCACTTCTTGGCTGGGTTTTTATGCAGGCTCGAATTGATTCATCACACGCTGAATCAATGTACCTGGTTGGCGGGTTGGTGACTGCATCTTTGTCCTGCTTCGGTTATGCCCGGAGGCTATCCCGACGACAGACTTCATCGGGATCCACCCGGAGGCTGAAGCCCACAGATAGCAGGCGTCCCGGCCCGGATGCCTGAGGTGATCCCGGTTATTTCTTGGGCATTCATATACTATTTCAGTGATGGTGGATATACCCTGGGTTGATGCTGAAAACAATAAATATCGCCGTGCAGGATATGGTTGGTTCCTATTTATATATTCAGACTGGACGTCCTGTCGGCTTGAATGTGCTGGCGAAGAAATCAATGGAAATCTGGCGCATGAGCAGCATGAAATTCACTATAATCAGATCTTAATGGTGGGATGCCACGGGCACCATAATTTCATGAAATACTGAGTTCCAGACACCATGCCGGATCCCGATCTCCCGAAAGCCTGGGGTTTTTATCATGCGAATGAATTATACATATAACGCAAATTAAATCGATACATTTTGAAACTTTCGAGATGTTGAAATCTGCGGTGCATAGTGGATTGATATCATTCTGTTTCGCCATATTTGGTAAACAAAAACAGTGGTCTGAGAAACTGATGTTGTTGCGTCCCGGGTCGTCCCATCGTGATTCTGATCTCTCCGTAATGGGGATTTCTCCAGCAGCCACTTCCCGGGAACGCCGGCGTCCCCGCCGGCATGGGCCCATAATCCCCAATTCATTGAAAAATATGTTGTGTGCCGGTGAATGGTCATGCCGGCTACCGGTGGACGGATTTTTTTTGAATGAACTCAGAGGAAATTTCCTGGTTGGAATAATGCGGGTTGGGATGCCGGTTTTTCATGCTGTCGCGACGCGACACAACAATAGCCAAGTCCAGGCAATCGCCATTCTTCAACGGTGTGTATCAAATATCATCCCGCCTGAGGCTGTAAAGAAGTGATGCGCTCATCCCACTCGTGACCGTTTCGCACAATCTCATGCTTTTGGCGTTTTTCGCGGTTAATAACCAGTTATTGATGCAGCAATAAGTCGCCGTGGAGGAAGACTTGGAAGAACACAGGACTTCCGCGGCTGGCGAACGGACTGGATCCGCTCAGTCTGCGAGATTCCGGATTCGGTAAAACAAATTCGCCGCATCCCTGCGGAGTCCTCTGCGGTATTGATAGGATCTTAAGTTATCCGAGTTGTCCGGAGACTCATGAATTACCTTCCAGGTGACCATATCCTCCGACTCCTGCAGCACGAAATGACCGCCATAGGACTGAATTTTGAGTGCGTTTTCTGCGATTTCCAGAGCCGGATCAATCATGGCTTTGGAGACTGCCACCCCGTCCATGCCAAAACTGTATGGAGCCTTCAAACGGAGTGTCCCGACTGAACCTCCATACAATCCAAGGTTCTCCAGCCTGACTGATGAGTCGATCTCCACCGCGTCGTAGTGACAGTCCATCAGCGTGAGGCTGCGGAGATTCACCGGGAGATTGTCGTCAAAAAGGCTCTCACCTGACTGATATCGGAGGTGAAGGGAAGTCAGTGTGTTCATGACAGCCGAAAACTCCACGAGGGAGATGCTTCTGCTGGAGACTGAAAGACTCCGGAGGTTTTCAAACGGGGTGAAGTCCAGATGGTGGACAATCCCGGGATTGGCTGAGTCGTCCGGTGAAGCCTTCAAATCTGTCAAACTGAGGGAACTGACCCCGCGTGAGGCATCGAGAAGCGACTGGTAGCTGTTCACCTGCCCTGAGTCATGGATTTGTAGATTCATCAGAGATGCAAATTCATTCTCGACGACCAGAGTATGGAGGCTTCGGATGGTGGTTGGGTGTCGACTTCCCCGCCATAAGGGCGTATCCCCGATATTGAGTTGGGTCAGCGAGGGCAGGGCCTTCGCGTCGAGATGAATCTCCCGGAATGCATAATCGATCATGAGGTAGTTCAGGGCCGGGAGGTCGGATTTTATTTCCAGCCTTCCAGACGGAATCAAATCATTGCCGACCACCACAAGGCCAGTCAGTTTCCGGAAGCCTTCATCATCTGGAATGATCAGATCCGTATCCGAACTCATGAAAACCGTGAGGCCCGTGAGGTCGGGAAAAGCCTGCAGACCCACCAGAGAATCGACTCCGGAGTCTACAACCAGCTTAAAGGTCTCGATTCCCGCAACGTGCCTGATCGAGATGGGCACTGACTCGTCCATCAGCTCCGCCTGACCATATTTCTCCACCAGCCGGGCCCGGATGTAACTTTCTGTCCCCTGATTCGGGAAGTGGATTGCGGATGCGTCATCTGCCCGGCTCAGGCCGGCGACGGAAAACATCCCCGCCATGATGAATGCCAGTAAGGCTGAAAAATGTCTGTTCATGAGTGAGCGTCCTCCTTTGGACATCAGATAAATCGGACAAATTTCCAGATCCCCTGAGAGAAGCGAAGAATGGCAGCCAAAAGTGCCTTTATCCGGGACAGACCCCCTTATTGCCGCTCCGGTTCAGGGGGATAACGGGAAGTCTGCGACTGACATCCCCTGGACGCAGGGCGCGGCTAACGGGAGGAATCGGCGGCCGCCAGC
>JAUIAG010000218.1 GCA_030425355.1 Verrucomicrobiia bacterium
ACAGAGGCTGGCTCACGTCCTTTACCGTTATCACATCCCACTGATTCCGCGAATCATGACCGAGTGGATACACGGGAAGACCGGAATGGATCTTCATCCGGGAGCCAGCATCGGGACCCATTTCTTCATTGATCACGGCACGGGCACGGTGTTGGGAGAAACCTGCACCATCGGCAATCACGTGAAGCTTTACCACAATGTCGGACTGGTGGCCAAATCCCTGGCCGCGGGGCAGAAGCTGCGCGGCAGAAAACGGCATCCGACCATTGAGGATCATGTGACCATCTACGCCGGTGCCACCATCGTCGGGGGAGACACCCTGATCGGCGCCCGGAGCGTCATCGGCGGGAATGTCTTTCTCATGCAAAGTGTCCCGCCCGACTCAGTGGTGCTCTACAACGAAGGCCGGATGGATATCCAGCCGCGACGCTCAGGAACTTCCGCCGCCTCCGCCTGAGCACCAGTCAGTCATCCTCACACCCTGCTGTTCAAGTGAACGACGAAAGCCCGTTTATATTCCGCCTGTTCCGCAACAGACTATTCCTTGTGCTTATCGCCTGGAGTCTGTGGCTTTCAAGTCCGCTCGCCGCAGAGGAGCAGGGGTGGTTCCAGTACCGTGCCGGTGAACAGCGGTCCTCTCATGTCCCGGAAGATCTGCCGGAACAATGGAGCAGGTCCTGGGTTTTTGAATCGCCATTGCCGCCATCTCCCGCATGGCCGGATCCCGCACCCCGCAGTTTCTGGCAGCAGCTCACCAACATCACGGCCCGGATCACCGAGGACCAGGCCTTTCATCCGGTCATCGCACACGACACCATTTTCTGGGGGTCCTCATCGGAGAATCTGGTCCGCGCCGTCGATGCCCGGACCGGCAGCCTCAAGTGGGAATTCCACTGTGAAGCGCCAGTGCGGTATGCTCCGGTTTGTGACGGCGGCGGCAGGGTCTGGTTTTCGTCCGATGACGGGAGACTTCGCTGTGTGGATGCCTTGTCCGGGGAGCTGATCTGGCAGAAGAGAATCGGCCCTAACGGTGAAATGATTCCGGGAAATGGCCGGATGATATCAAGGTGGCCCCTCAGGACCGGAGTGATGCTCGCCAATAACCGGCTTTACACGACGGCAGGACTTTTTCCATCGCAGGGAATATGGATGGTCGGACTGGATCCACATGACGGCCGTGAACTGTTCCGGCGGAAAATGGATTCGACGCCCCATGGGTATATGCTGGCCGGGGGGGAGAGGGTCTTCATCCCCACCGGCAGGAGTACTCCGCTCTCACTGGCCGCCAACGGCAGTGGAGAGTTCCATGACATCGGAGGACTGCCCGGAACCTTCGCGGTGATCGACGACTCCCGCAACACCATCATGACCGGTCCCGGCAACAGCGGGGAGATAAACTGGGCCGAAACAGCCCCGGCCGGCGGAAGGCTCGCCCGGTTCAAAGGTCAGCATCTTTCATTGACTCCGACATTCACCATCCTTGCCCATGAGGATGTCATCACCTGCATCGACAGGCCCCGGTACCAGCATTTGCTGACAACGGCTGCCGCGCTGGGGAGACAGATAGAATCCCTTAAAAAACTTCCTGAATCCGCAGAGAAACGCGCGGATCTCAACAGGGCCGGACTCGAACTGGACGCTACCCGGGCCGGCATCGCCGACTGCAGGCTGTGGGAAACCGGACTCTCCACAGTCTTCTGTCTGGCCTCGTCGCGGAATCTGGTTTTTGCCGGGACTTCGACCGGTCTCCACATCCTGGATATCCAAACCGGGGAAGTGATTCAGGAGTTCAATCCGGACGCGCAGGGCTTTGTCATGTCGGTTGCTGTGACCCGAAGCCACCTTGTTGCTGTCACCGGTGAAGGGACGATTCATGGCTTCCATCCGGCAATCGGGGAAGAGGCTGCCCCCGTGCAGAAGGTCCGTCCCCATGTCTCCGTTTCCCGCCGGTTTGATGCAGGAAAATCTGGCAATGGTTTCGGCCTTGCGCTCGTGGGCGCAGGGGATGCTCAGGAGATGGATGCGCTAATCGGGAGTATCCGCGATGATTCCATGCAGTGGATTATTGCTGCGCAGAGCAGGCCGGTTCTTACTGCGGTCCGGAATGAATTCACCCGCCAGGGAGTGATCGACGGGGTTGCGTTTCAACAGCTCCCTGAACAAAGCCGTGACTTTCCATGGCCAGAGGGGTCCATCAACAGGCTGGTCATCCTCCCCGGCTTCAAAATCCAGGATCCGGATTATCGAGCAAGGATCGTCAGTTCGGTGCATCCATGGAGATTCAGGACCTCCGGGATCGACCTTGATGAAGCTGAACTCCGAAAGCCGGAAGGGGAGTGGACGCATCAGTTTGCCAACTCCTCCTCGACGAGCTACAGCGGCGATGACGCTTTCAGTCTCCCCGTCAAACTGCAGTGGTTTGGCGGCCCGGGCCCGGCGACCATGGTGGATCGGCACCTCAGGGGACCGGCCCCGCTTTGTGCGGAGGGCATACTGGTGATTCCCGGTGAAAACCTGTTCATGGCCGTCGATGCCTTCAATGGACAGTTGTTGTGGCAGAGAGCTTTTCCGGGTTCCCAGCGTTACACAATGCCCTATGATGCCGGCTACTATTTTCTCGATGGAGGCGTGTTTGCGCTTGCCCGCGGTGCGGCTTGTGAACTGGTGGATCCACTCACCGGGAGAACACTTTCAACTCTGGAGGCTCCTGTCCCGGCATCCGGTCAGACAAATTTCAGCTGGGGATACCTTTCATCCACTTCCGGCGGTGTGCTCGGCAGCCTCCAGAAGGAATCCGCATCGCGGATGGATCCCAGTCGTCAGCTCATCAATGACGACTATAACAACCGGCAGCCAATCGTCTTCAGTGAATCTCTTTTTCGCATGAATCTCCCCGGTGATGCAGGGCGTCCGGTTCCCACTGAATGGATTCACCCGTCCAGAGGTTCCATACCCAATCCATCCATCTGTGCCGACAGCAGGCGCATCTATTTTCTTGAATCCGCTTCAGTCACTCCTTCCGGTCGGGGACTGCTTCAAGACTTTCTTGAAAATCAGTCAGTGGTGACTGCACTGGATGTCGTTTCAGGCGAGCCGCAATGGTCGGTCCCGGTGCCTTCTGCCATTGGTGAAATCACCAGCTCAGTTTTCACCTGCGTGGATGATAACCGGCTGATCATCACCGGAGCACTGGAGCGCAATCGGGATACTCTCTATAAAGTGGCCTGTCTTGATGCCGCCTCTGGAGAGGTCCTCTGGCAGTCCGAGCATTTCAAAGGCCGCCCGGGAGCCTTCACTCACGGCGAACAGGTGCACCATCCCGTGGTCATGAACAGCAGGATCATAGCCGAGCCCGTCATCTATGACATGCAGGATGGGAATAAGGTCTATGACGCATCCCGGAACCCGTGGTCTCTCAATCGCCCGGGACACAGCTGCGGGACACTCACTGCCGCCGGCAACACGCTGTTCTTCCGGGCCGGTAATCCCACGGCCATGGACCTCTCCCGGAATCTGCAGGAATCAGGGGCAGGAATTATCAAACTGGCCCCGACAAGGCCGGGCTGCTGGATCAACATGATCCCCGCATGCGGTCTGCTGCTTGTCCCTGAGGCGAGTTCGGGCTGTGTGTGTCACTTCTCACTCCAGACATCGATGGCCTTCCGGCCAGGTGAGCCATATCCCGAATGGACCGAAACACCCGGTGAACACTGAAATCAGCCAATACAATTTATTCCCACATGCCAGCAAAGCCCCGGTTTTTTGATACTCACGCCCACATCAACTACCCTCAGTTTGCCGACAGGATTGATGAAGTCCTCGTCCAGTGTCAGGAACATGGTATCTCCAGAGTCATCGCCATCGCCACGGATCTGGAATCCAGCCACCAGATTATCGGCATGGCACAAGAGCATGAACAGATCCTGGCTGTTCCGGGATGGCATCCCTGCGATGCCCTCAATGCGCCCGGGGACATCAGGAATGAATTGCGGGAATTATCGCAGAAGCCCGGGGTGGTCGCCCTTGGTGAAACCGGTCTGGATTTCTACCGGATGCCAAGCCAGTCTGAGGAGGGCGCGACGGAGGCCACGGATGCCGAGTATGTGAGGCGCCAGCGCGCACTCTTCCAGCAGCATCTCGAAGTCGCGGCTGAAACCGGTCTCAACCTCGTCATTCACCAGCGTTCAGCTTTCGATGAGACCGTCGAAATGCTCCTCCCGTTTGCCGATCAGGTGCGGGGGGTGTTTCATTGTTTTGTCGGCACCCCGGCTCAGCAGCAGAAACTTCAGCAGATCGGTTCCATTGTTTCATTCACCGGCATTGTGACCTTCAAAAATGCCGGGGAGGTCAGGGACACGGTGAAAGCCACTCCACTGGATCAGCTTATGCTTGAGACGGATTGTCCCTACCTGGCTCCAGTGCCCTATCGTGGTAAGACCTGTCAACCATTTCATGTCTGGCATGTGGCTCAGACAATCGCCGAGGTGAAGGGAGTCACCCTGGATGAATTGAGTGAAGCCACCTGTGCCACAGCCCGTCAATTCTTTCGAGGCCTCGACTGAAGGCCGCATGCCATGGCATGAATTTTTCAGAACAACCCTTTTTATGACACCGGACTCAAGTTTCAAACGGACGCTATTGGCCTGCGGCATACTGATACTCACGGTTTTCCTGATGTCCCCCGGCCCTGGTGCTCAGGAATCATCGGCTGCCCCGTCCGATGACTCGCTGCCTCCTTCATCCGCTCAGCATACTGAATCCGATGAGAAGCTCATCGACTTTCTGGGAATGAAGGTCAGTCCCACCAGAAGGACAATCCATGTCCCTGTTGAAATCAACATGACTGAAGGCTTCATCGAATATGTTCTGGTGCATGAGAACGGGAAAACGCATGAAAGCATTTTCAGAACCGGGATAACCGGTGAGAAGTTCAATGCGGCACTGCTTCTTTTTCTGCCGAAGGAGCGGGGATTGCCTGTGGAGACGCTCAACAATATCAGAATCGAGCTGTTTATCGTCTGGGAGGATGACAGGAAGGTGAAACATCGTGTTCCGGCAGATCAGTGGGTGCTCAACGATATCCTGCAGAAACCAATGAAACCCGGACCATGGGGCTATGTGGGTTCCCGATTCGAGGACGGGGTGTATGTGGCTTCCCGGGACGGGTCTTTGATTGCAGTTCGGGAAGATTCGGATACAGTGATAGGCAATCCGCGTCCTGAGAGAACTCAGGATGATATCTGGAAAGCGGCTGTCCCGGATCCATGGGAGCCTGGACAGTCATTCACGCTTGAGGTAGTGATACCAAAACCAACGAACTGACTCACAAATAAATGGATTCCTCTGATATTTCCCAATCCCCCAAAACATCAGCCTGCACCTTCAGGCGACCACGCCGCCGCCTGTCTCCGGCAGCATTTCTCATGAGCGGAATTTTCTTTCTGGTCACTCTGATAACCGCGGCGCTGCCGGTGGCTGCACAGCAGGATCAACCTGCTGAGCCGGTGGAGCTCATCCCGCTCGAAACCAACTCCGATCAGTCGCTCAAGCTTGAAGTGTCCAACGCTATCCGGAAGGGCGCCCTGTGGCTGCTCCGCAACCAGGAGAAGGAGGGACACTGGTCCGACATGGATCACCCGGCTTTGACCTCTTTTGCTCTGTTCGCCCTCCTGAACGACCCTCTCAAAACCGCTGATCGGGATCAGTTCGAGGGCGCGGTTGACCGCGGATTCGATTACATCCTCGGCAAGGTCAAACCCGATGGCGGTGTTTATACAGAAGGTGTCGGCCTCGCCAACTACAATACATCACTTTCCATCATGGCACTCACCGCCGCCGGGAATCCGGATTACGCCGGCATTATCCGCGATGCGAGGAAATTCGTGATCGGCGGTCAGTTTGATTTTGGTGAAAAAGGTGTTCAGGACACTCCCCTTGATGGCGGTATCGGCTACGGCAACAGCTATCCGCATTCCGATATGTCCAACACAGTCATGGCACTTGAAGCCATCCGTTACAGCGAAGCCTACCGTGGAGAGGAGTCCATCCCCGGAGTGAATGACCTCAACTGGGAGGCTGCCATTCAGTTCATTTCCAACTGTCAGAATCTCAAGGTCGCCAATGAAGGCAACTGGGTCTCCGAAGACAAGGCCAACAAGGGCGGTTTTGTCTACTTCCCGGGGAACACCAAGTCCGACATGGTGGAGCTTCCGGATGGACGGGTGGCATTGCGCTCCTACGGCAGCATCAGCTATGCGGGGCTTCTCAGCTTTGCCTATGCAAAGCTTGAGCCTGATGATGAACGGGTCGTCGCGGTTCTCAAATGGCTGTCTGATAATTACACCCTCGAGGAAAATCCCGGCATGAATCACCAGGGGCTGTTCTACTATTTTCACACCATGTCAAAGGCCCTGACAGCTGCGGGTCTTCAGACTCTGGAAGTCAGCGACCGTGGACTGGTGAACTGGCGCAAGGACCTCGCCCTCAAACTCATGGATCTCCAGAAGCAGGATGGCTCATGGACCAACGAAACGGCCCGGTGGTGGGAAAAAGATCCGGTTCTGGTCACAAGCTACTGCCTCATCGCGCTTGAACTGATTGAACGCTCCCTCTAGCACGGCAGCCTCCCATGAGCCAGAAGGTATCAACGCCGCCCGACTCTGCTGATCAGTCACCGGCACCGAGGATCGACAAGTGGCTTTGGGCAGTCCGTGTATACCGAACCCGCTCCCTTGCGACCGAGGCATGCCGTGCCGGGCACGTCCGGGTCGGCGGGCATACTGTGAAACCTTCATATACCCCGAAGCTTGGGGACATGATCGAGGCACGCGTTGGCGAAAGGGAAAGGAAAATTGAGGTAACCGGTTTTCTGGACAAGCGCGTCGGTGCCGGCGCGCTTGCTCCATTCATCATCGACCATACTCCGCCTCCTGATCCCCGTGAGAAAAAACTTCCAAACTTCATCCCCGTGCCCATGCGGGATCGGGGAGCCGGACGCCCGACCAAAAAGGAGCGGCGGCAGCTGGATTCTCTCAGTGAATAAACCGAGCTGATGTTCCGGCCGCGGGGTTACCAATACCCGCTGAACCTGTCGGCATATATCGATTCTGTTTGCAGAGCCGGTGCACCGGGTGAATAATTTCATCCACTTTTTTTGAAATCCGGGGCGACTGGTGACCTCCTGAAGGCGGGCATCCGAAGGTTGCTCCCACTTCAAACTTCACACGAATGAAAGACACAAAGAAGGCGATTACCGGAATCATCGCTGTGATTCTGGCGGTTATTGGATACCTGACTCAGACGCAGGATTCCGTGGACCGGAACGGGAGCGGGGCAGGGCAGGAGTCCGGTGGTTCACAGCCGGTTCTTCCGGTAAGCAGAACAACCGGCGGGCAGGAAAGTTCACGGCAGACTCCGGCAGCCACTCAGCCTGCCATTCACCCATCCGATGACGATGAGATCCTTAAAGCATTTCAAAACCGGATTTCCGATCTCCAGGTGCGGGTGCGGGGAGAAGTCATCCGCCTGCTGCCCGACGACAACGAGGGCTCCCGCCACCAGAAGTTCATCATTCGCCTCGATAACGGTCACACGCTTCTCGTCTCTCACAATATCGACCTGGCACCACGCGTTGATGATATTGAAGTCGGGCAGACTGTTGCCGCCTTCGGAGAGTATGAGTGGAACCGCAATGGAGGGGTCATCCACTGGACCCACCACGACCCCGCAGGACGTCATGTGGATGGATACGTCCAGTTCGGGGGCCGCCAGTACAAATAATAAATCCAGTGGCGGCAGGGTGGTGCCCGGCACTCACTGTCAGACAGAAACAGAAAAGCCCGGCTGAATGCCGGGCGTATGATTCAATCAGGGGGGTGTAAGGCGGCCTGCTGGTTACTCCTCATCGGAGGATGATTCATCGCCGGTGGTCCCGGAATCACTTCCTGCTGAGTCTGCTGAGTCGTCCTTGTTCTCAACATCCTTCCACGGGTTGGCTTCCTCGACGGCCTCCGCTGCTTCGGCAGCGGCCTCACCGGCTTCTTCTGCAGCCTTGTCTACTGCTTCCCCCGGGTCGATATCGGGAATGTTCAGATTGCCGATGGTATTCTCGACCGCTTCATCCATTTTTTCACGGATCAGCTCGCCGGCTGTTCTGCCTTCGTTGCCATTTCCGGGCAGGACCGGCGCCGGCATGTCTGCGGGTCTTCTGAGGAAATCGGGAAGACCTCCATCGTCGTCCGGCAGTTCTATGTCGTCAAAGCTGACCGCGTTGCCGTCATCCTGGCCACCGGCGGCCTCATCATCCCCGGTGTCGAGAAACTCACTGCGCTTCTTCAGAGCATTGTCGACTGTCCAGGTGTTGACAAGGAAGATGGAGCCTTCAAGTGCCTTCTCCTTCTCCAGCTTCTCCTGACGGGCCTTAAGCTCGGAGGCGAACTCCTCGTCCCGCTTTGCCTTGTCCTCTTCGGATTCGCCTTCCTCCGGAGTCCTCTCCGTGGGGAAGTTTCCCTGGACCGCGATGGTCATGGGATACTTGCCGTCGTCTGTCTTCTCCCCGACACTGAACTTGTATTCAAAGCCTTCGAAGGTTTTAACTTCGATGGTCCGGGAATTGTCCATGAGCGACTGGTCGGTGGCGATGTCCGTGAATGACGGGAATCCCATGTAATTGTTGAGAACATTGGCCGAGCTGGACGACATTTTCTCATCATCCGTGAGGTCGGAAAGCTTCCACGAGTCGGTTTCCGATGAACGTGTCATGGTCCAGTTCACTTCGGGGTCACTGGAACTGACCTGGATCATTGCAGGTTTGGAGACCTTGTAGAAGTCGGACTTGTTCAGCCATGCGCTTGGTTCCGCATCCACAGAAGCGAGGTTTTCTCCAACGATGAAGACCGACTTGTCGGATGGACGCATTACGAACTTGCCGGATGAGCTTCCACCCATGCCCATACCCATGGGATCGGGAGTGGAGGATGTTTTCGCGGCCTTGCCAATGCGGATACGGGAGAC
>JAUIAG010000001.1 GCA_030425355.1 Verrucomicrobiia bacterium
AACTCACTTTGTTGTCGTAAGTCAGATTGTGAATCTTGAACCATGCCCGCTGTGCTGCTGAAGCATCAGCCGCATTCGGAATATTGAAGGAAACCTCCTCAACAGTTCCGTCCGCGCCAAGAACCTCTATGGGCCAGGTGATATTCTGGGGTGCCGGGGGAGGATTGGTTGTGCCTCCACCGGTATTACCGCCAGTTCCGCCGCCAGTTCCGCCAGTTCCGCCGCCGGTTTCCCCACCCGTGCCGCCGGTGTTTCCACCGGTTCCGCCGCCGGTTTCCCCACCCGTGCCGCCAGTGCCGCCAGTTCCGCCGCCGGTTTCCCCACCCGTGCCGCCGGTGTTTCCGCCGGTTCCACCACCGGTGTTCCCACCAGTACCGCCTCCGGTGTTCCCGCCGGTTCCACCGCCAGTGTTTCCTCCGGTTCCGCCGTTGCCGGGGTCGACAGGAGTCGGTGGTGGATCGACAACCACTTCAACTTCGTCAATGACTTCCTTTCCACTGTTGGTGGCTTTGAGTCGCAGAACATAAGTCCCGGGAAGGGTGAAGCGGACCAGTGTGTCGGGGTCGGTGTCGTCTTCGAAGATTGCTTCTCCGGGTCCGCTGACCTTTTCCCATTTGATGATGACATCGTTTCCGGCTTCCTGAGCCAGTCCTGAATCGGCAGTCCGGCCGAAAACGAGGACAAGGAGAACGAAGTATCGAATAAAGTTGTTAATCCATCCTGAAGTCACAAATTGCATAGTCGTGGAGGCTTTTACCCTGCTGCCCTCATGGTATTTACGAGGTTTCATACACACTCTTATCATCGGAGTAAAATTCTTTCAATTGACAGACTTTCCGGGTGCCGGGGGCTGCCACACAGGGCCTCCATACGATGCCACACTCAAGCCGTTAATCAATAGGGAGTTACAGAAAATGATCGGAGTCGGGGAGCGGAAAAAAAATTTTAGAGAAATGTGAAATTTCCCGACGCGGGGGAATTGGTTTTGACCGCAGGCGACCGGGAGTGCGATGATGCAACCATCCAGAAATGATGAACTTGCAAACCAATTATTGGACACGGGTGGTTGCCGCCATGGTGTTACTGGCAGCTTTAAAAGCGTGGGACGGGACGGCATCACCGGTTCTCCCGGGCTATGAGAGGCTCCGGACCGACAACTCGACCACGGCTGAGTTCCGTGGAGAACTGCTGCTTGGCGAACTGGGATGTGTCAATTGTCACAAGGCAGGTGAGGTGGTGGCGGCACGACTCGGCACCCCGACAGCTCCGGATCTGACCGGCATAGGCGCGAGGGTCACGCCGCAATGGCTGACCAACTACCTTCTTGACACACACGGGGTCAAGGATGGCGGGAAGATGCCGGATATCTTTCATTCCTCCGCCCCACAGGCCAAGGCCGGGGCCATCCGCTTTCTGGTGGATTTCCTCAGCAGCCGCGGCGGTCCGATTGAGCCGGCCACCATTGGAGGAACTGAAACCATGGTGGAGAGGGGCAGAACGCTGTTCCATTCGGTCGGCTGTGTGGCCTGTCATGCCCCTGAAGGCGTGGACGTGTCGGGGGCGCGGTCGGTACCCCTGCCCGATCTGGCGGCCAAGACCACGGTCGACCAGCTTGTGGCGTTCCTGCTTGATCCGACAGCCCATCGTCCGTCCGGACGCATGCCTTCCCTCAAGCTGGAAGACGCGGAAGCGCGCGATCTGGCCGTCTACCTGCTGCGTGGTCAGATGGAAGCTGCCGATGCGGACAAACCCGCCCAGGTGGAAGGCATAGGCTATGAGTATTACGAGGTCAGCGGTCTCTCGGCCATTCCCGATTACGATTCACTTGAGCCGGTGCAGAAAGGGGTCGTCCGGGAATTCTCTGTCAACATCCCGTCGCGGAGCCGGAATGACGGCTTTGCCATCCGTTTCAGGGCGTCACTGGACATCAGCGAGGAAGGCAACTACCGGTTCTGGACCTCCTCGGATGACGGCTCACGCCTTCTCATCGACGGCAATGTTGTCGTCGACAACGACGGCATTCACCCCAACCAGGTAAGAAACGGGCGTGTCCAGCTTTCCAGGGGGTCGCATGACCTCGAAGTTCTCTATTTCGAGGGCGGCGGCGAGGAAGTGCTGCAGGTCCAGTGGGCAGGCCCCGGGATCCAGCGCGGGCCGATCCCCATCGAAAGACTGACCACGGCAACCGGGATCGAAATGCGGCCGACCACGTGGACTGAAAATTACCGGCCGGACCCGAACAACGCCGGAATGGGATCGCGGATGTTCGCAGCGATGCGCTGTGTCAACTGCCACGAAATGCCGGGTATCCAGCCCATGAGTCCGGCGCCCGATCTGGCGGACCTGAATGTCGACAACCCGCAGGGATGCCTGGGTGACAACCTGTCGCGACGGGCACCTCAATACCGCCTCACACAGGATCAGAAAAGTGACATGGCCGCCGCAGTGCGCAGTCTGAAGGCCGGAGCGGAGCCACTCAGCCCTGCCGCCACCGTGAAGCGGACGATGGCTTCATTCAACTGTTACGCCTGCCATCAGCGCGATGGGATCGGCGGCCCGGATGAATCCCGGCGGCAGTTTTTCACCACCAACAGCGAGATCGACCTCGGCGAGGAGGGGTCCATCCCGCCACACCTGAATTTCGCCGGAGCCAAATTCAAACCGGCAGCCCTGAAGCGAATTATCACCCGCGGAGAGCTGCACGTGCGCCACTATATGACCACCCGGATGCCGATGTTCGCGGAGGAGCACATTGAGCCTTTCCTGACCGCCATCCACCAGGTGGACGCCATGGAAAACAACAGCGTCGAACCGCCATTCTCCGAGGAAAGAATTGATTTCGGACGGAAATTTGTGGGTGTGACCGGCGTGGCCTGCGTGACCTGTCACGGCGTGGCCGGCCAGAAGGGCATCGGGATCAATGGCATCGACCTCTCGACAGCCTACTCCCGGCTGCAGCCCGGGTGGTTCCAGAAATTCCTGCTCGCCCCGGCGGATTTCAATCCCGGCACCCGGATGCCGAACTTCTGGCCCGGCGGTCAGACTGCCTTCCCGGACATCCTCGGCGGAAGCAGCACTGCACAGATCCAGAGCATCTGGAGCTACCTGTCCCTGGGAAAAACCATGCCATTGCCTGAGGGCATCGTGCCTGAAGGCACCGTTGCCATGGAGTTGATTCCCTCGTCCCAGCCGATAGTCCACCGCACCTTCATGGAGGATGTGGGGCCCCGGGCCATCCTGACCGGCTATCCCCAGAAACTCAATCTCGCGTTCGACGCGAACATCGTCCGGCTTGCCAAACTGTGGCGGGGCCGCTTCTTTGACGCCAGCGGGGTAGCCAGCGGGCGCACCGACCGGTTCCTGTCGCCACTGGGAACCGACGTCCTCGACCTCCCGGCCGGCCCGGCTGTCGCCATCCTCGATTCTGCGAACGCCTCATGGCCGCAGGCCGGAAAGACATCCCGCGATATCGGCGGTGATTTCAAGGGCTACACCCTGGATGAAAAGATGCAGCCCGTGTTCCGGTACCGGCTGAATTCTCTGGAAATCGAGGAATACCCGCAACCGGTTCTCGAACCGGGCGGACCGTCGCTGAAACGCCAATTCATGTTTTCCGGTCAGGTTCCCGACGGGAAGTCCGCCTGGCTTCTCATGGCCAGCGGAACTGAGATTTCAAAAACTGCCGGCGGTTACCTCGTCGACGGGAAGGTCGCCATCGAAACCACGATACCCGATGACTCAATCCGCATAATTGACGACGGATCCGTCAGGAGGCTTCAGGCGCGTGTGGAGCCGCAGTCCAATCCTCAGCTTGCCTACAAGATCAAATGGTGAACACTCATGCCTTTTTCAAAATCCAATCCTTTGCCTGACATGAAAAACAGAATGAACAGATGGATGCCCACGGTGGCAATGCTGGCAACCGGCATCGCAGGCTGGGCCGGAATTCAGACGCAGACAGCCAGCGCGGCCGATGAGTCGGACTATTACACCATCGAGACCTTCAACATCCCCGACGGCATGACCATGGAAGTGGGTGCGATGCTGACCCTCGGAAACGGCAACCTGCTTCTCGGGACACGCACCGGCGATGTCTACATGCTGGAAAATCCCTATGGCGATGTTGAGAAACCGGTGTTCAAGCTGTGGACCCGCGGTCTGGCGCAGCCCCTCGGCTTCCTCGAACATGACGGGTGGATTTACACAGCCCAGCGCGGTGAACTCACCCGCATGAAGGACTCGGATGGCGACGGCACTGTCGACACCTTCGAGACCGTCAACGACGACTGGGAAATCTCGGGCAACTACCATGAATACAACTTCGGCCCCAGACTGGATCCGGAGGGATGGATGTGGGTCACCACCAACAAACCCTTCGGTGGAGAGCCGTATGGCCGGGCCCACTGGCGCGGATGGGCAGTGCGTATCAACCCTAAAACCGGTGAAATGCAGCCCATGGCGGCCGGACTCCGCTCACCGGCCGGGGTCGAGACCAGTCCGTGGGGCGATATTTTCTATACCGACAACCAGGGCGAATGGTGCAATG
Source organism: Verrucomicrobiia bacterium (assembly GCA_030425355.1). Lineage (GTDB taxonomy): Bacteria > Verrucomicrobiota > Verrucomicrobiia > Limisphaerales > JAJOIW01 > JAJOIW01. Next base: position 4,547 of record JAUIAG010000001.1, read on the forward strand.
CCTCCAAACTCTCCCACCTTGAATTCGGTGACTATCACGGCCATCCCCACGGACTGATCACCCGCGAGATGGCCGGCCCGCCCTTCAACCAGTTTCCGGATCCGGTATCCGGGACATACATGAAGGACATGAAGGAACAGAATCCACACTTCAAGATGCCGGCGGTGTGGTTTCCCTACGACAAGATGGGCAAGAGTCCGTGCGGCTTCAAATGGGATACCACCAATGGCAAATTCGGGCCCTTCGACGGTCAGCTTTTTGTTTCCGACCAGCACCATGCATGGATCATGCGGGTGAGTCTTGAGAATGTGAACGGCCACTGGCAGGGAGCCTGTTACCGGTTCCGTGAGGGCTATCAGTGCGGGATCCTCCGCCTTGAATTCGGGAAGGACAATTCGCTTTTTGTAGGCATGTCCAATGCCGGCTGGGGCGGCCGCGGCAACAGCCCGTGGGGACTCCAGCGCACCCGGTGGACCGGCGAGGTGCCCTTTGAAATCCATACCATGAATGCCAAACCGGACGGCTTCGAACTGAACTTCACTCAGGCGGTCGACAGGCAGGTGGCGGCTCAGCTGGCAAATTATGCGATGGAGAGCTACACCTACAAGCTCGAGAGCCGTTATGGCGGCCCCGAAGCCGACAAGAAAAAGGTCAATATCGAGAATGTGGCCATCAGCGAGGACGGCAAATCCGTCCGGCTCTTCACCAGTGACCTTCGTGCCGGATATGTCCACGAGCTGATACTCTCGAATTTCCGGAACGACGCGGGAGTCGACCTGCTTCACCCGGAGGCCTACTACACGCTGGTCAACATTCCTGATGACCGGCAGGCATCGACCGACTAGAGCGACTGCCCCCGAAATCGTCGGCGGACATCTCTGCAGACTCTTCCATGGCCCCGGCATCCGGGGCCTTTTTCGTGCACAGTCAGCGCTGTTCAAGTGCGATGGTCTGCCTTATGTTCTGGAGCATGCCAGTGGTTCTAGCCGGAGTTCCGCACACCAACCGGACTCTCTATCATCGGATTCAGTTTGCCGTCGGAGACAGTGCCGCCCTAATCGAGGGACTGGGGCAGCAGGGACAGTCCCTGCTTCTCGTGCGCGATATCGAAATGCCGCGGGCCCGGCAGTTGGCGAAGGCCGATGACATCGGCTGTGCCGCGGATTTTGCACCGGAGGGCGGACTTTCAGGCGACCGGGATACGGCACTGGCCCAGGCGGTCGCGGAATGCCTTCGGCGCAACCACGTGCAGAGGGTTACCACCGACCGTTCACTGCCCTTCATTTTTGCATGGCACATCCATCAGGCCGGAATCAGTCTCGATTACGATCCGGACCTGGGAGTCATGGAACGGCGCATTAAGTCGGAGGAGGAAATTGACTGGCTGACACGGGCGCAGAAGCAAACAGCTGAAGTCATGACCATGGCATGCCGGCTGATCGCCCGGGCGGATGCCGCCGCCGACGGGACCCTGATGCACGAAGGCGAACCGCTGACATCCGAAAAGGTCCGTCGCGCCATCACTCTCTATCTCCTCGACCGCGGCTTCTCGACACCCCATGACTCCATTGTGGCAACCGTGCCGCATGTTGCCGACTGTCATCACTTCGGCACCGGCCCGCTGCGCACCGGACAGCCGGTGATTGTGGACATATTTCCATGTGATGAGACCACGCACTACAACGGCGACTGCACACGCACCGTGGTTCACGGCGAGCCGTCGGAGATGGTCAGGCGGATGCACGCCGCCGTGGCCGAGGCACGGACTGCCGGCAGCCATGCACTGAAACCGGGAACCACCGGCGAACAGGTTCATAAAGCCACAGTTCAGAAGCTGATGGATCATGGTTTCGGTTTCCGCAGGGGAGCAGGCGACATGGAAAACCCCGAACCGGTCATGCGGCACGGAACCGGGCACGGAATCGGTCTTGATGTCCACGAACCGATACTCCTCGATGAGGGCGGTGGAGAAATCCATGCCGGCGAGGTTTTCACGGTGGAACCGGGACTCTACTCCGCCATCCACGGCGGAGTCCGCATCGAGGACATGGTGCTGGTCACGCCAACAGGCCACCGGGTGCTCTGCCCGCTCCACGACTCCCTCGACTGGTCCTGACCCCGAATTCAATTTTGAATTAAAAAAATCATTATTCACACAGGCAGTGCAAGTCTGCCACCAGAGTGCCTGGCACCGAAAAACCGCTATGATATGAAGACACACAACAGACTGATCCATTTCATTTCCGGAATTATGGCTGTCGCCATCCACCTGACTGCCGCATCAACTGCGTTCGGGCAGGAAAGCGCCGGGTCGGACGCGGCGGGCCCGACGACTGCAACCGCTGCCGACGCTGCCACAAACGCTCATTCCCCGACGATTGTGGTCGTAGCCGGTCCGCGGACCTCCCCGCTTCCGGAAAAATCGGTCATGCAGGACCTGACGGTTTCCAGTCCGCTGGTGGTTCCGTCCGGCCACAGTTTCATACTGACTGATATCGTTTACTCGAGCGAAGTTGACTTTGTGATCAACAGCTCCGCCAATTTCCCCCATGTGAGTGGCCGGCTGCGTCTGTCTGCCAGCTACGGACTCAGTTCCAGCGGCACAGTGGATGCGCCGGAGGGCCATATTTTTGACACGATCCGGATCCCGGGCAGCGAGAGTGCGGCCGGGGCCCTGTCGATTGACTGGACGACCACCATGGCGGTTCATGTGCGTCACATGGGGTTCCGGCACGGGATCGCCTACCCGCAGGGGGCACGGCTGAGTCATCAGGTGATCGGCCCCGCCGGACAGAACCCCAACAACATCACCCTCATCGGATATTTCCAGCCGGATGAACCGGTCTTCACGGCTTCAGACCTCCAGGAGGCCCTGCAGAAAATCATCAACGGGGACGAGTAGCAGCCGGAAGCACGGGACTGGTGCCGACCCGTCCGTACCTGGCACCATGCACCGATTGTTCAGACATGCATCCGGAGATTGATCCGCCGGTATTGCCTGAACGACGGGCCTTCAGGAAACACTTCTTTGATCCGAATCGAAAACAGTGAGCCAGCATCACAAATCTCAGAGCGAAGCAAAAACCCTCAGGGCAGCGATCATCATGCCTCTTGGCGAACAGCGGGGCGGTGGCGAAAAGAACCTTTGGGACCTCATGGACGAGGGACGGCAGGGGCCGGTCGAGTGGGTTGTCATTTTCCAGCAGGACGGGCCTCTGGTTGAGGAAGTCAGGAATATGGGCGTGGAAACCCACGTGGTTCCCAGCGGCCGCTTCAGGGATGTTGCAGCCTTCCTGAAGTCTATCCGCAACATTGCCTCCATTGTGCGCCGACAGGAGATTGATGTGATCATTGCGTGGATGTGGAGTGCTCACCTTTATGGCAGTCTGGCAGGACTTTTATCCGGGCGGCCATCCATTCTCTCGCAGGTTGAGGTCCCGGATGACTTCTGGCTGAAGCGACTGGTGACCCGTCTGCCATCGCGGGGCATCCTGATCAATTCGGGAGACGGACTGGAGAGGCTCCGGCGGTTCATGCCGGGTGCGTCGAAAAAGTTCCGTCTGGTCTACCCTGGAGCGGATCTCAAGCGCTTCGATCCGGACAAGCTGGCCACCCCGGCCGGGCTGCGCGAAAAGCTGGGGCTTCCGGTCAATGGGCCGGTGATCGGTCTGGTCGGGCGGCTTCAGCGCTGGAAGGGAGCCCATGTTCTCATCAAGGCCATGCCGGCGGTGCTGGAGAAGCACCCGGATGCCACCTGTGTGATTGTTGGCGGAAAGCATGACCCTGAACCCGATTACGGCGACTACCTCGAGAACCTCATCCAGGAACTGAACCTCGGGGACAAGGTCCGTCTGGCAGGACTGCAGCGCAACATCCCGGAATGGATGCAGGCCATGGACATCGTGGTTCATGCTTCCGACAAGGAACCATTCGGGCTGGTCATCATTGAGGGAATGGCTCTTGGCAAACCCATGGTTGCCACTGACGAGGGAGGCCCCGCGGAAATCATCACCCCGGAAGTTCATGGCATCCTCACTCCCTACGGAGATTCTGAGGCACTGGCGCAGGCCCTGTGCCGCTACCTCGGTGACCCTGAATTCGCAGCCGTGATGGGCTCGGCAGCCCGTCAGCGAGCCCGTGATTTCTCCACCTCGAAGTATGCGGAGAATTTCAGTGCCGCGATCCTCGACCTCTGCGGCCGGTAACACCCGTCCCCCCACCCCGACCGGCTGAGTTTCCCGCTTCACAGGAGTCCACTCAAATTCCCGGTCATGCCGGATCCGGTATTGGAATTGCCAACCGGCCATGCCATGATCGCCGGGATTTAGAAGATGGACGAAACCAACAAACTCATAGAACAGCGTCGTCAGAAACTCGAAGCCCTCAGGCAGCAGGGCATCGATCCCTATCGCAACAATTTTTCTCCTGACACCAGTTGTGCCCAGGTCCGCGACAACTACGAGGAAGGCCGCGAGGTCAGGGCGGCAGGCCGCATTGCCGCCCAGCGCATCATGGGCAAGAGCATGTTCGTCCACTTCACCGACCAGACGGGAAAGGCTCAGTTCTACGCCTCCCGCAACGACCTTGGCGATGAGGCTTTCGCCACCCTGAAACACGTCGATCTGGGTGACTTCATCGGCGTCACCGGGAAGCTCTTCACCACCAAAACCGGCGAAAAAACCATCCACATCACCGATTACGTGCTCCTGTCCAAGGCCCTGCGCCCGCCGCCTGAAAAATTTCATGGCCTTGTCGACACCGAGATCCGATACCGGCAGCGGTATCTCGACCTGATGGCCAATCAGGACGTCAAGGACGTGTTTCTGAAGCGCACCCGCATCATCTCTGAAATCCGTAAATACCTCGAGTCTCAGGGGTATGTGGAGGTGGAGACGCCGATGATGCAGGCAATCCCGGGCGGTGCTGCGGCACAGCCATTCGTCACCCACCACAATGCCCTCGGCTGTGATTTCTACATGCGTATCGCCCTGGAGCTTTACCTCAAACGACTGCTGGTGGGCGGCATAGACCGGGTCTTTGAAATCGGCCGGAACTTCCGCAATGAAGGACTTTCACGCCGGCACAACCCGGAGTTCACCATGCTTGAGGCCTATCAGGCCTATGGCGACTACAAATCCATGATGGCTCTGGTCCAGGGCATGGTCTGCCATGTGGCTGAAACAGTCCTCGGAACACTGTTCATCGAACATCGCGATGACGATGGCAACGTCATCCGAACCATCGACCTCACCCCCGACTGGCGGACCGTACGCTACAAGGACCTCATCCGTGAAAAGGCCGGGGAGAACTGGTTCGATCTCACTCCGGAGGAAAGACGTGCCGGTGCGGTTAAACTTGGCGCTGAAATCCATGACACCGACGAGGATTTCGAAGTCACCAATGCCATTTTCGAGAAGTTCATTGAACCGAATCTGATTCAGCCCACCTTCGTCACCCACCTTCCGAAGGAGCTGGTCCCACTTGCGAAGATTTCTCCGGATGATCCGAGCACAGTCGAAGTCTTCGAATGCTGCATCAACGGTCAGGAAATTGCTCCCGCCTATTCGGAACAGAATGATCCTATCCAGCAGCGGGAGACCCTCGAACACCAGGCCGGTGGCGAACAGCAGAAGCTCGATGAGGATTTCATCGTCGCCCTCGAACACGGCATGCCCCCTGCCGGAGGCATGGGCATGGGTATCGACCGCCTGTGCATGATGCTCCTCGGCCAGGAGTCGATCCGAGATGTCATCCTCTTCCCTCAGATGAAACCGCTGCAGAACCCGCAGAAAAAGGAAGCACCGGAAGACGCCGGTAAATAGTCTGTTGTCGCTGCAGCCATTGAAGCCGGGTCGAATATCTGTCAGGCCAGTAATTAGTTCCCGCCCGGAGGCGGCCACAGGACATAGTCATGCGCGGCGTGATCATCGCCCGGGTAGCACTGTAATAAAGCTTTATGAGAACTGTGCCGGGAAAGACTGTGACTATTTACCCGCTGACGCGTATGAAAGTGACAGCGGCGGGGATGTGCCGGGAACAGAGACCGGTCAATCAGGGCCTGCCGACGGCGTAGTGGTAGAAATATATTTCCACGTCGTCCAGCTGGTCGATGTTGAGGATGGTGGTTCCGAGGTCACGGGTGGGGATGATCATCTGCCAGTCGGTTGCGGCGACACTGCGCTCGCGGAAGGCATCGATCTGCAGGACGGAAGGCAGGACGTCAGGATTCTGCTCTGAGCCTTCGAGGCGGGGGCCCGGGTCCTTGCGCATCTGAGCGCTGGGCCAGGAGAGGGATTCTCTGAAGCGCCAGACATCGGGCAGGGTATTCACGCCGGGCAGGCTCCCGGTCTGCTGGCCGGCCCGGAACCAGTAGCGGGTGCTGTATTCAGTGAATTCGTTCACGACGCGATCCGGTCTTTCCGGGTGGATGGTGCCGGGCTGTTCATTGCGGATGAAGCTGCTGCCGCCATAGGTGAGCGATCCATTGATGACATTGTTGAAAGTGGTGTGATTGCCCGGCAGGCGGATTTTCATCCATCGGATTTTGTCCAGATAAAGACCGCGCTGGGCCGGATCGACCTGGCCATTTTCCAGGAACCGCGCCCCGCGGAAAAAGGAACCGCCGGGGATCTGCCGCACGGTGCTGAACCGCAGCCGAATCTGTCCCTGTGAATCGAGGAAGTCGCGTTTGAGGCGGCGCCGGAACATCTCGATGCCGGAAACGGTCTCGCCGGTTTCGGGATCCAGGTAGGAAAGAGTCTCCCCGAGATCGCCAAGCTGCCGGTAACCGAAAAAATCATCCCGGACGGAAAACCAGTCAAAGAAATCGCCTTTGATGCGTGTGCCTTCGATCTGGGCATCGAAATCGAGCATGGCGAGGTAGAGTGCGTATAATTCCTCGCCGTTGCGGCATTTGAAGACCGATCCGGCATTCCAGGCAATGCCGTTGTGGGTGTGGGCGAAAGGGACGTTCCATTTGTATTCGAGGGCGCGGCTCATGAAAAAGAGCCATTTGTGGGCGCTGTCGAAGGCGAGATTAGCCACAAGGATGTCGTAGTTGGAATTGAGCCGGTGGATTGGATCGGCGTAGTAACGACGGGCGATGTTGGCGTCGCGTTCCCTGATCCGGCGTTCAAGTTCGTTCTTCTCCCGCATCAGCTGGGCGAGCCGGCCAACCTCCTGTTTCATCAGGATCTTCGCCTCCTGGGAATCGATGACCAGGGTGCGCATGCCAAGCCACAGTGTCTGCACCCGCGCCCGGCTGTCGATGCCTTCGATCTGTGCCTTTTCCCCGGCGGCGAGGCGTTCCTTCTGGGCCTCTTTCTGACTGATGGCGAGTTCCCCTCCGGTCTGGACCCCGGCATTGACGGCATTGAAGAAGATGTTGACCGGGTTGAGCTTCTCGATGCTGAAGGCGCTGGCATAGGCCTGAGCCGCAGCCTGTGCCGCGCGCAAATGGCCGATCTCCTCTGTCAGCTTCGCCTGTCGGCTGCCGTAATTGATGACGGCGGTCTGCACATTGGCGGCGCGGTTGATCTCGATACTGATTTCCCGATGGAGGTTATCGATCTCGGTCTGGTTCCGGCGGATGCGGAGGCGTGCCAGGTCGATACTCTGCATCTGCTGCCAGATCTCGCTGCCTTCGTTGTTCTGCGGGGTGTCGTAGGCGGGTTCACCCGGGCGGGCTCCGGTGATCTCGAACAGGCGGAATTCGAAAGAGATAGTGGACTGCTCGTACTGTTCCTGGACCTCGTCAAAGTTCTGCCGGAAGTCGACGTATGATTTCAGTGCCACGGCCTGGCGGTCGCGGGCGAATCGGAGCTGGGAGGATGCTGGAGTCGGCTCCAGCCAGTCCTTGATTGAGTTGAAGGAGTCGAAAAGCTCGGGATCCTGTCCCTGGAATTTCTGCACCAGCATGAGGAAATTGCGGTCGAAACCCAGCGGTGTGCTGTCGCCGCCGATCTGTGAGAGCAGCGCCGCCAGATCCCCCAGAGCGGCCTGATACCCGGCCACGGCTGTATCGAGGCCGGAATCCGTCTCCTCCTCCGTTTCCAGGTCCGGGAAGATGCCGTCGATCAGCCCGCCGTTAACCAGGAGGTACCGCTGCGATTCAGAGGCCAGCATCCGGGCGGTGGTGTGGTCGCCTTTGGCCCAGTGCAGCCACGCGAGCTGCCGGGCGTTCCGGCCGTAGTCCTTGAGCAGATCGTAAAGCATCACCAGGTCGCGATGGCCGAGAAATAACAGGGAGTCGTCCCCGGTCACGGATTGCGGCTGACCGTCAACCATCACCATGGCAGGACCGAGATTCCGGTCGGGGACGAGGTTCCGGAACAGATCATAGCCAAAGGAGGGTTCTTCGACTTCAAACTCCGCCCCGGCGCTGGTGGAGGTGAGAGCCACCGCGTCGATTTCATTCCAGCCGGGCACAGCGGGCGAATTGAATTCGAGGCGCACACCGTCGATGGGGAAGCCGGGATCGGCAAACTGCAATCTGAAGATGCGGGCTTCCTGAGTGACGGCCGCAGCGGTGCCGGTCCAGACTGTATGCCATGTCTGGTTGACAGCATGCCGAAGCTGGACGATATCCACCGCCCCGGGATTGTAGGTTTCGTAAATATCGACGCCCGTCACCGGACTGGTCGCGGGAAAACCGAGTTCAAGGAATTCTCTCTGACCGGATGATGTGGCACTGGCCCATGCGGTCGGGATGTCACCGTAGTTGGGATAAGTGTCGGGAGCGCCCAGTGCCTGAATGGCATTCCATGAGGGGTTATCGGCATTCCATTCCGAACTCACACCAATCACTGAGTCTGCCCACACAGTCGAAGTCTCCGGGGCTTCGGTTTTGCGAAGGGTGAGGCCGAGATCGAAAAGCCCGAAGTAGCGGCCCAGGGCCTCCCTGAACCTGTTATCGGCTTCGGTGTACCGCTCGATCTCATTGTCGATCACAAATCCACTCTCAGGGGGCACCCGCCCCAGTGGCGGCCCGAGACGGTCCTGCTCGGCCAGGGCGATCATCTCCTTAGCCCGGATGATCTCGGCGGCGGAGCGGTCATAGTAGAGGTCGAGCAGCAGATTCCCGTAGGCGGGTGAATTATTCCGGGAGATGAAATTGAGCAGGAGTTGTTCAGCGTCCCGGGACCGCTGCAGCTCGGCCGGGCCCCACAAGCCGGCCATTCGGGTGTAATCGGGGTAGGTCAGTCCCGCGTCGTTGGAATACAGCAGATCCCTGTAGCGGAAAGCCGCCTGATCCTTGGGGAAAGCCGGCGAATCATCCGCATCCTGATAATACAGATGCCTGCGGACGTAGCCTGCGAGCACCCCGGTATTGGTGTAATCCACCGCCCGGACTTCAACAATTCCGGTCTGGACTCTGGTGCCGGGCGTGTATTCCCACCGATCGCCGATCACAAATGTATCGCCATGCACGGCGACTGAAGACCCGTAACTGCGGTAGTAACTGTCCGGGGGAAAGTACGATTTGGCCAGCCCCCAGTTACCGGCAACTTCAGTGAACAGGTAGGCGGCGCCATCAGGATAGTAGTCGGGAATCCCCACACCAAGCGTCCCTTCGGAGAGTGAAAGTCGGCTGCTGGCGGTTACCCCGCCGCCCGCGGCACGAAGTCCCTGGATGGCAGTCCAGGTATCTCCCGATCGCCGCCAGAGATACACGTTGTCGCGGTTCCACCCGTCGCCCGCGGCTCCGATTGCGAGCAGGTCACCCTCAATGGCAAGGCCTGAACCGAGTCGTTCGCTGGCAATGCCGGCTGCTGCCACCAGTTTCTGCTGCAAATCCCATCCTTCCCCGCCCCGGGTGTATAGATACACGGACCCTGAGGCATTGCCTTTGTCATCATCCAGAGGTGCCCCGACAGCAAGAGTGCCATTGTAGAGAGCCACGCTGGCGCCGAATTCATCGCTGTTGGCGGCGTCATGCGCCACCAGTTTGTCGGTCTCCCCCCAGTTATTCGCGCCGCCATGGTTGCGCGAGAAGGTGTGAACTGCCCCGCGGGAGCTGCTGTCCGCGGTGTGCCCGGCAACGGCCAGATCGCCGCTGACTGCCACCGTTTCGCCAAAATGATCGGCGGATGAGGTTGCAGTCCGCCGGGCCACCTGCGTCCATGTGGACCCGCTGCGCTCAAAAATATAGACACCGCCATTGAAATCCGACTCGCCGTAAGCACCCACAATGATCGTTTCGCCGTCGATATCCACCGCCCAGCCGAAGTTGACGTAACTGTCAGCGACCGGCTCAATCTTCTGCTCCAGATCCCAGACGCGGTTTGCGCGCCGATAGACGAAGACGGCACCCGAGCCATCATTCGGTGCCCCCACGACAAGGGTATCTCCATCCAGGGCAACTGAGTGGCCAAAGTAGGCGTCGCTGCCGAGTCCGGCTGCCGTCCATGGCCCGGCTCCGGATGCCGGCCCCTGGAGGGTCAGTGCGTCGGGGATCATCTGCGCCGGGAGCTGACAGAGAAAAGCAAAGGCACTGGCCCCGACAATTATTGCAAGGCGGAGCGTGGACATCGTGGAAAAAGTGAGAATCTTCATCTTTGCGGGTCCTTCAGGGATTATTGACCAGTTCGACCTCGACAGTGGATGGCGCGGGCGGCGGCCGCCGGAGAATGAATCGTCCCGGCCGGGAGGAACTGAGATGCGGTCTGTCCGGGTAGGTGGTGATGAGGGTTGCTGTGCCCTGCACTTCGTCGTCAGAAACCACAACACCGCCTCCGGCCGGCTCCGCTTCAAGGATCAGCAGCATGGTGGTTGCAATTCCGAGCGCTGAAGCGTCCGATGGAAGGCTGATTGGCACCGATGCGGGGAAAGGCTGACTGGGAGTGCTCAACTGGGCCGGGTATTCACCGGCTGGAATCACACCATCTCCATTGCTGATCAGGGCGGCCTGTTCTGATGCCCCGCTGCTGGTCCGTCGGTATCTGAAAGAAAAATCAAGTCCTTCGCTGACGAATCCACCGTCCCATACCGCGTCATTATCGCGGATGGTGATGAGAGCCTGGCTGTCCGCTCCAGCGCGGAGGGAACTGCCCGCGTCGATGATCAGAGTAAGAAAAGAAAGCTCATCGGCGGACAGGTTGTCAGCGATCTGGAAGGATATTGCTGCGGTGAGGGAATTATTTACAACCACACTCCCGGAAAGCGGCCCGCTGTAGCCCCTGGCCGGTCCTTCAACACGGTAGGTCAGCAGTCCGGTAAAAGGGGAGCTGAAACGGACCAGAGCTTCCGCCGTCCCCCCCTCGGTGACCTGAAGACCCGTGCCCGCAAATTGTGCAACCACAGGGCCAGACGAAGTCAGCGCCACCACGCGGTAGAAGCCATTCGGTTCGACAGGGTCTGCGACTTCAATCCGGTATTCACCGCCGCCCAGTGATGTGATGACCGCCCCAGAATCCACGGTCCACGCCACCTGATCGCCCAGCACACCGGAATACTCCACCACGTAGCCCGTGGCTCCAGTGCCTTCATCGCGGAAATCCATTTGAAGAGGTCCGCCGGGCACTGCCTGGATCGTCTCGATGTAGAGAAATGGAGTCGGCTGCGCCGCTGCCGCAGGAATGTTGAGCATCAGCAGGATTCCGCCGAGGGCCATGGAGTGAAAAAGTCCTCCTGAAGCGTTTGGCGCAGAAGCAATTTGCATAACTGCACTATAATTTGAAAAACTGTTTTGAGCTATCACGAAATCGGTGAGCAAAAACAGAGGGGTTGCCTCATTGAAGCGGACACCGAAGAGAACCGAAGAGAACTGAAGAAGAGGGCAATGAGAAAACAATGGCCCAGGCCGCGGTTCGGAGCAAAAAGAAAACCCTGTCGGAATACGATTCTGACAGGGTCGAAATTGGAACGGCCGCAGTGATACCTGATCGGCCGCGCTCGAATGTGGAGGATCAGGCTTTGGCCTTGGCTTTGCCGCCTTTTTTGGCTTTGGGACCGGAGCCCTTCTGGATGCGGTTGTCCTTTTCCTTGACGAGGAGGGCCTTTTTACCGATGCGCTGGCGAAGGTAATTGAGTTTGGCACGACGGACGACGCCTTCTCTCTCGACGGTGACGTCATCAATGCGTGGAGAGTGGATCGGGAAGACCCTTTCGATCCCTTCTCCGTAGGAGATACGACGGACAGTGAAGGTTTCATTGAGGCCGTGGCCTCTTTTACCGATGACGACGCCGGAGAAGATCTGAATCCTCTCCTTGTCTCCCTCGACGACCTTGGTGTGGACTTTAACAGTGTCGCCGACGTTGAATTTCAGCGGGTTTTTGCGAAAATTCGCTGACTCAATTTTCTCTTGTAGTGCCTGGTTCATGGCTAATGTGCGTTTCAGTTTTTCGTTCTAATAAATCGGGTCGAATGGCACGGGTTCTTTCCAGAGCCATCATTTTTCTCCAGCGGGCTATTTCCGCGTGATTCCCGGAGAGGAGCACATCGGGCACATCCATGCCCCGGAAGCTCGCGGGCCGGGTGAACTGCGGGTATTCGAGCAGCCCGGAGGAAAAGGATTCCTCGGTCGGACTCTCGCAATCACCGAGAACCCCCGGTATGAGCCTGACCACGCTGTCGATGACGACCATGGCGGGCAGGGCCCCGTTGGTGAGGACAAAGTCCCCGATTGAAATTTTTTTGTCGACCAGTGTGTCGACTCTGGCATCTATGCCCTCGTAGTGGCCGCAGATCAGAATCAGGTGTTCCGCTTCGCTGAGCTCCTCGGCCACGGCCTGGGAGTACCGTTCGCCGGAAGGCGTCATCATGAGCACCGTCGACTCCGGGGTCCGGACTGATTCGACTGCCTCGAAAAGCGGCTCAGGCTTGAGGACCATACCCGGACCGCCGCCAAAGGGCCTGTCATCCACCGTCCGATGCCTGTCGTGGGCATGATCCCGGAGGTTGATGAGACGTATCCGGATTTTCTGATCGTTTCTGGCCCGCTGGATGATGCTCTGATCGAGGGGCCCGGTGAACATCTCCGGGAAGAGGCTGATGACGTCGATATTCATGACACCGCCTCCGGCGCCCGGTGATTAATCGTTGTAGTCCTGATCGTCGTCTTCCAGATCGTCATCCTCTTCGACCAGTTCGAGGCCGATACGCCGGCCATCATCCAGAGGCCGGGCCTGCATCAGTGTCCTGATGGCATTGATGGTGCTCCCGTTTCTGCCAACCACCCGACCAATGTCGTCGGGATTCAGCTTTAACTGGTAAACAACTGACTGGTCATCCTCGAAAACATCGATTTCAACTTCATCGGGGAAGTTGACCAGGGGTTTTATCACGAGCTCGAGGAAATTATTCATTAACGGACGTGTGCAGCAGCAATGGACGGGATGGCCGGGAGGTCAATTCTATGGATGGATGGAAGCCTGCGGGAGGAAATAAATACCCGGATCAGGCTTCGGACTGAGCGCTTCGGCGGGCCTTGCGGATCAGGCTGGCAGCCGTCTCGGTGGGCTGTGCGCCGGAGTTCAGCCAGAAATCGACACGCTCGAGATTGACATCATAGTTGACACCCTTCTGCATGGGATCGTAAGTCCCGACGGATTCAATGAATCGACCGTCACGGGGGCTGCGGGAGTCGGCGGCAACCAGTCGGTAGAAAGGTGCATGCTTCGTTCCCATTCTTCTTAATCTTAACTTGACCATTTCAGTATGTTTTTCGTGAAAATCTGCTCGGAAACACCGGTATTGTTCCGCCCCCGTTTGATGGAGGGTCCAGTGAAATAGCAGAGGTGAAATAAAAAGGCAAGCACAGATATTCGACTTTTCCGCGGTTGCGGTGACGGGTTTCGTGCTCAATTGGATGCGCTGGCGGGTGGAGGCGCCTCGGACACGCAGCGGAATCCGGTATGGATGAGACCGGTGTCGGGGGAGGATTTCATGCGGGATGAAGGCCGGTAGCCGACGCAGTAGACATCGCTGCAGAGGAATGATCCGCCACGTGTGACCTTTTTCCTCACGTGCGGTTCCTGGGGATCCCACGAACTGGACGGGCCCTTCGGATTTTTTTTCGCGCTCATGCTGTAGTAGTCCGGGCGGTACCAGTCCTGAGTCCACTCCCAGATATTGCCACCCATGTCGAACAGTCCGAAGGCGTTCGGAGGGAAACTCATCACCGGACTGGAAGTCAGGAATTTGTCCTCGAGCGTATTGCCGGCGGGGAAATCGCCCTGCCAGATATTCGCCATCCACTGGCCCCCGGGAGTCATGGTGTCGCCCCAGACGAATTTGGTGGGTGGCTGGTTGGCGCGGCAGGCATACTCCCATTCCGCCTCGGTCGGGAGCCTCTTTCCGGCCCATTCGCAGTAGGCGACCGCGTCCTCGTAACAGACGTGCACGACCGGGTGACTGCCCTTGCCGGCAATTGAAGAACCGGATCCGGTGGGCTGCCGCCAGTTGGCGCCGGGGACAAATGTCCACCACTGCAGGTGATTGTCGAGGGAAGTGACGGGTTCGTCGGGGATGCGGAAGCAGACGGAGCCCGGCATGAGTGCTGTGGGATCGATCATTCCGGGTTCGAGGCCTTCGATGTCGCTGAAGTCAGGCTGCCTTTCGGCGAAGGTCACATAGCCGGTGGCCTTGACAAATTCGGCAAACTGGTCATTGGTCACCTCGTGGATGTCCATCCAGAAGCCGTCGAGTGTGACTTCGTGAGCGGGCCTCTCATCCGGGTTGCCCTGTTCGTTGCCCATGATGAATGTCCCGCCGGGAATCCAGACCATGCCGTTGGTCGACCACTGAAAGTCATTCACTGCGGCGGCATCGTCCCCGCCCTTCCCGGTTTTGCCATCGGATGAGGAATCCTTTTCCGGTAATACCGTCACCACGATGGCTGCGATAAGCAGCATCCCTCCGAGCGCCCATTGCCATGGGCGGATTCCGGTATCGCGTGCTGAACTGCCTGAGTTGTGATCGGCCATGATGAAATCAAGAATAACAGATAAAAAACTGCATCGCCAGCATCAGGGCCCGGTCAGGGCTGACGGAGCGCAAGTCTTTTGGCAAGGATGCGGCGGAGATTGCGAACAACATCCGGAGAATCAGCGGCGATGTTGCTGATTTCCCCAGGATCGGTCAGGTGGTCATACAGTTCGACGAAGCCGTCAGGGTGTTCGATGAGACGGTAGCGATCGGTTCGGATGGTCCTGGCGCTGGTATAACTCACGGCGGTGTGCCCCATTAGGGAGGCATTCTCCAGCTGCGGCACGAGGGACTGGCCATGGAGGTGGTCGGGAACCTCAAGCCCCGCCATCCGGCAGAGGGTCGGGTAAATGTCGATGGTTTCAACTATGGCGTCTGAGGCGCGTCCGAAAGCCTGTCCACCGGGCGGGACGATGATCAGGGGGGACCGGAGCGACTCTTCAAACAGGGCGTGTTTACCCCAGATGGCGTGCTCACCAAGGTGCCAGCCGTGGTCGCCCCAGAGAACTATGACAGTATTTCCGGCAAGGCCGAGCCGCGCGAGTTCATCGACCAGCCTTCCGACCAGTGCGTCGGCGTAAGTCACGCAGGCGGCGTAATGGCGACGGACTTCATCGGAGAATGCTGTGTCCTCGTTGGGATTTCTGCCCCAGCGGTTGTATTTCATGAATTCGCCCGAGCCATGCCATGTGGTGCGGCCCGACGGTTTACGGGGATGCGGCACTGCGGGAAGCTGTATATCGCGGTATGGTTCCATGCAGTAAGCGGGCGCACCGAACGGGAGGTGCGGGCGGATGATGCCGGCGGCCAGAAAAAAGGGCTTGTCGGGAGCTGCGGCAAGTTTCCGCATCTGCCGAACCGCCTCCTCGACGATAAGCCCGTCCGGGTAGATTTCATCGGGTCCAGGCATTGACTCGAAAAGGTCCATGTCACCTGCGTCCACCCGTATCTGCCCGTGGGCGAGACCATGCATGGCGCCCCGCGGATGAAGCCACGGTCCTGCCGGCAGCAGATGGCGGTCCCACGACAATGGAAGCTCCGGATCACCTGAATCATTCCAGTCGGAGCCGCCCCGCCCACCGGGATGATGCGAGACCTTTCCAACCGAGACCGTCTGATACCCATGGCGCCGAAACCATGCAGGCAGGGTTGGGGGGAATGCGTCCGGATCATTCCGGAGTGCACGACCACGGGCAAATAGCGCTCCATTTCCATATGGTCCGTACTGGCCTGTAAGGAGGGCGAAGCGGGAAGCACCGCAAGTCGGCGCCTGAACGTAATGCCGGTGAAACGCGGTGCCCCGGGCAGCCAGAGCATCAATGTGCGGTGAGTGAATATACCCTTTGCCAAAACAGTTCAGTTCCGGGCGCAGGTCATCCACACAAATCATCAGGACGTTGGGGCGGGACTGGCACCGGCCGCTTTCCGGCAACAGTATGAAAACCATGGCCATGGCAGCAGCCAAAGTGATCCTCTGCAGTTTTAATGGGAACATTTGAACAGATGACCACCTGACTTCCCGACTGGCAAGAAGGAAAGGCGCGCAGCATTCACCCGCCCTTGAGAGCTGCCCGCTCCGGGATTAGGATTTCACCATGATCATGAGCAACCGTCTGCGGGTCATGGCACTCCTCGCGGGCATGGCTACAGCCCTGAATCCCGACCCGGTGACCGGCAATGACCGGGGTATCGGGGACAGCAGAATTGAAAAGGACCCTCTGGTCGGCACAGCGGCGGGCCAATGGTCGGATCTGACCTGGGTTTCGGAAGGAACAGACACGCCCCGAAGCCTTGCCGGGCTCAAGGGCAGGGTCACAGTCATACGATGGTGGACGGCTCCCGGCTGTCCGTACTGCCGCAATTCGGCTCCAGCCCTGACGGACTGGCACCGACGCTATGCGCCACGCGGTTTACAGGTCCTCGGGTTCTATCACCACAAAAGCCCGGATGAACTCCGTATAAAAGACGTGAAGGAATATGTCGGGAAACTCGGATTCAATTTCCCGGTGGCGATCGACAATGACTGGCAGACCCTTCGTTCATGGTGGCTCGACAGGCCGGGCCGGAAATGGACCAGTGTGACATTTGTGATCGATCACAGGGGGATTATCCGCGGCATCCACCCGGGAGGCGAATATATCAGGGGCGACACGGATCCGGATTACCTCGCCATGGATGAGTTGATTCAGAGACTGATGGAAGAGCTTCCGGAAAGACAGCCGTCACCCGACAGCTCCGGCGGATCATGAGAATTGACATATTCTGATGAGCCGGGATTAATTCCGGCGATGCGAAATTTTTCATGGATGGTATGGCTGCTGACAGGCCATGGGTTGATCAGCAGTGCCTCGGCTCAGTTCTCAAATCTCTCCGAGTATTCATTCTCGATGACCGGCTCCGCATTCGGACTGGAATTTGAGGAGGCTGTATTCACCAATGAACCGGATCAGATACAGGGGCCGTTCCAGAAGGAGACACTTTTCGAGAGCGCCGACAGGGATTCCGTGAACAGAGCCAGTGGGTATATACGCCCGAACCACTGGACTGTCGAAATGGGAACAGACGTCAATTTCACCGGGAACGCCTTTACAAGGGGCCTGGTCATGAACGGGTTTTTTCGGATCGATGTCACCGACTGGTTCATCATCTCGGGCCCGGATGCGGATCCCGTGCAGCTCACCATCACTGCTATCCCGACAGTCTCCGGTAATCCGGCACTTACTTCAGCCGACGATGAAATCAGTTACAGCGTGAAGCTTCTGTCCGGAGATGGCGCCTATGGGAAAATCGCAAGCCGGCAGCACCCGGAGCGGAATCGGCCGGTCTGGGCCACCGTCGAAGGCACTGCGATCGATTTCTCGAGCGGAGCAGTGTTTCCACCCATGAACCGTTATCTCAGGTTGAATCCGGACCAGCCCTATCGACTGGATGTCCAGTTCACAATGAAGCTCTCCAGTAACAGCGGTGTCCTCCAGGGCGAGGACTATGACAGCGGACCGGCCGCCTCCATGTCGCAGTTTTTCTTTTACCTCGATGTGCCTGAAGGATACTCGTTGACCACTTTATCAGGCTTTGACTACTCCATGCCGCCGGTGGTGCTGCCGCCGGCACCAGCAGGCAATGGAAAAAGACCACGTGCCACACGCATTGGATCAGCGATGCTGATCGGTGTTGAGGAATCCTCGACGGACATGACCTATCAGCTGCAGTCCGCTGTCTCGGTAAACCAGCAATTTGAACCCGTCACGGGCCAGAGCTATCCGGGAAACGGCGGCAGGCTGCTGTTTTCTCCCTACTCCGGTGATGCATCCGGGTTCTTCCGCGTTGTGGAGATTGGAGGGTCGGGAGGAGAGTGAAGCGGATTCAGGCTCTGGCTCAGGCTCCAATACGGGAGTCGAGCTGGAAAACCTGACCGCTGACAGACGGCATGCCGGTTACGAGAAGACAGATCAGTCGTGCTGATTCCTCCGGGGTCGTGAACCGGCCGAGGACGTGCGAACCGCGATAGCGATCCAGCACTTCAGGGGTCAGTGCGTCAGTCATGCGGGTCTCCAGAAACCCCGGCAGGACGAGATTGAAGCACACACCGGATGCGCCGGCTTCCCGGGCCAGGGATTGCACGAGGCCCTTGAGAGCTGCCTTGGAGGCGGAGTAGGCAGCCTGACCGGCCGATCCACGCGCCCCCGAGTTGGATCCGATCATGACCACATGACCGCCGGACTGCTGTGATTGAAAGACGCCAAGGGCCCATCGGCTGAGGTGCATGGCTGAATCCAGATTGACACGCATGACGCGATCCCAGTCTGCGACGGTGGTTGAAACAAGCAGCCCGTCGTGGATGACACCGGCACAGTGAACCACGCCCACGAGCCGGCGGCGGATGCGGCGAAAGAAAGGATCCAGACTGTCAGATATCCAGGCGGAACCGGCGGAAAAATTCACCGGAAGGCGGAAGCAGTCCGGATGCTCAACCGGCACCCTGTGCCTGCCTTCCGTGGCCAGCACGGCCAGTCCGGCATCAACAAACCCCTGCACCACTGCACCCCCAAGTCCGCCGGATGCACCGGTGACTACAACGACGCCCGAATCGACATCCGATGTCATCTGGCTGGTATTCAGCGGAGAGATTGGATGATGGTCAGAAAAGAGGGGTGAATGCCTCCTCTTCGGCCTCAACCTGGATGATTCGGAACACGACGCGTCTGGTGGCGTCCCATTCCTCCTTTGTTCTCGGAGCGGACTGCAGCCCAAGATCGCCATCAGGGTCGTAGGTGACATTGGGCGTATTCGGTTTCATGACGCCATGACCGATGACAGCGAACTGGCTGGGATCCATGTCCATGCCCTGCGTGCCGGCATATTCGATAAGGCTTTCCCGAACGGCATTGGCTCTGGATATCGACAGGTTCAGAGCGGACTGTTTGTAGCGCTCGAGAACAAGTCCAGGTTCACCGTCCTTTTTCTTTTTCAGGTAACCTATGGGATCCGAATGACCCTCCACAGTCAGTAAAGCGCCGCCGTATGTGCTTATTAACTCAATGGCGCGGTCAAATTCCCCCTTATACAAATCCGCCGGAAAGGTCTGCTGATTCGGTTTGAAGTAGATTTCGAACGAGAAGAGTTCCCCTTCCCCGAGTGTGTCCTGCGACTGCCGGCGGGAGATAAGACGGCTCACGGCGTTGGTGTCGAAGCGGGGTGTCTCAGCCGCCGCAACCGGAACAGAGGCAGCCCCGGCGAGCTTCTGGAAATCAAAAGGTGGCAGTCCGATATTCACCTTCCCGGACATGAGGCCGATGCTTGCCATGGATTCCTGGATTTCGGCCATTATTTTCCACGCCCTTCTGGGATGGTTCTGATCATTGAAGAAGAGAATATTGCCTGGAATACCGGCAAAATCTGCTTCGCGGAACATCTGTTCCATATCACCGGTGGCATTGGAATCATCGAGGAGCAGTCCGGCACTGGCTGAGAGCAGCTGCCGCCATCCGCCGGCGTCGGAGCGTGCCAGCCGCCGCATTTCCGCTTCTGCATCAACCAGAGCCTTGACGAACTTTTCCACCACGGCGGGGTACCTCTGAAGGAAATCCATTCGCACCGCGTAGACATCGGCAATGACCCGGTCCGCGGTTTTAGTGGAAAGCAGGATGTGAGCCCCCCGGACAGACCCTTCGGCACCGGTTCCGACGCGTCCGCCTGAAGTGAGTATCTGGGCATCCGGCATGATGACCATGGCGGCATCAACAGAGGAGTCCTCAAGCATGGCCATGGCAGGGCTGACGGAGTCCGCAGCAACTTCAAACAGGTCGGGCACCCACTTCCATGTGATATCGCGTGGATCAAGTCCCGCGCTCTTCAGAATAGTGGCCAGATAATCGACATGCGGGCCGAAGGACTGCAGAACGACGGTTTTGCCTTTGAGATCGGCGGGAGTGCGAATGCCGTCCCGAACGACGATGGCATCACTGCCGGCTGACCACGTGAGCTGGTAGATGAGGACCATTGTGGTGTCAGGATTCCGGTTGGTGACCTCTGCTGCGAGATTCATCATCCCGAGGGTTCCGCGGAGGAAAGGAGTTTCACCCGTGAGGTACATCTCCAGCTGTTTCAGAAAGCGGTCTTCGCGGAAGAGTTCGACCTGCAGCCCTGCCTTGTCGAAAAGGCTTCCGCTGGCGGTCGATTTTGAATTGCCGTTGGCAAGAATTGTCTGGATATCCCCTCCCCATGCAATCATGGGGACCTTGAGCCGATTGCCGTTCCCCTGCCATGCGCGGGGTTGAACCCGGACCACATCGCTGACTTTCCTCAGCGGTTCATAGTCAACGGCCTGAATCTTCACTGGAGCGAGCCACATGAACAATGCCGCCAGCAGCATTGCGGTCGCCCTGGCCGGCGCGCATCCGCCATACGGGGTTGAATTAAATGTTTTCATCTTCTGAAGTTGGGTCGGGAATATCTGATTGCACCATGCAACCGCGGCCATCATAACCGCTCTATCATTCGTATTCAAAACCTCCGGGGCCATGAGAATCGCCACCGGACTTTATAACTGGTAGGCATTAAAATATTTTTTGATGATCCATTCGGGCTGCCACCGGTCGGGGCTGCGGGGTTTTCCGGTGAGATCAATCTGCATGGGCTTCGGATTATCGACGCGCAAAGGCAGGTCGTCGCCCACGGATTCCTGCCACTGGCGAAGTCGTGTGGTGAGGCGATCCACAATCGGGGCATATTCCGGGTGTGGGGCGAGGTTGATCATTTCGTCCGGATCGTCCCTGAGATCAAAAAGCTGAACGTGATTAATCGGTGGGTAGTAAATAATCTTGTAGCGCTCGTCGCGGCAGGAACGCATCAGTTTAAGAAACGGGAGAAAAATCGAATCCCTGACAGATGCGGAAGCATTGTCGACCAGCGGCCACAGGCTTTGACCCTCGACAGGCTGTGGTGCCTCGAGACCTGCAAACTCCAGAACGGTCGGGAATATATCCAGCAGATAGGTGAAGGCATGTCGCTGCTGACCGGCGGGCACGCCTGGTCCGGCGAGGATCAACGGGCATTTCATGCTGTGCTCGTAAATGCTCTGCTTTCCAAGAAGTCCGTGGCTGCCGATGGCGAGTCCATGATCCGCCGCGTAAATGACCAGTGTGTCTTTCCACAGATCCTGGGCATCAAGTTCTGTAAATACCCGGCCAATCTGCTGGTCCATGAATGAGATGAGGCCGTAGTATTCGGCGAGCTGTTCGCGGATGAGGTCCGGTGTGCGCGGCCATGGGCCGAGGTTCTCATCCCGGCCCCCGTTCATGTGGCCATTGTCGAACGGATGCTGCGGCAGGTAATTCGCGGGCAGTGGCGGACGGTTGCGGTAATACATGTCGCGGAACTCCTGTGGCGGCTGCCGAGGGTCATGGGGTGCCGTGAAAGCGCAATAGGCGAAGAATGGGCGGCTGCGGTCGCGGTTCCGAAGGAAATCGACGGTGGCGCTGGCAAAAAGCTCACTCGACATCCGGTCCCCAGTGCGCTGGTTGACGAGTTCCTTCCCGTCCCCGCTGATATCGACGAGGGGGACTTCAGCATGATTGGACATACCGCCCATCATCACCGCCTTTCCCTGCTGGAAACCACGAAGCACGGAATCGCGGCCATTGTGCCATTTTCCTGAAATAAAAGTCTGGTAGCCGTTTTTCCCGAGGATCCCGGACAGCATCGGTGTGCCTTCCAGGCTGGTGGAAATCCTCGTCCATGGCCGCCCGCTGTGCACCATGGCGCGGCTGGGCACACACACGGCTCCGCTGTTGGCACCAAAGCAGTAGTTCTGGCGGAAACCGGTGCCCATGCCGGCCAGCCGATCGAGACTGGGCGTGATGATGTGAGGATTCCCGTAGGCGCCGATGGTATCCTCGCGCTGATCATCGGCGAAAAGGAAGAGGATATTCCGGGGTTGAGCGACGGCAGGATCCGCGGAGACGAGGAGAAGGAATGCGATGGCGAAAAGCCCCCGTGCCCACCGGGTTTTCCGATTGTTCAGCTGGAACATGATGGATCCATTGAACCAGCACGCCCGACGGAATCAATGAAAATTGAAGACTGGACAAAGCGTCACTGATCCGGTCCCATTAGTCCATGATTTCCACAAGACTGAAGCCGGTGATCCTCGTCCGGCTCCTGCAGACGGCCATAACTCTGACAGTGGCCGCGTCACTCACCGAAGCCACAGCGGCTGGAGACCAGCGCCCGAACGTGCTGTTCATCTTCGCCGATGACCAGGCCTACAACACGATTCACGCCCTCGGCAATGATCGCATTGAAACACCTAATCTGGATCGGCTGGTGCATTCGGGGACAACGCTGACCCATGCCTATAATCAGGGCGCGTGGGGCGGCGCGGTCTGCGTGGCCAGCCGGACCATGCTGATGACCGGCCGCTATCTCTGGCATGCACGGGACGACTACGCCCGCACCGATGAACTTTACCGGCAGACAGGAAAGCTTCTGCCGCAGACTCTGGAAGCCAGTGGATACTCCACTTGGTTCTCGGGCAAATGGCATCTCCGGGCGGATGCGTCCAAAACCTTTGGCACAGCCCGGCACATCCGCCCCGGAATGCCGCGCGACAACAGGGAGATCGGCTACCACCGCCCGGTTGAAGGGACGGAAGATCCATGGAAGCCATGGGACACATCACTGGGCGGCTTCTGGGAAGGGGGCACACACTGGTCTGAAGTCCTGGGCAATGATGGAGTTGAATATATTGAAAAAGCCTCAAAGCAGGAAAACCCGTTTTTCATGTATCTGGCCTTCAACGCCCCACATGACCCCCGGCAGTCGCCAAAGGAATTTGTGGATAAATACCCGCTGGAAAGCATCCCGATGCCGGACAATTACCTGCCGCTTTATCCTCATTTTGTGGGAAGCAACAAGATCCGCGATGAAGTGCTTGCGCCATTCCCGAGGACTCCATTTGCCGTGCGAACTCACCTGCAGGAATATTACGCAATCATCACTCACATGGATCAGCAGATCGGCCGCATCCTCGATGCCCTGGAGGCATCCGGAGAAATGGAGAACACCTATATTGTTTTCTCGGCGGATCACGGACTGGCGGTTGGCAGCCACGGATTCCTCGGCAAACAGAATATGTACGAGCACAGTGTGAGAGTCCCGCTTATTGTGGCCGGTCCCGGAATCCGCCGGAACCATCGCATCGACACGCCGGTCTACATCCAGGATATCCACCCGACTGTGCTGCAGATGGCTCGCGTCGCTGTACCGGACCACGTTGAGTTCAGGAGCTTCCTGCCGCTGCTGCGTGGAAGTCAGGACTACATCCCCTACCCCGCCATCTACAGCGCCTATACGGAACACCAGCGCATGATCATTCAGAACGGACAGAAACTGATTCTCTATCCGATGATCGGTGTGGCGAGGCTGTTTGATCTGAACTCGGATCCGCACGAGCTTTATGACCTGATGGTCACACCGGATGCGGACGCCCGGGGTCAGGCGGCCCGGCTGGCCGCGGTTCTCAATGAATGGAATTCGAAAATCGGCGCCGACCAGGATTTTGGTGAGGCGTTCCCGGAACTGTATTGAATCTCATCTGCCCCCGATTGCGGGAATTGCGCCGGAACCAGCCGCCTTTGCAAGTGGGCGGCTTTTTCTTTTTCAAACCCTCACGGACACGGATGGCGGGATAAATTCATTTCAGGTGCCGATGATCTGGTGGATGGGGCGGCCAAAGTCGCTCTCGAGTCGTTTGTGGCCGGGCACTTCAAGTGATTTTTCATACATGCCCAGCTGGTGCAGCAGGGTGGCATGGACATCTGTGACGTAGTGGGGATTTTCTACGGCATGAAAGCCGATTTCATCGGTGGCACCATGGACGATTCCGCCCTTGAGTCCTCCTCCGGCCATCCAGACTGAGAATCCGTATGGATGATGATCGCGCCCGTCGCCATTCTGGGACCCGGGGGTCCGTCCGAATTCAGTGGCAAACACAAGGAGCGTTTCATCGAGCATCCCCCTGGATTTGAGGTCCTGGATGAGCCCGGCGACGGGGCGGTCCACCTGCCGGGCCAGTCTTTCGTGGTTGGATTTCAGGCCTGAATGGGCATCCCATTCCCCGGCGGCCCCGTCGCCGTGCATGATCTGGATGAACCGGACTCCGCGTTCGACAAGTCGGCGGGCTGACAGCAGCTGCCGTCCAAAATTCCGGGTGGGGTCTTCATCCAGGCCGTAGAGCCGCCGGGTTGCCCCGGTTTCCCGGCTGACATCGAGTGTTTCCGGCACGGCAGTCTGCATACGGTAGGCCAGCTCATAGGAACGGATCCGGGCTTCAAGGCGGGCGTCATCGGGATAGAGTCCGGCAGTAATGCGGTTGAGGCGGTTGGCGAGGCCGAAGCTCAGTTTCTGTTCATGCGGGCTGATATCTCCCTGGGGCTGTGCATAGGGAAGCGGTACATCGGCATTGACATTGAGTGGCACCGCATCGTGAGCAGGGCCGAGGTAATGGCCGTCGCGGCGATCAAAAAAACGCGGCCCCATGGTGATGAATTTTGGAAGATTGTCGTTCAGTGATCCGAGACCATAACTTATCCATGCACCGATGGTAGGCACGCGCTCATCGAGCATATGACGTCCGGAATGGAACTGCACCTGCGCCCCGTGATTGTCGTCGGTGGTCCACATGGATCGAATGATGGCGAGATCATCGACACAGCGACCAATATGCGGAAACCAGTCACTGACAGGAATTCCCGACTGCCCGTATCTTTTGAAACCAATCTGTGTGGGATAGATTTTATTCCGCTGCTGGCCATTGGCATCATTGACGACAACCACCCTGACTTTTTTGAGCAGCTCCGGATCCTGAACGCCGGCAAAGGGCGTCTCGCCGATACTCATCCCCTGATACCTGTCGATAGCCGGCTTGGGATCAAAGCTCTCAAGATGGCTGAGTCCACCCCGCAGGAAAACCCAGATGACGCTTTTGGCCTTTGGCGCAAACTGCGGGAGGCCGTTGATGACTGCACCGGGTTCGGCGGCCTTCAATTCGTCCCGCAGCAGTGACTCAAGGGCCAGTCCGCCAAAACCCATTCCCATGCGGCAGAGAAATTCACGGCGGGAATTCAGTGGATACCTCAGCGCCGGCGTTCCGGCAAATCCCGTGCTCTTGTGTGGATGATGATTCATGGTGCCTTGATGGGGTGATCCGGTTCAACGAATGGTGATGAAATCATTGTGATTCAGGAGGGCATGGATGAGGACAATGCGGGCCCGCTCATCGGGTAATTCCTGGAGCTGGCCGATACACTCCCGGGTTTCATCGGGCATTGGAGCGCGTCCCAGGACAGTGAGGAAAGCCTCTCTGATGAAGTCCCCGACTGGGATGCTCCGTCCG
The DNA here is from genome assembly GCA_030425355.1 of Verrucomicrobiia bacterium. Taxonomy (GTDB): domain Bacteria; phylum Verrucomicrobiota; class Verrucomicrobiia; order Limisphaerales; family JAJOIW01; genus JAJOIW01. The sequence goes on from JAUIAG010000001.1 coordinate 30,367, forward strand.
CCGGATTGTTCGAGGATATTTGCTGCGATCCGGGCTGCCATATTGAGAGTCAGCGAGCTGTTGGCCATGGCCAGAGCCTGCTGCGGAATGATGCTTTCGTCGCGTCGGTAACACCTTTCAATATCGGCATCATCGAACTGCACGAGAAATGGATTCTGGTCATCACGGGAGTGGAGGAAATAGAGACTTCGCCGATGCGGCGGGCCCTGGGCATCGGCTTTGACTGATGGTCCGCCGATGGAAAGATCGAGGGCCGAGGCGAGGTGCAGGACCGAGTCCCGGATCACCTGTGACTCCATGCGGACAGGATTCCTTTTCCAGAACAGGGAGTTATCCGGGTCCGCCGTGTGAGAAGGATGGTCTTGCGGCACCATCCCACCCCGCCGCCATGCCTCGGAAGTCAGAATGATTCGATGCAGGTCTTTCAGATGCCAACCGCTTTCCATGAAATCAACTGCGAGGAAATCCAGCAGATCCTGGAGCTCGGGCGAGGGCTGCCGTCTCCCGAAATCCTCGACCGATGGCACAAGGGGCTCACCAAAATGACGCATCCAGACGTGGTTGACCGCCACCCGTGCGGTGAGAGGGTTGTCATTCGAGGCAATCCACCGGGCAAGAGCGAGTCGACGGCCGGTGCTGTGATCGGGAAATGGCTTTCGCCTTGATTCCTCGGTTTCAGCCGGCGACTCCAACGCCTTCAGGGCCGGACGGTGAACCGGGTAATCCGCCGGCCAGTCCTCCTTTCCGGTCAGGACTTTCAGTTTCTCAAGAGCCTTGTCCAGTTTATGCTGGATGTCCGCTTTCTGCTCTTCGGAAACATCATGCAGTTCCAGCCTGGCTGCCGCGACCTGCCATGACACGAGGGTCATCTCCCGGTTTTTCCATGCAGCCACAGCCCTCTTTCCGGCCTCAATCGCCGGCCCGGAATCCACACCGGAAAAGACCCTTTCTCTTTCAGCTTCCCAGGAGGCAAGGCGGAAGGATCGTTCGGCGAGATCCTTCTGAAGCGCTGACTCCATCTCGAGCCTTGCCAACTCGTTGCGGCGCGAATCGGCAGATCCGGTATCCATGCCGGAATTGCGGATGCGTTCCCGAAGAGACTCGATACGCCGGTCACATTCCGCCAGCCGGTCATCGAGGACATGCCGGCGGATTCCCGGATAATACTCCTCAGGCTTCAGTGAAACCCGCTGCGCAGCAAGCCCCTGCGGTCCGGCGATAATCTCCGGAAGGCCCGGTTCAATCGGGTGGCCGGTATCGGGGTTTTTTTCATCGCCGCGGATATGGAGATATGTCGCTGCTTCAGGGTGGGCATCAAAGGCCCGGGGAATGCCGCCGGATTCCACACTGAGGTGACCGGGGACGGGGTCGAGACGGATCTGATGCGGTTCAAAGATGGCGCGAAACTGGTAGTAATTCTTCTGACTGACCGGGTCATATTTATGATCATGACATTTGGCACAATTAAGGGTCAGTCCGAGAAAACCTTTGCCTACATGTTCAATTGTCATGTCGAGCCATGTAGTGCGGTTGAACAGGTAGTAATTCCGAGCCAGGAACCCGGTGGCCCGGAGGGTGTCCGGATCGCCGGGGGCCAGTTCGTCACCAGCCAGCATCTCCACAATCATCCGGTCGTAACCCTTGTCATCATTGAGACTTTCAATGATCCAGTCGCGCCAGTGCCAGATATGTTTCTGGGAATATCTCAGCTGCTCGCCCAGTCCATACCAGTCCGAGTATCGCCACACATCCATCCAGTGACGGCCCCAGCGTTCCCCGTAGTGCGGACTGAGAAGCAGCTGGTCGACAAGGCGGTCCCAACGGGTGGCTTCCGGCATGGAGAAATAGGCATCAAAGTCTTCACGGGTGGGCGGGAGGCCAAGGAGGTCGAGATAAATCCGGCGGACCAGCGTCTCCTCCGGAGCGCGTTCCACGGGAATAATTCCGGCCTCCCGGTATTTCCGGGCAAGGAACAGGTCGACCGGATTTCCATCAGCTCCATCAACCGCGGGGAGAGCCGGCGCTTCGGGTGGCTGGAAGGCCCAGTGGGCGGCGGGATCGGCTTCCGGTTTTTCCGCCACGGGCCCGGGGGATCCGGCCGCAATCCACTTTTCGATGAGCCGGATGGTTTCCTCCCCGATGGGCTCTCCTTCAGGAGGCATACGGTCATCCGGATCACCGGCCCTCAGGCGCCGGACCAGTTCACTGCGGCCGGGATCGTTCCCGTGGACGACCATGTCGCCATCAGCGCCGGAACGGATCAGTTCGGCAGTATCCAGCCGCAGCCCCGCCTTCTGTTTCAATGCCCCATGGCAGGCATAGCATCGATCCTTGAATACCGGCTTGATGAAATCGACGTAAGCCCCCAGCCCGTCCCCGGGCTCCTCGCTCAGGATTCGAGATTCCGGCACCAGAATACCCAGCAGCACAATAACCGGATATAAAAGGCAGGAACTTTGTCGGAAGATGGGCATGGTGGTAAATTACCATTCCGCCTCATGCCTCGAAAAGTCCTTTCTGAAGCGACAAATCCGGCTGTTTTCTCAGGATTTTCTGGTACCTGGGAAGAACTGCGCGACTTCGGAATCCTGAAGGACCCGCCACTTGCCGGGCTTGAGGCTGCCGAGTTTTATCGGGCCGATCTGGATGCGCCTGAGGTTTTCCACCTTGTGCCCGAGGAATTTCATGATGCGGCGGATTTCCCGGTTACGGCCTTCGAGGAGGTCCATTTCGATGAGGCTTCCGGAGAAGTCGTGGGCCAGCACGCGCGCCGAGGCGGCCCGAAGGACCTCCCTTCCCAGGCGGATGCCCTCGAGAGCCGGTCGGAGGTCACGATTTTCCACTTTGCCGCGAACAGTCACCCGGTATTTTTTCAGGACGCCATATCGCGGATGGGTGACGCGAAGGCAGAAATCGCCGTCATTGGTCATGAAGATCAACCCTTCGGATTCCCGGTCCAGACGCCCGACAGGATAGACGGAAGCCCACTCCGGTGGAATGAGGTCAGCAAGGATCGACCGGCCCATTTCATCCGCCCTGGTGCAGACGTATCCCATGGGCTTGTATATGGCCAGGTAGCGCTTTTTCTGGGGGCGTATCTCCGTCCCGTCAACCGCAACGACATCCCGGACCGGATCCACAGGTGTGCCCGGCCGGGTGATACGTTTTCCGTTGATGGTCACCCGTCCGTCCTCGACCATCTTTTCTCCGGCACGCCGGGAACACAGTCCGGCGTCACTGAGATACTTCTGTATCCGCACGGTTCCGGCTGAGGCTGCCTCACGCCCGGCGGCGCTGCCTGTTCCGGTCTGCCCCTTTTGCCTGCCCATGCTCCTTCCTCTGCCTGATTGCCCCGAAGGTTTCCCTGACTTTTTATGACTCCTGTCCTGCTCCATGCTCATCCTTTGCCGTGGTGTAGACGCAAAAAACAAGGGCTCGGTGTTTCCACCAAACCCTTGCCGCAAATTGCTGATTCTCAGGCGGGGTCTACTCGGCCCGTGTTTTCCGGAGGCCGATGACACGGTCACCGGGTTTCCACTGCCCGCGCTTGCGCAGGATTTCGACGCGCTCAAAGCGCTTGAGGACACTCCGTTTGCCGCCAAGTGTCGACGCGCCTTTCAAACTCTTATGCTGTGACATCTCTCTTTCCTTTCAGTAAAAGTGAATTTCCATCCGGTCAGGAACAGTGGAGAATAAGGGAATGGTCCCGGTATTCAAGCAGAAATTTCCGAGAATAAACGCTCAGTAGACATCGCGGAGGTAGCGGTGGTCCGACTTGAGGTTTTTCATATAATCCTCAACCTGTTCCAGGGGCACCCTGCCGAATTCCTGGATGATCTTCTTGAGCATGTTGTCGACATCGACGGCCATGCGTTTGGCATCGCCACACACATAGAAGACGGCACCCTTCTCCAGCCAGTTCCAGATTTCAGCGCCGTGCTCGAACATCCGGTTCTGCACGTAGATTTTTTCGGCCTGGTCGCGTGAGAATGCGGTGTCGAGGCGGGTCAGGAGTCCGCTTTTCTTCCATCCCTCGAGCTGCTCGCGGTAAAGGAAGTCTGTGGCCTCATGCTGGTCTCCGAAGAAAAGCCAGTTTTCGCCCTTGCTGCCCGTGGCTTCGCGATCCTGGAGGAAGGCAATGAAGGGCGCTATTCCTGTTCCGGGGCCAATCATGATGATGGGGGTGTCGCCGTCGTCCGGCAGCCGGAAAGTCTTGGTGGCCTGAACAAAGGTTGGCACTGTCTCCTGGTCGGCAATGCGGTCGGCGAGGTATGTGGAGCAGACACCTTTCCGCATTCTTCCATCGACTTCGAGGGTGACAACCCCCACGGTCAGGTGGATTTCATCCGGGTGTTTTCTCGGGCTGGAGGCGATGCTGTAGAGACGCGGCTGCAGTTTACCGAGTTGCTCAAAAAGTTCTTCGACCGTGACGTCCTGTAGGGGGAATTTGGCCAGGAAGTCAATGATGTCGCGGTCTTCAGTCAGCTCGATCATCGCCTGTTTGTCGGCGGCAACCTCCTCAAGCTGCGGATAATTTCCCTTGCGGGCCGCCCAGTTGATGAACTTCTTGCTGACCTTGCTGATGTTGAAATCGGAAAGAAGTTTTTCATAAACGCTCGTTGTTCCCGAGTCATCGGTCCAGGGAGCGTCTCCATCAATTCCGAGAGTCTCCAGAAGCAGCCGGGTCATCTCCGGACAGTTTTTCGGAGCGACTCCGAGTGAGTCTCCACAGTCATAGGACATTCCGGACCCCTTGATGCTGAAGATGACATGACGGGTGTCCTTGGCTGAACCGTCACCATTCAGACGGTAATTTCCACAATAGGGCGCTGGAAACGGATTCTTACGATTATATTGCACTTTGTATCTATTGATAGTTGAACCGTGACTGGGTCATGCAGGAAACACGCGCGATGCCGGACCGGCCGTGCCACTGCAGCCTTCCATCATCCATATCCCCAATCGAAGGTCAAAGATTCTTTTGACACAACAGACAGGCAGGCGGGGAGATGGCTGACAGGAGAAAATGCGGTTATTGTTTCAGCTACCTGCTGCCTGGTGAGCCGGATTCAGAGTATGCCGGCCTGCTCTCCTCAACACTGCCGTGTCGCTGAGGATTGCACCCGGTGAGGAAATCGACAATGTCCCGCTTCAGGGACTGGTATTCACGGGTGGACGGAAAGGAACCGCTGCCTTGAAAAAGATGCACCGGAACCGGGAATCCGGGACCGAGAGTCGCTCCGGGCCCGCGGGTCAGTGGAAAGATACGGTCCGCCATCAGAATCGCCTCCTCCAGATCATTGGTCATGAGGATCACCGTCTTGCCTGATTTTCTCAGCGCATGGCGGAGGTCATGCTGGAGATCGGGCCGATCAGCGGCAGGAACCCTGTTCAAAGGCTCATCGATGAGCACAAGACGGGATCCGCCTGCCAGGCAGATGGCCAGTGAAAGCCTGATCCGATCAGCCTGTGCAAGACGGTCGACAGGCACGATGCTCCGTTCCGACAGTCCGCATTCGGAGAGAAGCTCACGGACACGCGCCTCAAGTTCCACAACTTCCTGGTCCGGCGATGAAAGCCTGAGTGCATCCATGAGAGTCTTTTCGACCGACTCCTCCGGCACCCCCCCTTCCCGGCCAAGAATATGCGTCAGCCGATGGTCCGGGCCATGCACGGACTGACCCCCGAGGAGAATTTCCCCGCGGTCAGGAGACTCATCCCCGGACAGGAGGGAAAGAAGTGTGGATTTTCCGGATCCGCTGAAGCCGGTTATGGCTATGAATTCTCCCTCCGGCACCTCAAGATGGACACCATCAAGTACTATTTTCCGTTCGTACCCTTCAATGGAAAATCCCTTGGAGACCCCCCTTATTTCGACATATGGCATGACAACTCCTCAATTGTGGCTTGTAGTAGTTCATTACGGCCACTGAAATGAACGCGATGCCGAAGATCCCGAAAGTCCTCGTCATAAACTCCACATCAGCACCCCCTGATCCCTGACATGCGGTTTCCTGAAAAACCTTACCCTGCATGTCTGGCTTCGAGCAGAAACGATACCAACTGTGGAAGAGACTTATGTGGCAGATGACCGCGCCCGTCTGGCGCCGAATCCGATCAAATTCACCGCTGTTTCAAACCCTCATTGAGGCCCGGGCCACGAGAATGAGTGACAGGTATCACAATAATGAAATACATTCATCCAACTATCGCGAAAAAGGAGAATAATTTGCCGCTTTGACTGTGAATGGAAGTGGCCCGAATTGGACAGGTGAATAAAAATAGCCACTGCCTCGGTGCAACCGGCGGGGAGTGAAGGGGATGCGATACAGGGATGCGAATCAGAGCCCGCTGGGATCATCGAGAAAGGTCCATGGAATGCCGAACTTTTCGGACAATTCAGCAGCCAGAGCCCTGACGCCGAAAGTCTCGGTGGCATAATGGCCGCCGTAATAGACATTCAGGCGGAGTTCCTGGGCGAGGGCATATGTCCAGTGAGGCCCTTCACCTGTTATGAACGTATCCACGCCTTCTGCGGCGAGAGCGGCCATTTCGGAGCCGGCTCCGCCGGTGATCACCGCCACTCTGCGGGATATTTCGGGACCGAACCGGATGACGTGAGGGGCTCTGCCGAGGGCGCTTCCGAGTCGGTCTTCGAGCTGATCCCCTGAGATTTCAGTATCCCCGTATATCCCCAGATCAATGCCTCGGGTTTTGAAAAAGGGGATCGGTTTTCCCAGATCGAGGGCTTTGAAGAGAAGGGCGTTATTGCCGATTTCGGGATGAATATCCAGGGGCAGGTGTGAACTGTAGACGGCAATGTTGTTCTGCAGGAGGGTTCTGGCCATTGTCAGAGTGGCACCGGTCCATGGGACACGGGGTGTCCAGAACAGTCCATGATGAACGATGAGAAGATCGACCTCCTGGAGCACAGCCTGGCGGATGATACTCAGACTGGCATCCACAGCTGCGCCGAGACGTGTCACGCCTCCATCATTCTCCACCTGGAGTCCATTGACCGCTCCTTTGTAATCCTCAATCGATTCAGGCTGCAGCCGGTGGTTGCAGTGAGCGACGAGGTCGTGAAGGGCGACGGGTTTCCGGCCCGGGTCCTTTGTGGATTGGCTCATACCTGAAGCCTAGAGGAATTCGGCTGCGGCGAAAAGAATGCACTTGTCTGTGCCGGCAAGAAGGGTGCGACAGAGTGCTGGCTTGTGTGAGTGGAGGGGCAACATTATTCTGAACGTATATCAATATGAAGAATAACGCGGTGGAACGGGATTCGCACGGGACAGAAAACCGGAGGGGCCCGGTCGGGTCCCGGAGAAATTTTGTGAGAGCTTCGGCCGTGGCGGCATTCAGCAGTGCCCTTGGCCTGGATATTCCTTTTGGACGTTTCCTGCCGCAGGGAATGACTCCGGTTGCCCTGGCCCAGCAGCTCCCTTCCGAAGCGGATCTGCTCAACGGGAAAAAGGGACTGAGGGTCCTGAATGACCGCCCAGTCAACGCGGAAACTCCCGCCACACTCCTGGATGGGGAGATCACCCCGATTTCCCGCCATTTTGTCCGGAACAACGGAATTCTGCCGGAGCGGGCGCTGGGCATGAACCTGGACGGGTGGAAACTGGAAATCGACGGTGAAGTCGGGCAGAGCCTCAGCCTCTCCATGGAGACCCTCCGCAATGAGTTTGAGGTGATTGAAAGGGCCTATGTGATTGAATGCGGCGGCAATGGACGGGCCGGTTTCCATCCGCCGGCCAGTGGAAACCAGTGGACTCTCGGTGCGGTCGGGTGCTCGCTTTACCGCGGCGTGCGTCTGCGGGATGTGCTGGAGCGGGCCCGCCTCAAGCCGGACGCGGTCTACATCGGTTATTACGGTGAGGACATTCATCTGAGCCGGGATCCTGACAAGGTTGTCATTTCAAGAGGATTCCCGATCGGGAAGGCCATGGATGAGCACACCATGCTGGCATGGGAGATGAACGGCGAGGTTCTGCCGGCGCTGCATGGTTTTCCACTGAGACTGATCTGTCCGGGGTGGCCCGGGTCCGCCAGCGGCAAGTGGCTCACGAGAATCACGGTGAGGGATAGAGTGCACGACGGCCCGAAGATGACCGGCTACTCGTATCGTGTCCCCAAATATCCGGTGGCACCGGGCACCGAAGTGCCCGAAGAGGACATGCAGATCATCGAGGAAATGCCGGTAAAATCGATGATAACATTCCCTGCATCGGGCATGGAAATCCGGGTGGATGATGTGCTGCCGGTCCGGGGCAACGCATGGAGCGGGATGGGCAATGTCAGTGCGGTTGATCTCTCCATTGATTTCGGTCAGACATGGAAACGCGCTGAAGTGGCGGATCCCCGGAACATGTATGCATGGCAGCGGTGGAAGACCCATCTGAAATTCCCATCGCCGGGATACTTTGAAGTGTGGGCCAGGGCGACCGATCACACGGGAGCCATGCAGCCGATGGTTGTTCCGGGCTGGAATCCCCGCGGTTACCTCAACAACGCCATGCACAGAATCGCCGTCAAGGTCAGCTGACACCCATGAGCCGGTTTAAACATTTCCAAATACTCCCCGTATTGGCCATCGCTGTGGCCGGTGCCTTTTCCCACGGGGTTCTGATGCCCGGCGGGACGGCGCAGGACCGGGATTTTTCTGATTCCGCTCCAGACGGTTCCCGCCAGCAGGAGACATCCGCGGTTGCGCAACAGGAAATTCTCTTCGGGCTCAAGCCGGGACCGGGGAGGGAACTGGTGCTTGGTTACTGCATGCCCTGCCATTCCACGACACTGGTGGCGGCCAATCACATGACTCGGGAAAACTGGGACAAAACCATCGGTAAAATGCAGTCGGTCAATGGCATGCAGCCCATCCCGGATGACATTCGCAGACAGATCCTCGATTATCTTGAAACCGCCCAGAGAGTGGAGGACAGAAATCTTCAGGCTTCGAAACAGTCGCCGTGGGCCAGCCCGCTCTACAGTCCGAACCCACTTTGGTAGACCAGCCTGGTCAGAACGGCCCCACGGGGTGCCGGATCGTTTTCATCCCTCCCGGGCGTTGCGGATGAACGCCGCAATCCTGTCAGGGTCCTTGATTCCCGGCAGGACTTCGACACCGCTTGAAACGTCCACTCCGTATGGGCTGGTGGCCGTCACCGCCTGCCGGATATTGTCCGGTGTGAGGCCTCCGGCGAGGAGTATGGGGTGGCCCATCTCCCGTGCTTCGACGGCAAGATCCCAGTTGAATCGATGGCCGGTGCCGCCGTGTGCCCCCGGTGAATAACTGTCGAGTAGCCATGCAGCCGCACCGCGATATTCCCCAAGCAGTTTCAGTGACTCCCGGTCTTTGATTCGGAAAGCTTTGATAACCGGCAAATGAAAACCTGCGATGAAATCCGGCGATTCCTCACCATGGAACTGCAGGCAGTTGATCCCCGCTCTTTCAACAGCCTCCTCGACTTCATTCCGGTCGGGATTGACGAAAACACCGACCCTTGTGATGAAGGGGGGCAGATCCCGGATGATGACTGCAGCGGAGGCAATGTCCACATTCCGTTTGCTTGGGGCGTAGAACATGAATCCCAGTGCATCGGCTCCGGCCGCCACTGCCGCGCCGGCGTCCATTGACCTGGTTATCCCGCAAATCTTGACTTTCATACTGTCACCCATTTCCGTTTCCGGCCGCAATTTCGGCCGCAATTTCAGGAGCAAAGTATGAGAGTATCAAATCGGCCCCTGCCCGTTTGAGGGCAAGCAGCGATTCATCACGGGTGGAGCGGTAATCCAGCCAGCCCATTCTGGCTGCGGCATGGATTTGCGAGAACTCTCCGGAGACCTGGTAGGCAGCCAGAGGGAGGTCAGTGGATAATCTGAGCCTGTGGAGGATATCCAGGTACGGGCCTCCTGGTTTGACCATGAGCATGTCGGCTCCCTCCTCGGCATCGATGAGAGCGTCCATTACGGCCTGCCTCGGGTTTGCCGGATCGAGCTGGTACTGGCCCTTGTCAAGATAGGTGGATCCTGCGGCCTTTTTGCTCCCGATGGCATCCCTGAATGGCCCGTAGTAGGCTGAATTGAATTTAGCGGCATAGGCGAGGATGCTGGTATTGATGAATCCGGCGTCATCCAGAGACTCCCGGATGGCCTGCACCCGGCCATCCATCATATCGGATGGGGCGACCCAGTCGGCACCGGCTTCCGCCTGCAAAACAGCCAGCCGTGAGAGGACCTCAACCGTGCGGTCATTGTCGACCCAGCCATCCTCCCGGGGTATGCCGTCGTGGCCATGGCTTGTATAGGGATCAAGAGCGACATCCATGACAATCACAAGCTCCGGAAGGGCCTGACGGATGGCCCGGATGGCATTCAGAGTGAGACTTTCGGGGTTCAGTGCATAAGTGCCCTCATGGTCCTTGAATTCCGGGGGAATCACCGGGAACAGAGCGACAGCGCGAATGCCAAGGCTGGCCCATCGCTGACATTCCTCAACCGCTCTCTCAAGAGGATATCTGAAGACTCCCGGCATGCTTCCGACTTCTTCCGGCTCGCCACCGGGCGGCTTGATGAAAACCGGTGCGACAAGGTCCTCCAGGCGCAGCCATGTTTCCCGGAGCAGTTCACGGGTCTGGGGATTGCGCCGCAGCCGTCGCATCCTTCGATTGATTTGAAGCTGATTCATACGTCAGACCCAAGAGACTACCGGGATCCCCGGAGTCTTCAAGTCCGGCTGAATCCGCGTCGGCCCCCGCTGTATTCGGGACGATGATTCCAATGATCTGCGTGGCGGTCCGTTTTCCCCCGGCCCTGAGACTCCCTGCATTAATCCTCGACTGAACCTGCCACAATAAAAGCGATGGTGGCACCCCATGAGCCCTCGCCCTCGCCGGCCATGGTGAAGGACTCAACAAACGGGCTTTTTTCCAGAACACTGTGCACTGTCCGCCTCAGATGGCCGCGGCCCTTGCCATGGACAAGCCGCACACGTCTGAGGCCCATGGCATGAACTTCCCCGAGGTATGCCTCCACGATGTCCCCGACCTCCCCGGGCGGAAATGTATGCAGATCCAGCTCAGGCCCGATGGGAATGCTGACCGGCCCGTCAAAAGCCGCATCGAAACCCCCGGCTCTTTCACTTTCTTCATCTGATCCGTCCCTGCTCATGTACTGAAATCTAACAGCGGGCTCCCGGAACAGCAGGCATGAATTGCCTCCAGTGTCTCGATCTCGCCTGAATCATGACTCAAATGAGGACAGATTCCGGCATTTTTTGCCGCTGACTCGTGGAGGGCTTCCGGGAACAAATGGCCTGAGGTGCCTGATTATCAGTCATTTGGCCGTTTTCGGGCCGTGTCGATGCTGCCGGTGCTGCAGAATTTGCCTTATTTTTAGACGAGAGTGTCGATAATGTGGAAAAGACCAACCGCAGTCTCACAACAACTATGAAAAACCTGATCGAACATCACAATTATGACAGGGGGGAGGACTCATTCCCGGCTTCCGGTGGCTTATCGGAAAGTCGTCAGCCCAACACCCATCGGGTCATGAAGAACATGGCGATTAATCTCGTCGTGGCAATGGTGGTGTTTTTCGGATCTTTTGTAGCCGGAAACAAGTTCTTCTTCACGATAGTCCGGGTCAATGGAACCAGCATGGCCCCCACCCTGGCGGACGGAGACCTCTATATCCTCAACAAACTTACCTACAAACTGCGGGACCCTCGTGTGGGTGAAGTGGTCGTCTTCAGAGACCCGGATGACTCTCTGCTCTCCATAAAACGGGTTGTCGGTATCCCCGGGGATACCCTCATGATCCGTGATGGTGTTGTCTACCGCAACAATGAGCCGATCACAGAGCCGTATCTGGAACAGAACACCAAGACCTTCCTGTTTGAAGAATCGAGAAACGGCATGGTGACCCTTCAGGACAAGGAGTTCTTCCTTCTGGGAGACAATCGGGAAAACAGCCTCGACAGCCGGTTCTACGGCGGAGTCAGCAAGACCTCCATCCTCGGTGTCATCAACAAATCCTGAACAGGCCTCCACAGCCTGAAATCTGAATTTACATTCAAAAAGAGCCTGGCGGCCGGATATCGGCCCGACAGGCTTTCCTTTCAGTCCACAGAGAAATTGAAGAACCTCTCCCAATAAGCCACCGTTTCGGCAGCCTCCCGGCTCACCGAGGGATTCGGATGATGCTGAAGCGCCAGCACGCGATCTCCGCCCTGTTCCTGCAGTGGCATAGTCCTTATGGCAGCCAGAGTCCGCTTTAAAACTTCATCACTGGTGTCATTCAGACTTTGCAGAATCACAGGATACGCTTCATTGATTCGACGTTTTGAGCTGAGGAATCCCAGGGCATAGACAGCTGCGGCCCTGACACGCGTGTCTTCAGGCGATGACTCAAGCAGCCTGACCAGCGGCGGGATGCTCCGGCTGCCTATGGCGGCCAGACACCAGGCAGCCTCAAACGCAAGCTCACTGTCGGAAAGATGGTCGAGGATGTCCGGGATCAGCGGTGCAGCTTCAAAACCCAGCGTCGGCACGGCACGAAACACCTGCTTTTTCTGAGCCCATGATGGAGTTGCCATCCGGGTGGGATAATCCATGGATGAGATATTCTCATCCAGCCATATCCAGAAAGGCAGCATGAATGTGTCTTCAGATCTCAGTCGCTGCCGCAGATGGGGTATACAGTCCGCCCCCATGGCAACCAGAGCATCTGCGGTGGTCTTTCGGGGAGTCTCGTTCACGGCACCGAAAAGTTTCAGATCATTCAAATACCATGAAAGTGATTTGCCCTCCCATTCGGGCTCGTTGACACTTCCGGCGGACAACAGGACCATGGCGGCACACACAAGAATGCCAACCAGCATGGTGATCCCCATGGCTGAAAAGGCTAACCACTTTGGTGGAAGCTGCCCGAGGTTCACCGTCCGCTGATGCATACGGGCGATAAACTCATCACAGCCATGACAAAGTCAATGCCACCAGACATAATTCCTGATTTCCAAGCCGTGTCTGTCTCGCGTATGGTACGGGCCTGATTTTTGATCGTGATATTTATCGATGGATATGAACAGCGTTGAAGAGAAGAAAGGCGGCCCAGTGGACGGACGTCGCGGCATCATGGCAGGTGGAAACTGGATTGTCGATCAGGTGAAGATCATCGATACCTACCCGGCACAGGACCAGTTGGCCAATATAGAAGCCCAAAGTCAGGGCACAGGCGGATCACCTTTCAATATTCTAATCGACCTGGCCCGAATCGGTGCCGAGTTCCCGCTGATTGCCTGTGGAAGCATCGGAAAAGACGCTCCCGGCAAGTGGATTCTGGATCAGTGCCGAAGCCACAACATCGCCATCGATCAGCTTTCTGGAAGCGATGCCAGTCCTACATCATATACCGATGTGATGACTGTTCGATCCACAGGCAGGAGGACATTCTTCCACCAGCGGGGAGCCAATGCTATCTGGGATGGAAGCGAACTGGACTTTTCGGCGAGCACGGCAAGGATCTTCCACCTTGGCTATCTGCTGCTGCTGGATGCCCTGGATGAGCCCCACCCTGAATTCGGCACCCGGGCCGCCGAACTTCTCAACCGTGCCCGTGAAGCCGGACTCAAGACCAGTATCGACGTTGTCAGTGAGGACAGCGACCGGTTTGCGTCCATTGTCAATCCGGCGTTGAAATATACAGACTACGCCATTCTCAATGAAATTGAAGCCGGCAAGACCACCGGCGAGTCCATTCGTGGCGCCGATAATTCACTGAACAAAACGGCTCTTCAGAATGCAGTTTCCCAAATGATTGATCATGGCGCGGGCAATGTGGTGGTCATTCATTTTCCGGAAGGTGCGTACGCCAGGACCGTCTCGGGAAAGGAATACTGGCAACCGTCCCTGAAACTGCCCGACAACTTTATCAAAGGGGGTGCCGGGGCCGGTGATGCCTTCTGCGCCGGCACACTCTACGGGCTTCACGAGGGGCTCGATGTACAGGAATGCCTCAGAATCGGGGTCGGTGCCGCCGCGACGTCGCTGTCTCACCCCACCTGCACGGAAGGTGTCGGGACCCTCGACGCCATACGGCAAATCACCTCGGAACTCGGGTTCAGGGATTCAATCTGAACAGTATCCCCGTATCAGAATCACGGTCAGGTCAGGAAACCGGCCGCGATGAAAATGAATGAAAACGGACCGGCAGAAACCGGTCCGTTTTCATTGAATTGTATGATGGAAATCCGTGCCTTGGCGCTCAGTTGGCCCGTTCCATGTATTTCCCATTCCGTGTATCCACTTTGACCTTGTCTCCGTTCTTGATGAACAGAGGAGCCTGGATATTGATTCCGGTCTCGAGAGTCACGGTTTTCTGAACATTGTTGGCGGAATCCCCTTTTATGCCCTCCGGGGCATCGGTCACTGTCAGAACAATGCTGGAAGGCAGCTCGACGGAAACCGGTTTGCCGTCCACAAATATCAGCTGAACGGAACAGTTTTCGGTCATGAACCGCTCGCAGTCACCCACGATTTCGGCATTGACATTGACCATCTCGAAGGTGTCGGGATCTGCAAAAACAAAATCATTCCCGTCCTTATAGCTGTATTCCATACGCTTGTCCTCCATCGGCACAACCTCGACCTTTTCAGTGGAGCTGAAACGGACATCCATGGATTTACCAGTCCGTAGATTTCGAAGGGATGCCTGAACAAATGCCCGAAGGTTTCCGGGAGTGCGGTGCTGCATGTCCAATACAACGCAAACTTCGTTGTTGTATTTGATCGCCATGCCTTTCCTGAGATCGTTACCAGTTGCCATAATTAAGAGATATCAATCGGGTTCAGTCGAGAATGACCCCATAATGAGGACGGGAAGCCTGCCCTATCCCCGGGATAATTTCAAGTGATTAAGGCAGTCCATGGAGGCGTTGTGGCGGCATGCCCGGCTGACGGCTCTCTGCAGGGTACCGATAAAGGCCGATCCATCAACGGATCGGCCTTTCGGGCTGTGAAGAAAGACTAATGTTGCCGGGGTTGCCGGGCAACCACCCCCATTGCCGGAACAACTCCGGTCATTCTCATCGCGTCGGGTTACTCAACCCAGGCGTATGTTCCCTTGCCAACTTTCTTGATCTCGGGAGTCTTTTTGCCGGTTGCCTGGAACCATGCATGAACATTGGTTGACTTCTGTCCAAGCTGGTCGGCGATGTCGCGGACAGCGGCACCTTCCGGACCGGCCGCCTTGAGGATGCCTACAATGGCATCACGGACTGCGCCACGGCGGCCCCCACCGCGGGTTACCTTGCGGGCGGCTTTTTTCACGGTGGACCCGGGCTTGCGTCCGCGGGGTCTGCCGACTGGAGCCGGGGCAGCCCCGCTGCCGAATGAAGCAAGTTCCCTGTCGATCTCGGCAATCTGTTCAGCGAGCTTTGATTTTTTCTCGATAAGCGAGGTTATCTTCTTAAGGTCAGAGGCGGTTAAGCTAGTTAAGTCCATAGTTTTTATGTTGATCTCAAATCAGACTGTATGCAAATAAAATAAAAGAGTTTTTGAAAGTATTTTTTTTAGTTTTTTAAAGGGATCGCATCATGGACTGGAATCACATTCATCTGGCAACAAATCATCTCCCCGTAGTGGGCACAATTTTCTGTCTCATCTTCTGGTTTTTTTCAACGGCCAGGAAGTACACCGAGGGGATGAGGATGGTTTTATGGATAGTGGTTTTCACGTGCGTCACCGGCATAGCAGTGAAATTCACCGGAGAACCCGCAGCGGAGAATGTGAAGGCGGAGCAGTCGGTTATCCAATCTCATGAAGACTGGGCGGATCGGGCGACGACCGGACTTTTCGTGTGGCTGCTATTTTCGGGATGGGCGCTGTGGGACAGCCGCGGCAGCCGGAAAACAGTCAGACCGGTGGCGTGGTGGATGGTCACGGTTGCGGGTGTTGCAACCATGATCCTGCTGATCGTGGCCGCCTATCATGGCGGGCAGATCAGTCACCCGAACCTCCGTCCCGCCTGAAACCGGCACAGACCGGTCCGGCGCATCAATGCTCCAGAAACAGTTCAGTCAAAGGACGGATTTTCCTGAAAGTATATTTTAAACACTGACCCAGCACCGGGATTGGACTGAACGACCATGCGTGCCTTGTGGGTGTCGATGATCTTCTTGACAAGTGCCACACCTATGCCGGTGCCGGCACTTTTTGTCGACTGCAGGATCGGTGAAAGTATCTTCTTCTGAATATCAAAAGGAATGCCCTTGCCGGTGTCCCGGATTTCCAGCACCACGGAATGTCGATCAGAGCCATCGGTTCGTGTCCTCGGGTTGACAGGGGATGTCCTGAGGGTCAGAGTGCCGCCCCCGTCCATGGCTTCTATTGCATTGAGAACGATGTTGAGAATGGCCTGATTGAGCTGGAGCCGGTCTCCCCGAATGACAGGCACACGCGTGGAGAACTTTTTCTGCAGGGTGATATTCTTCTGGTCGAGCTTGAGTCTGAACAGTGATATGAGGTCTTCCAGTTCCCTGTTCAGGTCGACATCCGTCACGACCGGCTCGGAGTTGCGGGCAAAGCGAAGCACCCTTTCCACGATTTCATTAAGCTGGTTCATCTTCTCGGTGATGATGCGGGCATCCTCCCTGCGCGGATCACCATCCGGAAACTCAAGATTCATCGAATGAAAGAGCATCTTGATAACCGTCAGCGGGTTCCGGATTTCATGAGCCACTTCTGCGGCGAGGAGGCCCAGTGCTGACAGCTTGTCATTCTGGTTGAGCAGCCGTTCCTTATCGGTGATTTCCTGATAGAGCTGTGCGCGGTTGATTGCGATGGCGGCCAGTTCCGCCAGTGCGGCCACGCAGTCCACCTCTTCATTGGAGAAGTTATGCGCTTCGCCCTTGTAGACATTGAGAGTCCCGAGAATGCGGTCGGAATTGACGAGGGGCACACTGAGCAGTGAGACGAGGCCCTCGGACCGTGCCATCTCCACATTCTGATACCTTCTGCTTTCATAGATATTGGAAACCTGGAGGGGCTTGCGGCGGCGGACAACAATGCCCATCAGACTTTCTTCAAGAAGCACCTTCCGCTCACGGTTGGTATAGGCCTCACCACCACCATGAGTTGCCTTGACGTGGAGCGCCTCGCGGTCTTCAGCTTCAAAGAGCATAATGGAGGAAACCTTGCCGCCAATCAGGTCGCAGGACTCGCGGACAACGGCGTTCAATGTCTCTTCGAGAGTGAGCGATGAATTGATCGTCTGGGCGACCCGGGTCAGCGTCACAAACAGGGCTGCGCGATGGCGTGCCTGTTCATAGCGCCATGTGCTGTCGATGATTCTGGCGGCCAGCGCGGCCAGTTCGGTCAGCACCTCCTGGTGGAGAGGGCTGAATGCACTGACCCTGTCGCTGTCGACGTTGATGACACCGCGGAGGTGTCCATCTATCTCCAGGGGACAGGCCAGCTCCGATCTGACCCGTGAACGGATGGTGACATAGCGCGAATCCTTGCGTACATCATTGACCAGAAGGGGCATTCCGGTGGCGGCAACCCATCCGGTAATGCCCTGCCCCACCTCCAGTCTCACAGCACGCGCCCTTGAATTCAGTCCCCGGCAGGCGAGAATTTCCAGTTTACCGGAAGTGGGATTCAACAACGCTACAGATCCGCAGTCCGCGTCGGTCCAGTCGACCGCCGCGTCGATGATCTTCTGCAGGGACTCATCGGGATCCAGTGTGGAGACAATGTCCCTGCTGAGGCCGTACAGACGTCTGAAAATTTCCTGGGTGGGAACAATTTCCCCTTTCATGGATCCAACATGTGGCTTCGTTCCGCGGCAAAATCAACCTGAAACTTCAGCATGCGGAAACGAATCGGGGAGATTGATGGACGCTTCTCCAGTCGATAGAATGGCCCATGTCATGAAAAATACGGCCGCTTTGATATTGATATTTCTGTCTGCCCTGCTGACCTGCAATGGCGGCCGGGAACCCCACGGCACTCAAAATGCGAACACTGCGGATGAATTTCCGGTGAGCACCTTTTCCATCGTGGCATGGGATGAGGCAACGGGAGACCTCGGGGTGGCGGTTCAGAGCCGGTTTTTCGGTGTGGGGTCCGTGGTGCCGTGGGCCCGTGCCGGAGTCGGGGCCATTGCCACTCAGTCTTATGCCAATACACAATACGGACCGGAAGGACTGGCACTCCTTGGCGAAGGCCTGTCATCCGATGAAGTTCTCAATAAACTGACAGCAGCGGATGAGGGTCGGGCAAGGCGCCAGGCCGCCATCGTGGATGCCAGCGGGGCACCTGCCGCCTATACCGGGAGTGAATGTCTCGAATACGCAGGCCACCACACCGGTCGTCATTATTCGGTTCAGGGGAACATACTTGAATCGGAGGATGTACTCAAAGCGATGTCGGAGGCGTTTGAAAGCCGGGAATCGGAGGACGGGACCCCGGTTGACTTTGCGGGGCGGCTGGTGAATGCCCTGACCGCCGCGCAGGAAAAGGGCGGTGACCGCCGCGGAAAACAGAGTGCTGCCCTGCTGGTTGTCAGAAAAAATGGCGGATATGCGGGATTGAACGACCGGTTTATCGACCTGCGGGTCGAGGATCATCCCGAACCCATCAGGGAACTCAGCCGCCTTCTGGATATGCACCGGAAGTTCTATCGAAGAGCCCATGAGAACCCGCCACGGCGGCCGGAGGCCACTGATGCCGGCAGTCCATCGCAAGCCAGTGAAGAACAGTGACGAAAATCTTATTCTTTATGCTCGGGACGCATCAGCGGCGGGCAGGTCTCCAGCAACTCACGGATTCGCCCCATGGATACCGGCTTTGAGATGAAGTCATCCATGCCGGCTTCGAGACATATCTTCCGATCCGATTCGAAGCTGTTTGCAGTGAGGGCCACGATGTGGACGGTCCCCGCCTCCTGCGGGTGAATCTTTCTTATTTCCTGACTGGCGGCAATGCCATCCATGACCGGCATATGGCAGTCCATGAAAACAAGACGGTAAGGGGTGCATGGATCACTGAGTGCCTCCACAGCATCGAGACCATTGGCGACCACGTCTGCATTAAAGCCAAGGCGGTTTATCATACGGATCATCAGTTTCTGGTTCACTGCGTTGTCCTCGACAACCAGGATCTGTGGATGCACCGGCAGATCGAGACGTGTGACAACAGTTTCTTCCACACCGGGATCCTCAGTTGATCTGACAAGGACGGGGCCTCCGGATTCGGCACCCAGGCTGTTGACAACACGGGTCAGGCAGGCTGAATCCGCTTCATCAGCACCTGTTGACTCCATGGGAATGCGGACTGTGAAGGTCGATCCATGACCAACTTTTGAATCCACTGAAATATCACCGCCGAGCAGTTCGACCAGATCACGGGTTATCGCCAGTCCAAGACCAGTGCCGCCGTATTTCCTGGTGGTGCTCACATCGACCTGATCAAAGGCATTGTATATGTCTGCAATCTTCTCAGCAGGTATACCGATGCCCGTATCGGATACGCTGAAAACAATCCGAAAGCGGTTTTCCTGTTCCATGGAACGGGCTTCGACATTGAGTGATACCTGCCCGTGTGGAGCAAACTTGATGGCATTGCCGAGAAGATTATCCAGGATTTGTTTTATTCGGAGTGAATCACCAAGGACCTCGGCAGGAATTCCCGGTCCGGTCCGGCAGCTGAGTTCGACACCATTCCGTGATGCCGGGATCCGGTGAAGATTCAACACCTCGTCGATCAGGGCCGGCAGTGAAAACCTGGTGTTTTCAACCCGGAGTTTGCCGGCTTCGAGCTTGGAGAAGTCGAGGATGTCGTTGATGATCCTGAGGAGGCACTGTGCACATTTGGCGATGGTATTGCGATAATCCATCTGCTCGGCAGTCAGTGGCGTATGGCCTAGAACTTCCGCCATGCCGAGAATGCCGTTCATCGGGGTCCGGATCTCATGGCTCATACAGGCAAGGAACCGGCTCTTTGCTTCAGCCGCCTGATTGGCCTTCTGAATGGCTTCGGACAGCTCACGGTTTTTGGTCCTCAGTCTTTCCATGTTGGCTTTTCTTTCGGACTCAACTGCACGCCCGAGCCGATGCTGCCTTGAGATGAGGACGAGGATAAGCGAGGTCCCTGTAATGGAACAGAGCAGGAAGAACCAGAGCAGCATACCTGAGTTCAGGAATGGAGTTTTCCTGACGAAGCTGTGAACCGCCCTGGCGCTCGGATTCAGAAATGGATCGAAGCCGGTGACTTCAACGACATATTTTCCGTCTTTCCTGAGAAGTTCGACGGGAATTCCCTGTGAAACATACGTACCCATCTGCACCATTCGCCGGCTTCGCCCGGCAGCTTCCAGATACACCTGGTACTTGAACTTGTCGACAACATCGGCAAGGTGATCCGAATCGGCAAAGCTGAAAAAAATCTTCTCCGGAGTGCTGATTGTCCCCGAAGTGGCTCCTTGCTGCACGGGATGCATCCTGCCACCGTAATGGAGTGTCAGACCGGGTGGCGGTGTTGAATAGATATCCGGAACCAGACAGACTGCACCGGTATTCATTCCAAGCCAGATGGTACCTGGTTCATCGAGAACAACATGAGTGACCGTATCTCCAGTAACGCCGTAATCAGGACCGATCTCATTGAAAATTTTCTTTTCCTGATCCCAGACATGGAGGTAATCCCCGTCGGTACCGACGAGATACCGACTGTCTATCCAGTGATGCACAGAGAGGATAAACAGATCCGGGAGAGAGTGTTCAAGAACTGCTTCGAGCCCGGGTCTGGTCAAATTGATTGAGTAGAGTCCATGCGCGGTGCCAACCAGAACCTGAGAATGGTCCGGTGACAGGGCCATGGCGGACACCATGAATCCCTGAGGAGCGGGGACGATGTCCGAGTCGGTCAGTTCCCGCGGATGCAAGGGGATAAACTCCGGGTTTTCATCATAACCGTTGAGAATAAACAGTCCGCCATGTGTGCCAATCAGGCATCGGCCGTCATTGAGATTCAGGACACAGTTGGTGAAACGGCTTTCATTGTCAGTCTCCATGGGGATGCGACGGATCACCTGGCCATCGCGCCCCGTCTGAACAATCCCGCCACCGTGAGTGGACACCCACATATTCCCGTTCTCTCCCGGATCAATCCCGTTAATGTCAGGAGGATAAACCCAGTTCTCATTAATAAACAGTCTTCTGGAACCGGAGGGCTCGATACGCAGGAGCCCATGGCTGCCGCCGACCCAGAATGCGCCATCTACAGGATTGAAGCAGCCGGCGTTTATATCGCCGATCTCCGGGGACACTATAAATCCCTGAAGAAGATCGTCACTGACAAGCTGCTTGTTGTCACCGATGACACGCAGTGCACGGGCATTATCGACAAACCAGGTATTCCCGTATGCATCCGTGTCCATCGCTCTCACGGCTTCCCTGCCTGCAGGCAACCTGTCGGGACGCGATGTTGATGTGGTGACTGGAAGAAAAGAATTCTGAGGAGTTATGCGTATGACACCCTGGTGTGGACTGGAGACCCAGATATTTCCGCGTGGGTCGGCAACCATATCCACCGCTTTTTCGATGAATCCTGAGAGGTGGTCCCCGATGAACTTCCACAGACCGTTATGGTGGATTCGAATTTTTCCACTCTCGGACAGGACAGCGACAGCGGATGAATCCTCATCGGCCGGTCTGTCGTTGACCGATGATCTTCCCAGATTGATCCCGGCGACTGTCTCGACAGGCAGGTTCCAGAGGCGGGTTATTGCTCCGGAGGCGGGGTTCAGGACAAAAAATCCATGGTCTGCTCCAAACCATATCCGGCCATCGGGAGTCTGGCAGACAGACCGGATGGAATGCCCGCGAAAATAGCTCGATGCGGGTTCGAAAGGCCGGAAATGTATGCGGTTCCCGATGGCCTCGGATACCAGCGGCCCGAAGGCCCATGAATTGATGAGCACAGCTCCATCCTCGAGCTGGATTATGGAGTTTATATCGTCGAGCAGGACATTCGAAAACGAATACGGCCCCGAAAGTGTGCCGTCGGGGTGGAGACAGCTCAAACCGGTTGAGGATGCGATCCAGATTCGGGCGGCACCGTCATTTTTCAGGACCATAACCCTGCTGCCCTGAAAATGCTTCATGAGCAACTCATGCTGAGGGTTGCGGGAAAGTTGCCAGAGAATCCTTCCATCCGTCTCCGATCTGCCCCGGGTGAGTACATACAATCCGTCCTCTGTCCCCGCAAATGTTTCCGGCCCAACCGGACTCGAGCTTACAGACCGCACTTCCTTCCACAGAAGCGAAGGCACCGAATGGAAGGACCCGTCACTCAAATAGTTGAGGCCCTGTTCGAAATGAGTGACCCACAGTGTCCCCTCTTCATCGAGGTACAGATGGTCCGTATCTTTCGAATGAAGGCCGTCCTTGCGGGCAAAGTTCTCAAATGTGGTGTAGTGAAGTTTGCGGAATGGAATGTCTATGGGGACAGTGATGGATTTTTTATCCCATGCATCCGCGGGTAGGGATACCTCAACGGCGCCGGCAAAAGTATGGATCTGAACGGTGGCACCCTCAGGAATAACTATTTCTTCAAACCGGCCGTTACTGTCGCTCAGCAGCTGCAAATCCATCACCCGGGGGTGATCCGGAGTTGACACGTCGGGATTGTGATTAAAGGCTGCGCGTATGCTGGCAGCCCATTGACGGTCCAAGCCATCGACTTCCGGCATGGCCAGAAGTTGCACCCGCGGGCCGGAGCCCCATTTGTCGAGCAGCACCTCCCTGTCCATGATCAGACCGGGCTTCACGGTCGCACCGTAAATATCATTCCCATATTCAACCAGCAGCGAGAATTGCGACCGATCAACACCGAGCAGCATCCTGCATATGCCCTGACTATTGAACCTGACTCTGTCCGGGTTTTCCGTGCCGTCCACCATCAACCTGACACGAAGGTCGCGGTCTGTGGCGTGAGGCATCAGCTCGGGCGGCAGGGTGAAAAGCACTGGAACAAGACCGGTTTTAAGCTCGGAAACACTCAATGGCCTGTCCTGGACTTCGAGCCGCGGAGGTTCTGCAAAAACAATATGTGGCGCCCCTGAGTTTTGAGGCGAGGCGAAGGTGTCAGGATGATCAAAATCCTCAAAAATCACCAGGGAAGGATCCTTAAGAGAGGATGATTGAGTGGAGTTGCGCATCAGATCCCGCAATTCCCGAAGTTCCAGCCGGCTGGAAAATATGAAAAAATCGTCGATTGCCCCCTGAAAGCGGTGATTGTCGGGGTGGTCCTGCCAGCCGATGTACCAGTCCGGGATTCCGCTTTGGAAGACCTGGGCCAGCATCCCGTCCTGAAAAGCCGGGCTGTCTGAATAATTCCGGGACTCCAGGATGATCCCATTGATCAGTACCGCGTAGCTGCCCGAATCCATGGTCACGGCAATATGCATCCATCCCGGGTTCACCAAAGAGTCCTGGATGTGGCTGGAGATCAATTGCGAAGAGGAATTCTGACAGAAAAATTTGAAGCCTGATTCGTACCAGCCGCTGTTGAGGCCCATCATGGCAACGTCTCCTGCCCGTGCTTTGATGATTGTCGGGGCGGTGTTCCGTCCCAGAACATCCCACCTGACCCAGAATCCAAAACTGCACTCGGGCCACGGTTCGAAATCCGGAATATCGACTCTTCCGAAAGGGGAATTACCGTCCAGAACAAGGTGGTATCGCTGAGAACGCTGTGGCACCGAAGGATCCTCAATACCGGAATCAGATCCATGAGCCTCCGAATCACCATGGATGGCAGTCGCAGGATATGCCTGCGCCATCATGCAAAGAAGCACTGTCAACGATGATCCGATGAGGTGACGGCACAGTTTCCATGCCAGCACCCGGACTCTGATCAGGACTTTCGGCCCTGATTGTGGTGGATCAACTATCATCGGTCCTCTGAGGGGGGATATTCCGCCCCACTAACCAATCGGATAATTCTAAAAATCTGTTAACTCCCCGGA
Source organism: Verrucomicrobiia bacterium (assembly GCA_030425355.1). Taxonomy (GTDB): domain Bacteria; phylum Verrucomicrobiota; class Verrucomicrobiia; order Limisphaerales; family JAJOIW01; genus JAJOIW01. Next base: position 54,400 of record JAUIAG010000001.1, read on the forward strand.
GGAGAACAGAGTCAGAAGTGCCCGGCTGGACGACTGATCGACGATCCTGACAGAGCGGATGAGTAGTGCGGGGGGGAGTGAATTCAATTCAGGACTGCGCAGCTGGAACTCATTACAGGACGAGAGGAGATGCCAGTTTCCAGAGATGTCTGTCGCTTCGAATGAAGACCTGTCCGGCAGAAGCTCCTGGAGTCGCGAGAATCATTTCACCGAGGTCGAGCTGGCTGGTGAGCGTTCCGTCTTCCGGCGTGACCGTGACCATCTGGACAACACCTCTTTCGCTGACGAGGAGCAAGCGGTTCCCGGCAGCGAGCGGAGTCGCGCTGAATGGACCACTGAGCCTGAGGTCCCAGAGCCGGTCCCCTTCTTTGAGACTGGCGCAGGTGAGGACGCCGGCATTATTCAAAGTGAAGATCATGTCCGCCGCGATGACAGGGCTCGGCGTTGACGGCCGGAGACGGCGCGAATTCCACAGCACGGCACCCGGCTCCCCGGCCCGGTTCAGATCAAGTGCGGTTATGCCGTTTGAGGGAACATAAAGCACGCCATCGTGCGCGACACTTGATGGGATGGTGGCGGCACCGTCCGTAAAGCTCCAGATTTCATCACCATTTCTTGGATTGATCACGGAAATGCCCTTGCTGGACTGCAGAGCCACAGCCATGCGGTCCCCACTTTGAAGTGGAACCGGCGAGGTCCAGTTGGCTGCGCGGGGGCGGTCAATCAGCCAGATATTCCTGCCGTTCTCCGGATTAATCCCGACTGCAAAGGACTGACTGTCATTCTCGATCTGGGCCACTAGAACACCGTCGATGAATACAGGTGATGAAGCCATGCCCAGACTGTTACTGGCATTGGGGTAATCCAGGGTCAGTCCACGCAACCACCTGAGATTGCCGTCGAGATCCAGACAAATGAGGTCATTCGAGGAATAAAGAGCGAAGATAAGTCCGTCGGCGATCACCGGCGACGGGGCAGCGACCGCCGTTTTTTCATGGCACATGGTCCGTCCGGTGGCGGTGATTGATCGTTCCCAGATGAGCGTGCCGCTGTTCTGATCGAGACAGATGACGTGGAGTGTCTTCTGGTCCGGGCCGCTTGATGCGGTGACAAATACCCGGCCTTCATGAATCAGCGGACTGCTGAGCCCCTCTCCGGGAAGATCGACGACCCATTGGATAACGCCATCCTGGCCAAGATCCAGTGGAAGCTGCCCCTCTCCCAGACTTGCCGAGCTGCCGGGGCCGCGGAACTGGTCCCAGCTCTGTGACGGTGCATTGACAATTCCGGTCGCCACCGACGACACAGCCACCACCACTGCCACAAACCGCCGGACCACGACACCCATGTTCACTCTGAAATCCATGATTGCGCGTTTATTTGAATGCCTGAATGGGCTGTGAGTCATTTCCCTGAGAGTTGGAACAGTATCATTCACTGGTGGTCCTCCTGTCCATGAGCTGCTTCGACAATCGGGCGGCCAAGAGGGTCACAGATACGAAATTGAAATTCCCATTCGCGGGTCCATGATTCGGTCTGTTCATTCTGACAGAGCTTGATGAGGATCCGGTTCGGGCCCCTGCGCAGCTTCACCGGGAATACGTACTGATCAATTCTGGCGGCGCGGTGGTATTCATCACGCCCGAAGACATATTCACCATTGAACCATATTTTCCACGCATTCTTGCATCCCAGTCTCAACTCGGCGGGCTGCTCGCTGTCGCTGTAAAAATCGCGGCATGCGTAAGCTGTGACCTCCTTGAGGGCGGCAATGGCCTCGTTGATGTCGACTTTACCGTAGGTATCTTTTGAAACGAAGGCATCCCAGCTGACTTCGCCATTCTTTCCCTGGTAGGATGCATCAAAATCAACTTCTTTTTCCGGTGGGAAAACTGTTTCAAAACCTTCCCGCCCCGAATTATCAAAGGGGCCGATAATATTCCAGTTCTGTATGAATCCGAAGGCGTCAGCAGGAGTGAGATCGCGGCCCATATTGTTGAGCGCCGAGACAATGGCCTCCACCTGATCTGTATCACGGGCATATACGAGTGCCTTTTCGTAAATCAGTTCGGCCGTCCCTCTGTCGGAGCCGGAGGCGTCATCAGCCTGCTGAAGGAGCCGGGCCACACTCAGACGACGCAGAGGCAGAGCGGGATCATCCAGAAAAACCGCTTCGATGGGGCCGGCAATCTCCGGATGGAGCTTTTGCAGAACATCGAATGCCTGAACCCTCGCCGCCGAGGCGTTGGCGCGGTCACTGAGAATTCCGATAATTTCAAGGGCAGGCAGACTGGAGGCGGCCCCGTCCCCATCAAGGATGGTCTGGATAGCCATCCGAATCCAGTTATTCGCGACAGGAGAGCCGTCATTGAGACCCGCTATGAGTTCCGGGAGAGCCGATGGACTGAGTGTGCTTATATGCTTCCATGCCCGCATGGCCGCCTCGTTGCCCTGCCCTTCACGGCCTATTGCATGGATTGACTGGAGTGATTCCGCCACATCCCCGGCACGACCGGGGATTGAGAATTGAATGAGACACAACAGCCCCACACAAAGAAATTTATCAACATGTTTCATCGACGCGCGCTGACTGATCAGAAGATACCATTTGTATCCCCTGTTCACATTGTGTCAAGGACCGGAGAAATGTCGATTCCGGCAGAGCACGGCGGAATCAGACACTGTGCAGAAATTTGCTGATCCACAGGGAACCGGCTGATAATATGAAAACAATCCATTTTGAGTGATGAGGCTGTTCCCCACGATCTCCATGCCCATACTGACCGGCACGTCCATTTGGAATCAGATGGTGCGGGCGATCCTGATGCTGTTCATTCCCGCTGTCGCGCTCACCGGCATCAACACCGGGCACAGCGACGCGGCACCGAACGGGGATTCAGGTTTCAAACCGTCAGAGATCCACTTTGTCACCAGAGTGCTGCCGGTTCTGGAGTCACGATGCCAGCCCTGTCATGGCAGGGACCGTGAAAAGATCAAAGGCGGGCTTTCCTTGATGAACTCCGGGGGATTCGCCGCGGGTGGAGAGAACTTCAGCGATCTCAATATTATTGAAGAGGGTCACGCGGAACCTTTGCTCATCCGCATCATTTCAAGAACCGTCCCGGATCTCGAAATGCCACCCAAGCAGTCGGACAGCCTCAAGGCTGATGAGATTGATAGCTTTCGCATTTGGATGAACAGCGGATCTCCATGGCCATCGCAGGAATCCATCGCGTCCATCCGACAACTTCATGCCACCGGCACCGGAGAATTGGTGAAGACGAGCGGCGGCCTGAGCGCAGACTGGGACAACCGTCGCTACAGGCCGGATTCGCTGTGGGCTTACCGACCACTGTCGGAAGTGGAAATCCCGAAGTCCCCGGAGATAGAGAACCCGATCGACCGGATTCTCGAGAAAACCTGGAAGAAGCTGGGCATCGAGCCAGCGCCCATGGCGGACTCACGAACACTGATAAGGCGTTTGAAATATACACTTCACGGCCTCCCTCCCGATTCCGGTACGGAGGAATTCCAGGAGGCGGAGAGTTCCACACCGATGGATGATCCGTCATGGAATGACCTCGTGGACCGCCTGCTCGCGGATCCGGCCTATGGGGAAAAGTTCGGCCGCCACTGGCTGGATCTTGTCCGGTATGCGGATTCAGCCGGACTGGCCAATGACTTCATCCGCGGGAGCGCGTGGAGGTATCGCGATTATGTTATCCGCTCATTCAACAGCGACCGGCCATGGAAGGAGTTTGTGCTCCAGCAGCTGGCCGGCGATGAACTCCCCGGAAATAATCCGGATAATCTGATTGCAACAGGATTTCTCCGCATGGGTCCGTGGGAGCTGACTGCGATGGAGGTGCCCAGAATCGCCCGCCAGAAATTCCTCGATGACGTCACCGACATCACCGGGCAGGTTTTTCTCAGCCAGCCACTGCAGTGTGCCCGCTGCCATGACCACAAATTCGACCCGGTTCCCACCCGGGACTACTATTCATTCCAGGCTGTATTTGAATACACACAGATCGCCGAGGCTGAGGTTCCGTGGGGGGACCAGGGGGAACCGGAGACGACTCCCGACCGGCAGGTAATTGAGAAACGCCGGCAATGGCATCAGCAAACCCTCAGGGACCTTGACACCATGCGGGAGGAGGCACAAAGGGAATGGTGCAGGGAGCGCGGGCTCCCGCCAATGACACGTTCCGAGGCTGTCCGCAAAGGCCTCCCGGAGGGCAGACTCCCTCCAAGACATGCCGGCTTCTCGGTGCGGGATTATGGCATGGACAGGATTGCACGAAAGGGCCTGCAGCGCCTCAGCTGGGAGAAAGAGCAGTTCGAGCCGGTGGCCCATGTTGTTTACAACGGGGCGTGGCCGGATATCAGTTCATATAATTCCCCCAGAAGGGAACCGGAAGCCCCATGGGATGGGGCCATGGAAACTGTCGCCATTCTCAAGGGAGGAGATCCATTTTCTCCACTGGAGGATGTCGATCCGGGGGCCCTGTCGGTGCTCGATGGAATCGGGACAATGCCGCCGATAGCGGACTCGCGCACCGGCAGGCGACGTGCTCTTGCCCGGTGGATCACCGCACCCGATAACGCACTGGCACTTCGGTCGATTGCCAACAGAGTCTGGTTGTGGACCTTCAACCGGGGACTGGTGGAAACACCCAACCACTTCGGGGTCACCACACCGCCTCCGGCACATCCCGAACTGCTCGATTTTCTGGCACGATATTTTGAGGAGAGTGGCGGTTCGATCAAGGCACTGAACAGGCTGATTCTGACATCCAGGGCATGGCGCCGGTCGTCCTTTGCTCCGGACAGGCGTGATGAAACCGGGATACTCCGCAGTCAGTTTGCCTGTTTCACACCGAGGCGGCTGACAGCTGAAGAAATCCGCGATTCCCAACTGAAGGTCACAGGGTTGCTCAACCGGTCCATGGGAGGCCCGCCCGTAAAACCAATGATGGAGATGGAAACAGCGCTGCAGCCAAGGATGGTGATGGGCACATTCGCGGAGGCATGGCAGCCCTCCATCCGCGCAGCCGACAGGAACCGCCGCAGTATATACACTCTCCAGCTCCGCGGCCTCCGCGATCCGTTCATGGAGGTCTTTGATGCCCCAAGCCCGGACCTCTCATGCCCCATAAGGGGCCAGTCCGCCATCCCCACTCAGGTCATGGCCCTCATCAATAACCCGTCGGTGTTATCAAGGGCAGTTTTCCTCGCATCACAGATTGCCCAGCCCGCCGGCACTGAACACAATCAGAAGGAAAAAGTGGTCAGCAGGGCCTTCCAGGCCGTCTTCGGGCGCCTCCCATCACCGGTCGAAATGGATGGCAGTCTCCATTTTCTCCAGACGATGGAGGCGTTCCACAAACAGAATGCCCCGCAGGCTGTCGAGATTCCCGGCAGGGTGACGAGACATGCGGTGGAGGAGAACACCGGCGAACCGTTCACATTTACCGAATTGCTGCCTGCGTATCAGCTGATGGAACCCGATCCGTGGATAGGCGACCTCCCTCCATCCGCACGGGCGGCAGCCGAACTGATTCACCAACTCCTGAACTCCAACGAGTTTTTCTTCCTTTATTGAATCATGAATCGAGGATATTTCCCATGCACAGGACGTGGCTCCGGGCCGATCCGGAACCGGAGGGATTTTCTATACGGGCTTGGAGCGGGCATTGGCGCTGCGGCCCTCACCTCACAACTTGCCGCCAGCGTTACCAACCCGGCAAAAGCCGGAAAGGCCCACCACCGTCCATCCGCCAGACGATGCATTTTCCTGATGATGGAAGGGGGCCCAAGTCACATCGACACCTTTGATCCCAAACCTGAGCTGGACAGGGTTCACCTCCAGAGGTTCCAGCGTGGAGGCAGCGACAAGTCAGCGATGGAAAGCGGGACCCGCTACTATGTCCGCAGCCCGTTCCGCTTCGGGAAATTCGGGCAGTCGGGTGCTGACATGGCCTTGAACTGGCGGTTCCTCTCCGGTGTGGCCGATGAAATCTGCTTCTACCGGGGGTGTCAGGTGGACTCTGTGAATCACCCCACGGCACTGTATCAGATGAATACCGGGAATCGTTTTCCGGGTGATCCCAGTCTCGGTGCCTGGGTCCAATACGGACTGGGATCCATTCATGATAACCTCCCTTCCTTTGTGGTGCTTCCGGAGAGTTCCTACCCGCAGGGTGGTGCCGCCAACTGGGGCAATGGATTTCTTCCCCCCGAATACCAGGGAACCCCGCTGAGACCGGAAGGTTCGCCGGTGGCCTACCTGTCGCCGCTCCCGGGTTCCACCATTGCGCACCGCAGAGCTGGACTGGAGTTCATGAATTCCCTCAATCGGGAACACCGTAAGAAGTTTCCCGGCCACGAGGAACTGTCCGCACGGATTGGTCAGTTTGAACAGGCATTCCAGATGCAGATGAGTGTGCCGGATGTTCTGGACCTGTCGGGTGAACCACAGCACGTGCTGGAGGAATACGGCTATGGGGCCGCTCCGACACACAACATGGCCAGAAAGTGCCTTCTGGCCAGAAAGCTGGTGGAGAACGATGTCCGTTTTGTTCAGCTCTATGCCGGCACATGGGATTCACACGACTATATCGGGAAGGCGCACGGGGCACTTGTCGAGTCCGTCGACCGGCCTATAGCAGCTCTTATTCGCGACCTGCGCCGCAGGGGACTGCTCGATGACACACTCATTGTCTGGGCAGGGGAGTTCGGACGCACCCCGGATAACGGCATCCGGGGAGGAACCGCCTACGGAAGAGATCACAACCCTGCTGCGATGACTGTCTGGATGGCCGGAGGTGGATGCCGTGCCGGCCATACCATCGGCGCCACGGACGAACTCGGAGCGGAAGCGGTCGAGGAAGTCCGCCACATCAGGGATTTTCATGTCACCCTGCTTCACCTTCTCGGACTGGACGACAACCAGCTCACTTACTTCCATGCGGGAAGATACAAGCAGCTGTCACAGTTCGGGGGGCAACTGATACGGCCGCTGGTGGCCTGACCACGGGTGGCACCCGTTTACCGGCGCGGCCCGGCTGCTTCCATGGCTCCGTAATCCGGCAACCTGGCCAGAAACCGTTCAAGCGCCCCCCGGTGTTCGCCGACAATCCGTCGAATGTCTGGATCATCGGAATTGGCGAGGTTGTTGAACTGCTGCGGGTCAGCCTCCATGTCGTAGAACTCTTCAGCGCCACTCCGATATTGCATGTAGGCATATCTCTCTGTGCGCCAGAGATGGCCTCTGCCTGTGCACGAGTGCACCCCTTCCCGAAGAGACCTTTCATCTCCCTTCAGCAGCGGCGATATATCAACGCCCTGACACTTTTCAGGAACTGCCAGCCCGCACAGTGTCGCGATGGTGGGATAGATGTCAACATGGGCGGCAAGCCGCGATGAGACCCCGGGCCGGATGCCAGGACCGGAAACGATCATCGGCACTCTGACTGATTCCTCATGCAGGCTCACCTTCTGCCACAATTCGTGCTCTCCAAGATGATAGCCGTGATCGCTGGTGAAGATGACGATTGTGTTGCCGGCCAGTTCCAGTGCGTTGAGTGAATCAAGTATCAGCTGAACCTGGGCATCCATGTAGCTGACTGCGGCGGAATAGGCCTTGATTACAGCCCTTTTCCGGCCGGGTTTTCCTGCTATACCGAGTGCTTCGGAATTCAGGCTTATGCCCTCGGATGGAATATCATCCCGATCACCTTCAGGAACATCGGGAAGTTCCGGCACAGCATCGCGGTATGTCTCAAAATAATTTGACGGCGCGACAAGCGGCACATGGGGCCGCACAAAACCGACTGCGAGAAAAAATGGCTCATGTCGATCTGCGTGAGCCTGCATGATTCTGATGGCCCGCTGAGCGGCCTGGGCGTCCGGTTGTTCCATGCCGTCGGTGTAGGTCTCGACAGCATAGAATGCAGTCCCGAAGCCCAGACCGTAGTGGGCTGTGGGATTGAACCGCAGCTTATGGTTTGAATAAAGATTGTGGACACCGTAACTCATCCACTCCGGTCCGCGGCAGTTGAACTTTTCCGTCCATGAGGCCCTGTGATCGGGCCCGTCGACGCCGGCGGTGATATCGCCGGGAACCCGCATGTGATATATCTTTCCAACCCGGACAGTGTAGTAGCCGCTGTGACGGAAGTATTCAGGCCACGCGGGATGACCGGCTGCGGTCAGGTTCCGGTCCAGTCTCGAAGCGGCCCCGTTCCCCATTACACCCACAGATGGAGAATACATCGAGGCCATAAGTGCCGCCCTGGCGGCACCGCACACCGGAAACTGGCAGTATGCCCGGTCAAACCGCATGCCCGCAGATGCCAGATTGTCTATGGCCGGGGTTTTCACCATCTGATTCCCGTAGCACCCAAGCGCCCCGGCCGTCAGATCATCCGAAATGATAAAGAGGATGTTGGGACGGGTGTGGCCTGTGTCTGTTTCGCCGGCCGATCCGCTGACAGCAATGAGCCCGGCCATGGCCAGGACGGAAACAAAAACAATCAGGATTAACAGGGATGTCTTTGACGGACTGCGTTGGTGATTTGCCATGGATGCGAAGAAAAAGTGTGGACCTGCAGATGAAGTTTTTAAGATTGAACCGGTTGAGATGCTACGGGTGAAAGGCTGATCTGTCACTCCCGGATTGTCCGTGTATTTTGTTCTCAAAAATAAGGCTTGCGGGCATGATGTGGCTCATGCGGGACAACGCTGAAGCAGGCAGCAGGAAACTGGGACTGCCAGGGGCCATATCCATGGTGATTGCCAGTATGATCGGTGTCGGTGTCTTCACCACCTCCGGTTTTCTGGCAGCGGACCTCGGTTCGAGGCCGCTGATAATTCTGGCGTGGCTTTGTGGTGGAGTCATCGCGATGCTCGGGGCTTTAACCTACGCATCGCTGGCCCGCAGTATTCCGGGGTCAGGCGGAGAATACCGTTACCTCTCGGCTCTGATTCACCCTCTGGCCGGGTTTCTTGGCGGGTGGGTGTCATTAATTGTCGGATTTTCAGCCCCTCTCGCCGCAGCAGCCATTCTTTTCGGAAAATATATCCATGAATTTTTCCCGCAGATTTCTTCCGGGTTTTCAGCGACCCTCATCCTCGCTGCATTTCTGCTCATTCAACTGGGCGGGTTTCACATCGCCACCGGTGTTCACAAGATAATTGTCCTTCTCAAACTTGTGATGATTGGAGCCTTTTTCCTGCTGATGGCCTCCAGACTCCCGGAACTTCCGGCCCATACCGGCGAACCATTCAATGCCGGAAGCTTCAGTGTCTCACTTTACTGGATATTTCTCAGTTACAGCGGGTGGAATGCAGCTGTCTACATGAGTCATGAAATCCACGAACCTGAACGCAATGTCGGCCGGGCCCTCATAATCGGCACCGCTGTCGTCACCATCCTCTATCTCGGGTTGAATTATGTTTTCATCCACGCCGTGCCTCTGGAAAAGATCAGCGGTGAAGCGCTGGTCGCATCCATCGCTGCTGAAGCACTTGGAGGGAAGCCTTTCGCGGATTTAGTGGGAGTCATCATCTGCGGAGGACTTCTTACCTCCATCTCCGCCATGATGTTCCTCGGGCCCAGGGTCTATGGGAAAATGGCACAGGACGGATTGTTCCCCGCATTCATATCGGGTACTGAACCGCCATTCCGGCGAGGGACGATCTTTCAGACATCAATCGCCTTAATTATGACATGGAACGCGACTTATGATGCGCTGCTTGGATACATCGGCTTTCTGCTGGGAATATCGTCGGCACTGTGTGCAGTCGGGCTGGTCTACCGGTGGGTGCGGGACAAACCGCAGGATGCACGGCCCGCCACACCATTTCCGTATATCCCGCTGATCTTTGCCGCCATCATCCTCGCACAGGTGATTTTCAGCCTCTCACAAAAACCGCCAGTCATATTCTGGGGCGCCATGACACTCGTGGCAGGACTGCCCCTCTATTTTTTCCAGTCGCGCCCCGCCTCGCGCCAGACTGAATAGACAGAGTATCAATCCGCCTGCATCGGCTTTTCATCAATGAACTTTACAGCCGGAGCCATTGCGGTGAGAATCCGGACATGAACCCCATTCATGACGGACCGTCGATCAAAGGCAGGGCCGTATCCACTTCCACACGCGGGCGTGGATTCACCCTGATTGAACTGCTGGTCGTCATCGCCATCATCGCCATACTGGCGTCCATGCTGCTTCCGGCGCTCGCCCAGGCAAAGGCAAAGGCGAAAAAAGCCTACTGCCTCAATAACCTCAAACAGACCGGGATGGCCATGCTCATGTATTCCCAGGACTACAGGGGGCTCATACCCAGGGGAAACAATGTATTGTGGTTCCTTGCCTACATGCCCTATATGCCCGAGGGAGTCAAATTTCTCAGCGGCGCCAACGGGTCACTCAACACACGGCGCATTGATTTCAGCCGCTCGCGTATATTCAAATGCCCGGCCTACCCCGATCCGGAGCAGATCATCTGCTACGTCGACAGCTCCTGGAGCTTCCGCAGCGCCAGAGACAGAATTGGATTTGAAATCAATGACCCGACGCCGCTGGACAAATTTCAAAGACCCGCAGCCACCATCTATATCGCCGACAATGAAAATGGCCGCTGGAGGCCGATAGTGAAGGGCCTGAATGACCCCGAGCTGAGCCGGCATGACGTGTGGCACCCCGGTCACCTCGCCAACTCGGGCAGCACCGATGTCAACCACGGCCGCAGAGTGGCAGCGACCCGCCACGGCAAAGGCCCCAACTGTCTTTATTACGACGGGCATGCATCCTTCCTCAAAGCCGGGGAGATGACTGTCCGGATGTGGCGCGAGCAGTGGTACTGAATGCTGCTTTCACCAGCCCCTCAACCCTCCCGGCTCATCGGGATCTTCATCCTGTCTCAAGATTCCGGAGCTTCGCTCCGCGGCTGATTTTTTTTGAAAACCGGCCGATTAAACTGATATTGTCCACGTTTAATGAAACGATCCATGGAAATGCACCTGCAGAAGATCCCAAAGGTTGTCATGAGGTCGGTGGCGTGTGCTGTCACAGCCCTGTTCCTTTTGTCTGCCGCGGACACCCGCGCCGACCTTGAGTCGGAATACTCCATGGACATTCAGGGGATTCTCAAAAAGAGCTGCTACGAATGCCACGGCCCGGAAAAGAGCAAGGGCGGACTGAATTTCGTGGACTACCCGAACTATCAAAGCGTCCTCGATGACGTGGAGATGTGGAAATATGTCCTCGAGCGGGTTCAGGCATCGGAAATGCCGCCAAGCGGCAGCCCGGAGATGGATTATAATCACCGGCAGACTCTGATGAACTGGCTGCGCAAACTGCCCGTTCCACAGCTGGACTGCGATCAACTCGCCTCCGACAGGACCCAGAATTATTACCGCGGCTACGTGATGAGTCGTCGACTCACCCGCTACGAATTCGAAAATTCGGTGAATGACCTGCTGGGAATCCGCATCCGGGTCGCGGACAGGCTCCCGGCTGACGGAGCAGGTGGCGAGGGCTTTGACACCAACGGCAGCACACTGTTCTCCTCTCCCCTGCTCGTGGAAAAATATCTTTCCATAGCGGATGAAGCAGTGGACGCCCTCATGCAGACATCCCTTGCCTCACGCGAATTCCAGGACATTGCTCCGGTCATTGAGGGAGGCAGCGATAGGGACCGGGCATTCCGCGTCATTCAACATTACACCTATCATGCCTTCCGCAGACCGGTCGATCCTGACGAGTCTGCGAAGTTTCTCAGGCTATTCGACACAGCCATTGAAAACGGCGGGGCCTTCAATGACGGGGTCGGATACGCCATCAAGGGCATTCTGATCTCCCCTGACTTCCTCTTTCTCGTTGAACCCGAGTCGGATGAACCGGGAACCCATCCACTGGGCCCCTACCAGCTTGCGACGAGGCTTTCCTATTTCATCTGGTCGAGTCTTCCCGATCAGCGCCTCCTTGATCTGGCCGAGTCCCGCGAAATCACCCGGACTGAAGTCATTGAAAATGAAGTGGACCGGATGCTTGCCGATCCGCGTTCATCCGGTCTGGCATCACGCTTCGCACTGCAGTGGCTCGATCTCGATGACCTTGGGAAATCAGTCCAGCCGGATTCGCGGAAATTTCCCGAGTTTGATACCCGGCTGCTTGAGTCCATGAAGGGCGAGCTGCTGCATTTCTTCACCGACATGTTCCGCTATGACCGGTCGCTCCTTGCCGTCATAGACAGTAACTATTCATTTGTCGATGACCGTCTCGCCGATCTCTACGGCATTCCCTATCCCGGCAAACGCAGTGGCACTGGTGAGTTTCAAAGGGTGTCACTGGCTCCGGAGACCAACCGTGGAGGACTATTGGGGATGTCCGCTATTCACCTCGCCACCTCATATCCAACCCGGACAAGTCCGGTTCTCCGGGGACGGTGGATACTGGAAAGTCTGATCGGCGACAAGGTCCCGCCTCCGCCTCCGAATGTCCCTGAACTCGAGGAGGAAGGAGAGGCACGGCATGCCAAATCCCTGAGAGAACAGCTCGAACTCCACCGGACCAATCCGGACTGTGCCGCCTGTCACGACCGCATGGACCCCCTCGGATTCGGTCTTGAAAATTTTGACGTACTGGGCCGATGGCGCACCGAAGACCGCGGCACAGCCATCGATGCAACGGGTGTCCTCCCTTCGGGCGAAAAATTCAACGGCCCGTCCGAACTGAGGAAAATCATCCACGGGAAAAAAGACAAGGTCATCGAACATATGGTCAGCAAAATGATCGGATTCGCCTACGGTCGTGAACTCAACAAGTTCGACAAATGCGTGATCGACGAGGCCAACAAAGCCCTGAAGGC
>JAUIAG010000219.1 GCA_030425355.1 Verrucomicrobiia bacterium
GGGGATGAGCCCTCTCCCCGGGGAAGGCTCCCCGGCCCTGCAGCCCGGACGCGATGAGATGGCCGATGGCTTTTTCAGCGACGTGGACTTCAAGGGAGCATTTGGGGACGTCAACTGGGCGGCCGGATGGACATTCATCACCGAGTCCGGCTTCATGACTTCCGACGCCGCCGGCATTCCCGACTATCCTCTGGCTGGAGGGAACCAGAATAACCGGATTACCAATGTGCAGTTGCAGGACGGTGTCCTCTCCGTCACTGTCTTTGGTGAACAGGGTGTTTCCTACAAGCTTCAGGCCATCCAGAACATTGGAAGCAACCAGTGGGCAGATCAGGAAACTGTGGAAGGGCAGGGAGCCGATATCATCTTCCAGCACCAGATTGATACAGCTTCCGAGTCGGCCGCCGAATTTCTCCGTGTGATCACGGAGTGATGCTTCTGCAGTCCAGTCTCAAAGATCTCATCGCTGACCAGGGGGCCATTGGCCCCCTTTTTATTGAAGGGCAGATATGGCTGTCGGATTTATCCCGGTGGCCCTGATTGTGAATAACCCCGCGGTTACTCACAGGATATTCACAAAAGTGCCGCTTCGATCGTAACATTCCGGGGCGATGATGGTTGATAAATCCTGTTTGGTATTATGGCAGCTCACGTATTGATAGTTCTGGAAGGAGTTCGTCCTGATGCCCTTGTGGAGTCCGGCTGCACCAACATTCATTCGCTCATGCACGGCGGCAGTTATGCGCTGCAGGCACGGACAGTCTTCCCTTCGTTGTCGCTTCCGAGCCACATGTCGCTGATTCACAGCATCCCGCCTATTGAGCATCTTGTTGTCGACGACGAAGCGGATCCTGGAGTAAATCGGAAAACCGGTTTTCTGGACCTGCTTGGAATGAGTCGTCGCAAGGCCGGCTTTTTCTACTCACAGGAGTCACTCCGGTATTTAAGCCGCCCCGGGGCTCTGGCCTTCAGTTATTATCAGAATCAGGATCATTTTGATGGCGAGGTGGATGTGGAGCTGGTTTCAAGGGCAATCATCTGGATGGAGCGTGAAAACCCGGATCTGGTGCTGCTGGATCTGAATCAGGCTGACGAGGCCGGCCATCAGCACGGGTGGATGACACCTGAGTACCTCCATGTTGTCAGAAACCTCGATCGGACCATTGGCGTCCTGATGGACCGAATTCCGCAGGATAGCCGGATTTTTCTGGTTGGAAGCCATGGCGGTCATGGATTTCATCACGGCACCAAACTTCCGGAGGATGTCAATATCCCATGGATAGCGTGTGGACCCGGAATCCGCCGCGCGTATCAGATATCCCGTCAGGTTTCGATCATGGATACCATCCCGACACTGGCGGCTTTCATGGACCTGGATCCCGAACCGCAATGGCGGGGATCAGTGATAACTGAGATATTCGAAGGCAGTCGCGTTGAGAGTGGGCACTCCATCATCAGGAGTTCATCACATGCTGTCGGTGCCTGAGGTCTCATCAGCCGACTCTTTCAGATCGTCCATCTTCTCGATGCCCCAACCGGCTGCCGCGATGACGACCGAGAGAATCGGGCAGATCCAGTTGAAGAACGCGAAGGGTGCGAAGGCGACAGGAGAAACGCCGAGGTACTGTTTCATGGTGGCCCCGCAGGTGTTCCACAACACAAGTGGTGATGTGAGGGTTCCGGCATCTTCAAGAGACCGGGACAGGTTACGGGCTGTTAATCCCGCCCTCGTGTAGGCCTCGCGGAACATCTTTCCGGGAACGGTGATGGCGAGATACTGGTCCGATGCGGCCAGGTTCATGATAATGCAGGAGATATTGGTGGCCGCCACAAGCTTCCATGTGCTGGTTGCAAATTTGAGAATTCCATTGGCGATGGTTTCGAGCATCCGTGTTTTCATCATGATGCCTCCATAACCGAGGGCGCAGAATATCAGCGAAATGGTCCACATCATACCGTCGAGGCCGCCCTTGCTCAGCAGTTCGTCCACCTGTGCATTCCCTGTAGAGGACTCGTAGCCGGCAAAAGCGGAGCCTGCCAGGGAGGCAATTTCACTCTTCTGAATCACCACGCCGAGGATGATTCCAATGACTGTGGCTCCGAAAAGAGAAGGCAGGGCTGGCCATTTCTTCCAGACCATGACAACGACCATTGCCGGCGCAATCAGCAGCCACGGACTCAGGTTGAAGTTGCCTGCAAGTGTTTCACGGATCCCGGCTATTGACTCGGTGTCGCTGGCTGATTGAGCCGCTGACAAACCAATGACTGCGTAGATCAGGAGGCTGATCAGCATGGAAGGCACTGTTGTGTAGAACATGTGGCGGATATGAGAGAACAGCTCGGCACCGACCACAGCCGGTGCCAGGTTGGTGGAATCGGAAAGCGGTGACATCTTGTCCCCGAAATAGGCCCCTGAGACGACTGCCCCCGCCGCAATGGGTTCTGAAAGTCCCAGTCCGTTGGCGACTCCAATGAGGGCGACGCCGACAGTCCCTGCCGTTGTCCATGAACTGCCTGTTGCAAGGGATACAACCGAACTGATCAGACAGGCCGCCACGTAGAATATGGACGGGTTCAAAAGAGCCAGTCCGTAATCAATCAGTAAAGGCACGATACCACTGGCAATCCATGTGGCGATAAGCATCCCCACAACCATGAGAATGAGAATGGCTTTCATGCCGACCTGAATTCCCTCGACAAGGCCATCCTCAAGCGAGTCCCACGAATAGCCCAGAAGCAGTCCCATCCCCGCTGCCATGGCGATTCCGAGAATGATGGCGATGTGCGGGTCCTCGAGACCAAGGACCTGCAGGTGGATTACAAGAACGACGATCAGGCCGACAAGTGGAATCAATGCTTCCCACAGTCGTGGCCGCCGGCCTTCCCCGGTGTTCGCCTTTTCATTCCCCTGATCATCAGTTGCCCCATTCAGCATCATAGGCGGGAGTTTAGGTGGTGATGTCACGGAAGTTAAGGCGATTCTCCGCCTGCATCCGATCCCGTCAAAACACTGGTCAAAGGAGTTGACACTTTTCAGGGCTATGGATATCAAATGATATCCCTGTCGCCGACGGGCGTTGCCTGTTGCTCACACCGGTCATCTCCGGCGTTTTTTATGATTTATGCTGTCGAAGAAATATTGAAAGGCTTGTGGGTGCCCGGGGGGTATAACCGTCAGGATCCGGTTTCAATGAAGCAAAAACCAATATTTGCCAGAAGTTCCTTTATTCTGGGATTCGCCGTTTTATCGACTGCTTTGGCGGTGGAAACAGGGGCGTCGGTCATCACGGCCGGCCGGTTTGCCGGCTCTGAGTCACCGGACTTTCCGCAGCTTTCGAGCAGGATATCCCAACTCGTGGTCGGCTCATCATACAGTGCGGCAGTGACTGAGGATGGAGAAACATACTATTTCCGACCAGGTGAGTTGCCCAACGGGGACTGGGATCTGCTTGAGGACATCGGCCCCGTCCGGTCCCTGCACGGCACCGCCCTGTCACTCTGGGCGGTGGGGGATTCAGGAAATACTTTCCGAATAGACAGGGATTCAACCCCGTCGGTAATCCGGGATCTTGAGAATGTCGTCAAGGTGGCATTGACACTTTTTGAAATACTCATACTGCACGATGACGGCACAGTCTCTGTATATGATTCCGAGCGAGGCCGGCCGCCGGAACCTGCAATGCGACTTCCCGAATTATCCGCGCCAGTGCCCGTCATCGATATAGCTGCCGGGGATTACCATTTCATGACACTTGATGAGAATGGTGATGTCCGTGTCTGGGGCGAAAACTATAACAGAGAGCAGAGCATCCCGGCAGTGGTCAAAAACGTGAAAGCCATCGCCTCCGGTTCAGACCACTGCGTGGCGCTGCTGGAAAATGGAACTGTCATCTGCTGGGGATCCAATGCCTGGGGCCAGTGTAATACTCCAGCGGGAATGCTGGATATAGTAACGATTGCCGCCGGCGGACTGCACAGCATTGCCGTTGGCAGACAGGGCAGAGTATGGGCATGGGGCAGTAATATTCAGGGTGAAACAGACATCCCGGAGATGGAACATCTCGTGGATGGCATCACCTCGAACTGGGGTGTTTCGGTTATATACACGGACGGCGGTCAGTCGCTTTCACAAAAATTTCTGCCACCACGCAGTCAGATCATCCGCCCCGGCGTGTCAGTCAGTTTTCAGGTGGATATTCCCGACGGAATTGATTCACAATCGACTGCATATCAATGGACACGCGATGGGGCGATCATTGAAGGCACCGAGGGCCCATCTTTTGTCGTGGAGGATATTCCGGAACAGCCCGTGACCGGGTATGCAGTCAGCATTCAATCAGGAGACCAGCTGATCGAATTTGAAGATATCTATCTTTTTGCGGACAGAGACGCGGACGGGCTGGCCGACTGGATTGAACTGGCCGAGGGCAGTGATCCACTCATCGTCGATTCGAATGAGGATGGCCTCAATGACCTTCTGGAATTTTTCAACCACACCCGCACCTATACTGCCGGGGAACGGTCCCGCAGCATCCCTGTGATTCTAAGCGGCCCCGCCGTCTTTTTTCAATCCAGCCAGGGCTATACATACCGGCTGCTTGCATCGGGCGATCTGGAAAACTGGAATCCGGTCGGTCCCGAGTTTGCCGGAAATGGCGCACAAATCTCATGGCGCACCAACCCGAACAACGCACTCGGACACCAGTTCTATCAACTGACCTATGAACCACCCGCTGAATCTCCCGATGATGAAGACCCCGAAGTATCAATTATCATCCAGCCGGACACAATTGAGTTTCTCAGCCTCCAGAGCTTTACCTATATCCTCGAGCTGAGCACGGATCTGGATACATGGGAAGAATTTGGCGTGCCGTTTTCAGGCAGTGGATTTGTCGAAAATCTTCAACTGCCTGAAGAACTGGCTGGAACATATGTACGCCTCAGAAGGATTCAACCGCAGCCATGATGATCGATCTTTTCGATCCATATAAATCAAGAGATGAAAACGGGAATTTTTGACCGGCAGCCAGGGCACAGGCATTTGCCTTCCAGTGGATATATCAATGCTGAATGCCTTGTCACGCTTGGCTGCCTTGCTGCGATTGTCCTCTTTGTGGTCCTGGCGGTATCCGGAGCAGCCATCAGAAGTGCCGCATTTCAGGGTCTCAACAACCTTCATGAGTTGACCGGGGCATGGACGCGATATGCGACGGATAATGACGGGCAGATTCCTTCTGCGACCAGTCAGCCCACCTATCCGGAGCTTGGTATGGAGGAGTGGTCCGGTGGCGGGTCGCTGGATCTTCCGGTCAATGAAAGAGCCGAGGTCGATCCCTACTGGGTCAGAGACCAGGATGACCGCAGTGTCAGCAACAGTCCACTTTGGCCATATCTGTCAAAAAATCCTCTGCTGTTCCGCGACCCTGCTGATCCGTCGACAGGTCAGTGGCCCGGCTATCGCAACGGCGAGGTGGTTCCACGGGTTCGAAGCTATGCCATGAATGCCTTCCTGGGAGGTGCTCCCTGGCGGCGCACCACCGTCAACAGCAGCACCGGTGAACCGTTTCAGGTGTTTACCAGTCTCGATTCCATCGCCGCCAGCGCACATCCCGGCACCGAAAACACTTTTGTGTTTATTTCAGAACATCCCGGATCCATAACACGGGGACAGTTTTATGTCGACATGACGGATTTCCGCTCGGACTCCGGATTCCGGCTGAATCTTGTGGATGTCCCGTCTGCATGGCATGGCGGTGCCGGAACACTGAGTTTTGCGGACGGGCATGCAGAGATCCGCCAATGGCGGGATCCACGAACATTTCAGCGGTTCACCCGCAATAAAGAGGCTCAACTGAACATTCCGCATCCGCAGAATGGTGATGTCCGCTGGCTTCAGGAGCGGACAACATGGTAGGAGTACGGTCCGGGTTCGTTGTCCCTCCTCCACGCAGGGATGTCAGAGGGACCCTCTTCAATGCTGCCTCAGTTTCTCTTCACACTGCCCGTCGGGTGGCCCTCGAAGATACTCCTCAGGCGTTCGTGGGGGATGGAGTGAATCCTGTTATTATTAATGCCTGTCATGGTCCGTGCCGCGACAAGAGCATTGATAATGGCCTCCTCCGTCGACTCGACCACGGCCTTGAAAAAGGGATCAATGTGGTCATTGGTGATCATTCGCACGACATTGATTTCCCCGCGTTCGGTGGGTTCGACCACGGCTGTGGAAAACGCGATGAAAAGATCACCTGAGGAGTTGTATCCCATGCCTCCGGTTCTTTGAATACCGAGAGGAACACGGCCCGCGAGCCTTTTGAGTTGCACGGGAAGCAGAGGGGCGTTTGTGGCGACAGCCACGAGAATGGAATTGCCTTCAGCCCGTGGGAGGATTCCGTTCATTTCGGGCAGGAGATCGGATATCTGTCTTCCGACAGGCACGCCATCGATTCGCAGGTCTTCCCGGAGTCCGAAGTTGGCCTGGACGATGACGCCCACCACATACCCATGACTTGTGATTCTTGAAGCTGTGCCTATGCCGCCCTTGAACCGGAAGCAGACCATGCCGGTGCCCCCGCCGACATTTCCCTCGGCGACTGCTCCGCTGCCGGCCTTGTCGAGGGCCTCAAAAACATGCTTCGATCCAACATGAAAGCCATGGATGTCATTGAGTCTGCCATCCCATGTCTCACCAACCACCGGCAGTGAGGCAAAATCGTATGGACGGTCTCCCGGATGGAACATTCGCTCCTGCCGCCACTGAATCACGGCCTGATGAACCGCTCCGACGCTGTGTGTGTTGGTAAAAAGTATGGGCTCTTCAAGAAAACCCGACTCATTGACCCAGTGTGTGCCGGTCAATTCTCCATTGCCGTTGAGTGATGCCGTGGCTGCGAAGACTTTTCTGAATTCCTTTCCTGTGGGGAGAATGGCTGTCACGCCGGTGCGCACCGGGCCTTCACCAACCACCAGCTCGCCCTCGCCAATCACAATTGTGCTGTGACCCACCTCAACGCCCGGCACATCCGTAATCGCATTCCATGTTCCGGGAGTGCCCTGAAATTGAATGCCCAGATCCCGCGCCCGGATTTTCCCGGCGATGACCGGCGGCTTTGCTTCCACGCCGGGCAAAGCGCCGGGCAGGCACAACGCCAGTGTCAGAGACAGAACAGGAAGGCTGAAAATCGATTTCATCGGACCACGGTTCATGACTGGACATCGGCCTTGCGCGCATGCCGGCGCTGCGTGCTGCCGGAATTGTCCGATGAGGCCGCCGACCCGATGAGGCCGGCCAGATTTCCTCCCGTTCTGAAAAGCTCCTGCAGGGCAGGGCGGGGGATTCTTTGAATGGCCTCATACCAGTTCATTGTGGTCTCGAAAAAATCTCTGAGGTTCCTGAGACGCTGGACGGTGAGGTCCTCCTTCTCTCCGCTTTTTTCCGCCTCACGGATGACTTCCTCCAGCAGCACCAGAGTCGGGTCGACCTCCCTCTTTTTCCGCTCTTCGAGGATGATGCGGAACATCTCCCATACATCGTGGAGGCTTTCGTAGTGATCACGCTTGTCCCCGAGAACCGGAATTTTCCGGACAATTCCCCAGTTCTGGAGTTCCCGGAGGCTGTTGCTCACGTTGCTCCGGGCTGCCGACAGGCTGTCGCTGATTTCCTCTGCATTGAGAGGGCGGTCGGAAATATAGAGCAGGGCATGAATCTGAGCGACAGTGCGGCTGATTCCCCAGCGGGTTCCCATCTCTCCCCAGTGCAGAACGAACCTCTGCTGCGTTGCTGTCAGACTTGCCATTTTGTTTCGAAATTTCAGATTTGTCAGTTAACAGTAACGGAATTGAATTTGAGCTGCAACCGCACGGCCTGCGGACACCTGCCTGTATGACCCGGCCGCTATTGTGTTGCCATCAGGCACCATGGCGGGCTTTAATACCGTAAAGCATTGCGTCAGCGACAAGAAATCCGAGGTTTTGATCCGTCTCATGGACAAAAACAAAAACAAATACGACCAGGATGGCAACAATTCGCCCAACACCAACCCTGAGCTTCTCGCGAAGATCAAGGATAATACCAACGAGGCTGCGTGGCGCGAGTTCATTGAGATATACAGGCCCCTGGTTTACGGATTCTGTATCAATCACCAGCTGCAGACGGCCGATGCCAATGACGTGACCCAGGAGGTCATGAAAGCCATCGCCAGAAGCATCGCCAATTTCGAATACGATCCCAAAAAGGGCCGCTTCCGGTCATGGCTCTTCACGGTCACCCGCAGCAAATTCAATAATTTCCTTGAATCCAGATACCGGCACCCGCAGGGAACCGGTGACACGGAGATGATCCGGTTCATCGAGGCACAGCCCGCCCGCGAGGAGGCCGAGGACTGGGACAAGGAATTCAAAAAACAGACGCTCCAGTCGGCGATGGAGGCCATTGAGCACGAATTCTCCCCAAAAACATGGGAAGCGTTTGTCCGCACCGCCATCCACCACGAGGCAGGCAAGGACGTCGCCGAACAGTTGGATCTGTCTGTTGGAGCTGTCTACATCGCCCGCAGCCGCGTGACCACCCGCCTCAAGGACTGGGTTCGCCGTTTCCTCAAGGATGAGGCGGATTTCTTCGATGACCTGGATCCGGCTACCTGAGCCTCCCCCAGCTCCCGGATTTATCCACGCCTGCCTTCAGCGAGTGGCCCTGCAGGGTTGCCTGCCAGAACCAGTCCGCTTTCCTCCCAATGGCCGATGACAACCGATCCCATGCCGATCATGATTTCATCGCCAATTCGGATGCCGTCACGGATACAACTCCCGGCCCC
>JAUIAG010000220.1 GCA_030425355.1 Verrucomicrobiia bacterium
CAACCCCGCCCAGAACGGTGCCTGGCACCAGTTCCCACACCCGGCCAGTCACACTCCGGCAGAATGACAGATATACGATCAGGAAAATCAGCCACATGCTCCCGAGCTTCAGGATGTCACCGGATGGCAGATGCCCGCACCGCCGCAGCACAGGCTGAAGACCACGACCCACGATCACCGGCAGAAAAATCAGCCCCAGAAGCTTCAGAAACACCGGCCGCAGGTCCAGAGACAGGGACTCCATGGCGCGCATCCATGCATTCACCCATACTGGCACTATGAGAATCCCCAGTAAATTCGACAGACTGGAGTTGAAAATGGCCGAAGCCACCCGGCCGCCTGAGAGGTGGACCATGGTGATGGCGGAGTTGATGGTGGTTGGGAGCATGCCGAGGAAGAGCATCCCGAGCCGGAGGGAAGGGTCCTTGAGAAACGGGCCGCTGAGAAGGGTGAGTATGAGAAAGATGGCGGGGGCCAGGATGAAGTTGGCGGCCTGACAGGCGAGGTGGAGTTTCCAGGCACGGGCGACCTCGGCGAGTGCTCCCTGTTTCAGCTGGAGCCCCTGGATCAGGAAAATGAGGAAAGTGGCAACCGGTCCGGCGAGATGAGGATGCAGCCATCCCCCCGGAGCCCCCGGATCGGGAAGAATGAAAGCGAGGACCAGGGCCCCGAAAATGCCCGCTATGAACTGTCCGGGTTTCATGCACGACCATTGGAACGGGAAACCCGCCCCGCCGCAAGCACGACAAGGTGCCAGGTACATTGTACATGGCCGGGTGGGACGGGGTGCCAGGTACGTTTTTCCTGGTTCAGTCGGGTTTGAGGGCCAGTTTTTCCACCCAGACGACTTCACAGGCGCCATCGCCGGTATCATTTCTGGTGAGCGAACTCTGCCAGTACCAGCCTTCCTTTGCGTTGATTCTGACCAGTTTGCCCGACAACTCGACGAGGTGGCCTTTTCGGGCTTTGAGGAGGGTTTTGCGGACTTCCGGGGAGGCGGGGATGAGGTGCATGTTGGCGCTGTGAGTCTGGATATCGCGCACGGGAACCGGCAGTTCATCGGCACGCCAAAGATATCGGCGGCTGCGCTGGGAAATATCAAGATAGGAGAGGAGCTTTGAATCTGACATGGGTCCCCAGCCGAGCGCGAGGTCGACCGGGCAAAGCCGCGATTCTTTCCCCCAGAAGTAGCTTCGCCGCGAGAGGACCCTTGCGGTGAGCCGGAACTCCGCCAACGGCGTCACCAGATATTCGCCGTCGAGGGAAAAGCGCTGCGGATTCTCAATCCTGGTCTGAACCGGATCCCCCGGTGCGGTGACACCGTGGGCATGAACAATTTCCGGTTTGTGGAAGAAAAGAAAATGCGCACCGACCAAGGCAAATCCCAACAGAAATGGTAAAACCCGCACCATGTCACTCCAATCGGCGGGGGTTCGGGATTCATTGAGTTCTTTGAGTCGGAGACGGAGGCGGACCGGATCAGGACTGTTTCCGGGTGACGGGCCGGACATCGAGAATGCGAAGTCTGCCGAACCGGTCGGGGACCATGCGGACCTCCACAGCGGCGATAGACCCCAGTCCGTCCAAATCGCGTGTTCTCGTGCGGAAAATCTCGTGGTGCGGGCCACGCCATGATGAGGTCGTGAGGACTGACCACGGCCTTGATCCACCCTGCTGAACCCACCGGTGTTCCAGGACCCTGAGGGTATGGCTCTCCACATTGGCCGGCGAATTCTGTTCCACCGGCCAGTGCATGGCTGTCATCAGGGGAAGAAAATGGAGCAGAGTCAGGCTCAGACCGATGGCGGTCACGCGAGCGAACTCCCGGAAAGAGGAGACCTTCACCCTCAGGGCCTGCCCGCTGCCCTGCGGCCATGCCAGAAACCGGATGAACCTGGCTGTGCCGGCGAGATAGGCGCCCAGAAAAATGAGGAATATCACCGGCGGAAAGTGGTTGGCGGTTGTCAGCTCGACCCTCGAGTAATGCAATTCCAACCATTTCACCGCAGCCAGTGCCATAACCGCCACCGCCGCCAGCAGCATTATCCAATGCCCTTTCAGGCGGCCTGCGGGGTGAGTCCTGTGCGTTGCTCCGGAAGGCGGGCCACTCATTCATCTTCCATCGTCAGGTTCTTGCCCCGACTCAAGTTTCCCGCTGCCATCGGGATGTGGGCTCAGGTGCCGGATAGAATGAGAAGGTAGTTGAGGCCGTGCCAGCGGTTCTCGAAAATAGCTGCCTGTATGATAAAGAAAAAACAACCACATCGCAGAGCCGTAATCGGCATCGACCTCGGACATATACAAGACGCAATTTGCGTCCTCGACAAGGATGGAAATAATCTCCGGGAGTTTTCCATTCCCAACCACTCTAAATTCCTCCAGGCCCTCGTTCAGGATTATCCCGATTCCAGGATTGCCATGGAGTTTGGAACTCACAGCCAATGGATCAGCAGGCTTCTTTCAGACAGGCACCCGGATCGCCCCCTCGAGGTAAAGGACGGCCACGCCTGAGATGTGAACCCTGTCTCCTTTCACGTCGCAGACCAGCTCACCTCCACGGCGCGAAAGCTGCCTTGCAGTGAGGGTGGATTTTTCGAGCTCCCGGGCCCACCATGGCGCCATGATACAGTGTGCCGAGCCTGTCACCGGATCCTCGTCAATCCCGGCCCGCGGCGCAAAAAATCTGGAAACAAAGTCTGTCCCGCGCCCGCGGGCGGTCGCAATCACCCCACGGGTTTCAATGGCGGCCAGCTTCCTGAAATCCGGCTGCAGACTCAGAACTGTCTCCTCGTCGGGATAAACAGCCATCAGATCCATGGAACGGATCACTTTATCGGGTCTCACTCCGAGGGCGTCGCTCAGGTCCCCGGGGATGTCATCCAACTCAACGAACGGGCAGACCGGAAAATCCATGGTCAACCTCCCGTCACCGGCTGCAGCGTCCCTGGTGACCCTCAATGGACCGCTGGCTGAGTGAAAAACCACCACGTCACCGGCAGCGCCGATTCGTTCAAAGATCACCCACGCTGCCGCCAGAGTCGCGTGGCCACAGAGGTCCACTTCAACCCGAGGGGTGAACCACCGGATATGCCAGCTGTCCGCCTCATCCGGGACCCGCATGATGAAGGCCGTCTCGGAAAGGTTGTTCTCCGCCGCGATCGACTGCAGAACCGTTTCCGGCAGCCGGCGGTCCAGTGGACACACAGCCGCCGGGTTGCCGCCGAAAATATTCGAGGCAAACGCATCCACCTGAAATATGGGAAATATGGGAATCGTCCTCATCTCCATGAGCCTGCATTATATGCCCCGGTGGCCGAAGCTGCAGCAACAAGGTGCCTGTCCCCACCGGGCCCCGTTCACCAAAATCCGCGTTCCACGAAACCGAAAATCAGTCCTCCGTCTCCCAGAAAAACACCATCGCGTGCTCTGATCGACTCTCGCACCGCCAGTAAACCGCGTGAACCTCTGTCGTGTTGTCGCAGCAGTGGCGAATTAGATCCGATGATTTTGTGAAAATGGTGGTTGGCGAGCTGGAATACTGTGGAATCTCATACTTATCAGCGGACCCCACGTGACGGTGATCACCTGCTCGGTGCGCTTCCTGGCTAAAGCGTGGATGTCAGCGTATTCCGGCATCGGCGAGTTAAGTTTTTTGAGGCGAACGTCAAACATGAGGCCCGGCTGACCGGGAGCGGACACTCGATGCAGGACAAAGATTTGAATTACATGAAATGACTTGAACTTGAGGCGGGTGAGCCGTTGCTCTCCACGCGCGTGCTAGCCTTTCTGGTACGGCACGACGACTTTTTCCAGCATTCCGAAATGCTTGTCGTTCAGAGTGGCAAATTCAAGTTCGTGGTGAGATGCCGTAGCGGCGATTATGCAATCGGCCAATCCACATCCCATCGATGCTCGAAAATCCCGCCGGAGGAGTCCGGCAATCTCGGCGATCTCCTCCGTAACCGGAAGCACCGTCAGAGCTGATAAGGTGGTGGCAAGCTTGCCACGCTCCTGGCCCTCCCTGACTCGTTGATAGAGCTCGGCAACCGTAACCGCCGATACCTGAAGGTCATCTACATGTCGCTCGAGGAACTCGATGGCTTCGTTCCGGCCCCGGAGGAAATCCATCAGGACATCGGTATCGACCAGCATGGCTCAAAAACGGTCAAACTCGTCCCGAATCGCACGGAGATCAATGTCATCGCGATCCCGCCAGATGCCGCACCCAACTCGAAGGCGCCCAAGTCGATCCTGAGGTCCAAGGCGGTGGAGGTACTGGTCAATCGCTTCGCGAATGACCTCGCTCTGCTTGCGCCCGGTTGTCGCAGCAACTCTCGCCACACCTTGGGCCTCGCTCGGGGTGAGGTAAATCTGAGTGCGTATCATACATTATGATGTATGCCATCCACCGCCTCGCGTCAAGTCGGGATTTCTGCGGCTAGACTTATATGGCTGAGCAGCGTTGGAGTTTCAACGCACTCTGGTGAAATGGACGGTCCTCCTGCCGGGTTTCCGGCAGGCCCATTGGCAAGTTCAGCCTCCTATTGATCGGTTGATTCCATTTCATTTTGGGCTCTCTATTGGCTTATAACAATTTTATATCTCGGTCTGGATATTCAAATGGATTCTGTTGCCGTGGCCACGGCGGCTTCCGATGATTCTCAACCCCTCACATACGGCAATTGGGGCTGTTCCAATTTTTCTGTTGAGCGCGGACTGGTTAAACTCTGCAAATCCTTTCAGATTGGCAAGGAGGATCTGGCTATCGTCTATCAGGCCGGACCAACAGGGTTTGTTCTGGCAGGAAGGCTTATTCGGTTCCTCGCTGTTTACTGTGGGTCTATCGAACCGGCCCTTGAAGCGTTCCCGAAAGCGGGAACGAGGGGATTCCACTCACGGAAGTCTCTGTAAAGCTCCAGGCTTTCCGATTCCGGGGCCAGCATGCAGAAGCTGCTCCCCTATCCTTTCTCTGAGAACTTGTCGCGGTTCGGCTCCGTCCCTCGTGCTTTCTTGTTCTGGCAAGCGGTTCCCCGCCTTTCATCGTTGAGCTTTTCACGTTCTGCTGTTCCGGCAGTTGCCCGGCTTGTGGCTGCGAGCCGGCCCGGTGTGTTGGCACACTCAAGGCTCCCGCCGCCAGCCGCGTTAACTGAGCCACTTCCGGGACTTTCACCCGGTCTGATTCTTCCTGAGGCGACACGAAGCCGGCCTTGACACATACGTGCCCGGTCCTCATGTTTCGCGATATGGAAAACTGGAGTCTGGAAAAAATCAGCGTGGCTATCGTTGCGATCACCATACTGCGGTATGTCGTGCTGGCGGGACTGGCATGGGCTCTGGGATACGTGTGGTTTCGCAGGTCATGGGTGCGGCGGAAGATTATCAGTGCCTTCCCTGAAGGCAGCCAGATTCGGAGGGAGGCCCTCCATTCGCTGCGCTCGGCGGTCATTTTCGGGGTCGTTGGCACGCTGACGGTTTTCGCGGTGCGGCAGGGCTGGACGCGGATGTATTTCAGCACCGGCGACTATCCGGCCATGTGGTTCTGGTTCAGCATCCTCCTGACTATCCTGCTGCACGACACATGGTTTTACTGGACGCACAGGCTGATGCATCACCCCAGGCTTTTCAGGGCGGTTCACCGCGACCATCATCTCTCGAGAAACCCGACCCCGTGGGCGGCCTTTGCCTTCAGTCCGATGGAAGCGGCTGTTCAGGCGATGATTTTTCCGCTGGCGGTATTCCTGTTTCCCCTCCATCCACTGGCCTTTGGCATTTTCATGATGTGGCAGATGTTCTTCAATGTCATCGGCCACACCGGCTACGAATACAACCGCCCCGGATTCATGAAGTCATGGATCCGTTTCCTCATCAATACCCCCACCAACCACATCATGCACCACGAGTTTATCAGGGGGAATTACGGCCTCTACTTCAACTTCTGGGACCGGATCATGAAGACCAATCACCCGGACTACGAAAAGAGGTTCCTTCAGGTGACGGCGGCTGCGGAATCCGATGCCCCGCGGAATGCCGGTTGAAGACCGTCCGCGGCTCAGGGCTGCTGGTCAGCCGATCCACTGCCCGAGTCCTGACGCAGCTGGACGGTGACAGTTTCCTGCTGATCGATTCGAAGACTGATTTCCGGCGGTGTGACGAAATGGACATTCGGATCGAGCAGTATCTGCTGGACCTCGGACTTCATCTCCGGATTGATGGTGGCACGGATGGCGTCCTCGTAGGTTCCCATCAGGAAGACACCGCGCGGAGCTTCCAGGGCAACCGTGACACGCGACGGCTCCACGTATTCGACCTCCCAGCCCTCCAGTGTGGCCACATCCACCGGCAGCGTCACGTAGTGGATGATACTCGCTGGAATATAGACCAGCCACGCCCAGAGAAAGAATGACAGAAACACCGCTGTGAGCTTCTCCTTCCAGTGATCCTTCCAGAGAGAGACGAACCACGGATTCCGGGAACGCGAGGAGGGATAGGTCTCCCGATAAAACCTCTCGAGGATGAAACTGAGCCGGCTGGGGTCCTGAAGCACCTCGATCTCACCGTTGCGGGCAATGGAGATGGTCCCGCGTTCCTCGGAGACCACAATCGCCATCGCATCACAGCGCTCGACAAGCCCGAGTGCCGCCGCATGCCGCGTCCCCGATTTCTTGATCTTGGACAGGTTCTTGGAAAGCGGGAGATGGCAGGAGAATTCGGTGAGACGGTTTCCTTCAATGATTGCCGCGCCGTCGTGGCCGATGGAGTGCGGATCAAAAAGGCTCATCAGCAGCTGTTCGCTGAGGCGCCCATCGAGGTCGATTCCGCCGTCCAGGTGACGGGAAATCATGTCCCGTCCCTTGAGGATGATGAGTGCCCCGATTCTTTTGCGGGCCATGTCCTGAACCGACCGCACGATGACATCGACTTCGGGACGGGTCAGGCGGAGTTTTTTTGTCTGTCCGAAGCGGTTGTCAAAGCTCCAGACTGCGAGCCGTTCGAAAAACCCCCGAAGCTCCTCCTGGAAAATCACCACAAGCGCGATGAGAATCACCGCGAAGAATTTCTCCAGCACCGCCGAGGTCATGACCAGCTCGAGCTGCTGCACCATGACGTATATACCGACGACTATGACAATACCGGTGAAGATGAAGGCGGCGCGTGTGCTGCGGAACCAGTTGAGGATGGAATACACGATGACTGACATCAGGAGGATGTCAGCGTAGTCCTTGAGTTCGACAGACTGAACCAGTATTGAAATATCCACTCAGAGCCCCCGCAATCTATTCGGCATTGCGCCGGAAAGGATAATACGGTTCCTTGGTGGTTGGAAGTCTTAGTCTTTTTAAAAGTTCGCGAGAGAGTTTCTGTTCCGCCTTTTCCCACTCATCACTGGACGGATCATCACTGACCTTGATGCTGCCGCCGCCGATCATTCCATGGCCGCCGGCGTCCTTTTTGTTCTCGACGATATCCCTGAGAATGGCTCCGGCAGAGGTATTGCCTCTGGACAGCCGCAGCGACATGTGAAGCCGGCCGTTGTACCGCCCCGTGCAGAAGCTCTTCTCGGCGCGCTGATAAGTCAGGAGAAAATCCGCCACCATGGACACCATGTCCGGATGACTCACCTCGCCCAGATGCGAGACCAGCAGCCCCCGGTGATTGACCGCCCGGCGGATCCCGCGGCCAAGGGCGGTGAATGCCCCTTTGGAACGCGCAGGATTCTGGATCCGCGACAGCGCCCGCATGTCGCAGCTCGGGATGATCTTCTGATAGGTCTGTATCAGTTCGCTGTGATAGGCCCGCGAGAAGTTGCTGGTGTCAGTGAGGATGCCGTAAACCAGTGCCGTGCCCAGCCATTCGGGAATGTTCAGCTCCATTTCCAGCAGGGCCCTCGCCACAATCACACAGCTGGCGCCGCAGTCGGGATCCACAATAAAGAAGTCACTCCACGGATCCTTCAGCACGCCGTGCTGGTCCAGGACGATGGTCGCCTTGCGGCGGGACGGGAAGGAGTTGTTCTCAAATGAGGGCTGGGTGTCAACCAGGGCGATGTTGTGATACTTCTTGAGGTCCACAGACCGGATCTTGTAGAGCCGCAGGTCCAGTTCCTTGACCATGGCGCGGTTCTCGGCTCTCCCGATCATGCCGCCATAAACCACCCTCGCCTGTATCCCGAATCCCTTCTCGCACAAATACTCCAGTGCGACGCCACTGGCGATCGCATCCGGATCGGGAAAATCATGAACCATGATCAGCAGAGGCGACACCTGCCTGCCGTGTTCAGCGAGGAACCTCAGCAATGGATGCCTGTACTCGCGTTCGCGTTCGGCGCGCTCAGGCTGGCCCTGGCCCTGACCGCCCTCATCCTGTGGCTGCGTCTGCATCACGTATTCCAGGGGAATTCTGAATCAGAAACGGCTCTCATCCCCCCGGTCAAAATTGATCGTCCATGACCTGCCCGGCCGGTAACCCGGCCACGGCTGGTCGAGCCGCCGAAAACGTCCATCAGCCAGAGAGAATCGACCCGGTACCCCAATCTGTCAATCGATTCTTCCCCCCGGGCCGGATGCCCCTTCCACTCACCTCCGGCAGGCGGTTCGTCCATCAATTCACAAAGCCCCCGCCATTCACGGATCCGGAATCAGCCGGGACGGCGGCGGAGTTTGCGTTTGACGCGCATTTATCTCCCCCAGTAGCCTGTCACCGA
>JAUIAG010000221.1 GCA_030425355.1 Verrucomicrobiia bacterium
CTGCCGTCCACTCGCTCAACCAGATCGCCGGTGATGACATTGATGTAGGCTTCGTCACGGCACTCGATCGCCATGCTCGAAACCTCAAGACTGAGGGTCCGGGCTCCACCCGACTGCTGCCCCCAGCTCCATCTCCCTTCTCCGGTGACAGTGGCTGTCGGGCTGTCCGTGTCCAGATCCCTGACGCGGAGAACACTGCCTGCAAGATCAAATGGTTTTCCCCGGAGTATCCCGTTCATGGTGAAATCCGGTCCGGTCTCCATCGCCGTCACTTTCATGTCCTCATCCAGCTGAACCTGGAGATCCTTTGTATGGAGGACTGTTTCACCACTGCGGATCCGGCTGACATCGCTCAGAACCAGATCCCGCCCCTGATAGTTGTAGGACTGGCAGCTGACCTCAAGGCGGTCCGTGAATATCGAATCCTGACCGGTGGATTCCCTGAACTCCTCGCGGAACCTCTCCGGAATTCTCAGACTGGCACCGGCGTCCCCGTCCACGACAATTCTCTTCTCGGGAAGAAAGAATGAGAGGACCCTGCCGTGGCCACCGGCTTCAGGTGTTACCCAGGTTGGTCCGGACTGGGTGAAGACGAGAACTTCCCTGCCGCCCTCGCCCAGCTGATAGACTGCACGTCCTGATTTGATGTTGTAATCCCTGCCGTCCTGACGAAGCTTCACATCGACATTGCCGCTGATAATGATCTGATCCAGAGACTCCCCGCCGGGACGAAGCTGCAGGTCCATCTTTTCACTGGTGACTTCCAGCTTTTCTCCATCGTGGGCCCGAACATTGTCAGCATAGGAAGCCAGCGCGGTCTGGGTGTTGTACTGCACCGTGGAGGAAGTGATTGTCAGCGCGCCGATTTCCTTCCAGTTGCCGACGAATCCCCGGCCGGCATCCTCAGCTGCTGGTTCCCCGCGTGACGGATCATCGGCAGTGCCGCCATCGCTGGGTTCAAGTCTGGTCTCCAGATGCTCGGCCACAGTGATCAGTCCCCTGTCCACATCCCACTGAAATCCCCGGCCTTTCATGGCAAACTGCCCGTCGCCGCTGCGCATCTCAATCAGGCCTTCCGACTCTGCTATCCGCGTCGTCTCAGAGTAAACAGCCTGATCAGCGGTAATGATGATTTCCGGTTCATTGGTCGAACCCGGTTTCAGAATTTCAAGCTGGAACTGATTGACCGATGACTGGCGGGTATCGGGAATGATCTCGGCGCTCTCACCGGCAATGCGCGCCTTGAGACTGCCATCCTCGCCAAACACACCGGCAGCAAAGCCGTCCTTCATGCGGATGGTTGGGCCCTTCCTTGAAGGCGGGCCGTTTTCCTGAGCACAGACAACGGCGACAGTCATGGCCGACAACACCGCCCACACCAGAGTCGACGGAATCAAGCGATGACAATGCCGACCGACCCGGTTCCTGTGCTTCCGATTATTCATGATCGCTGAAAAATTTCTTTGTTGCGGTATCCCACAGTCCACGTGAGTGGAGCAGGAGGTCGCACACTTCACGGACAGCTCCGCGGCCGCCGCTGGAGGCGGTCACATAATGTGCGGCATCCCGGACCACGCGGCGGGCGTTGCGGACAGCCACCGCCAGCCCGCATTTCCGCATCACTGCAAGGTCCACGATGTCGTCACCCATAAAAAGAACTTCGTCCATACCGACCCCGGCTTTGGCGGCTGCTTCCATGGCCGCCGGCAGTTTTCCCCGGCTGCCCTGGACCAGATAGTCAATTTGGAGTTCCTCCGCCCTGAGGCGGGTCGCCGGGGAGAAGCGGGCGGAAACCCACCCAACCGGAATGCCAGCCGACCTCAGGAGCACGATGCCCAGACCGTCCTGGATATTGAACTGCTTGAACTCCGATTCCCTGGACTCGCCGACGAAGACCGTGGCGTCCGTCAGGACACCGTCGACATCGCACAGAACCAGCTTCACCCGGGCAAAACGCCCGCGAACCTCATCATCCAGACCGTCAAGGTCCGGAGTTCTGTCCATGCAGTCATCCATCCTCACCCCGCGGTTGAATCAGAAGGCCATCCTCACGGATCACCTCATGAAGCCGGACCAGTGTGGAGATGACTTTTCTGAACTGGTCCAGCGGCACCATGTTCGGTCCGTCGGAATGCGCCTCCGCCGGATTCGGATGCGTTTCAAAAAACACTCCATGGGCTCCGGCTGCGACAGCCGCCCGTGCCAGCACGGGAGCGTATTCACCATTCCCGCTGGACTTGTCGCCGCCGCCACCCGGCAGCTGCACCGAATGGGTTGCATCAAAGACCACCGGGCAGCCAAGGGATGCCATCACCGGAATGGACCGCATGTCGGCCACGAGGTTGTTGTAGCCAAAGCTGCTGCCCCGCTCGGTCAGCAGTATCCGACGGGATCCGGCAGCCTGCAGTTTGCCGACAACCGATTTCATGTCCCACGGCGCCAGAAACTGCCCTTTCTTGACATTGACAATGGCTCCTGATTCCGCGGCCGTGACCAGCAGATCTGTCTGCCGGCACAGAAAGGCGGGTATTTGAAGAATTTCCACCACATCGGCCACCTTGTTAACCTGACTGATTTCGTGGATATCCGTCACCACAGGAACATTGTGTCGCTCGCGAACCTCCTGCAGAACATCAAGTCCGGACGCCAGCCCCGGTCCCCGGTAGGAATGAATCGATGTCCGGTTGGCCTTGTCAAAACTGGCTTTGAAGATGTAGGTCACTCCCAGTTCCTCACAAATATCCCGGCACCGGGCTGCGATCTCATGACACAACGCCGAACTCTCAATCACACACGGCCCGGCCATACAGAAAAGCCTCTCGCCGTTGAGGATGCGATTCCACAATCCATCTCTGTCCATCAGGGTTCTAAAATCCCCGATTCCACCCGCAGCGGCAATTCTTTTTGGCATATCCCCCATCTCATCTTCCGTCAAAACAGCCGTCCCGGGAACACCCCCGAAGCTGATGCGCCTGAATTCCAGTCAAGTTTTTCCCTCCCGGAGACTGGATTTCCTGCTCCTTTCGGATATGGTGGGTGGCGTCATGAAAATTATCTGCTATCTGAAACCAAGTTGCGGCTGGAGCATGGGCGTCCGCGCCATCATGAAAAAATACAACCTCCCATACGAGGACAGGGACATCATCAATGACCCGGTCCAGCGCCAGGAGATGATTGAAAAGAGCGGCCAGATGCTCAGCCCATGCGTTGAAATCGATGGAAAAATGCTCGCCGATGTCAGCGGTGAGGAAGTCGAGGCATTCATGCTCCAGAACAACCTCGTTTCCCCGAATGAAGTGCAGCCGGAAGCCCCGACCAACCAGCCCTGCGCTCACGAAATGCATCCGGCAGAGTCGCAGATCCGCTTCCGCTGATCGGCGTCCCTGTGTTGACCACCCCGTCCATTCCCACCAGGACGGATCAGAGCGAACCACTTTAATCTGAAAAACCCCGGCTCCGTGAGCCGGGGTTTTATGTTACCTCCGATCGACCTTCCCCCTGTTGACGCCAGAGTCACTCCCTGGTGCCAGCAGGCGGTTTCTCAATAATTGTCCAGTTCCAGTGCAGAAGTTCGGACGCAGCGCCCATACGAGTCACGCCCGGGCCTGGCAGCCGGATTCCGGATTCAGCAGCGCGAACCCATAACCCCTAGAGTGAATTGATTTTATCAACAGCCTGCCGGCGGGTCCGAACTCCGAGTTTGCGGTAGATACTGACCCGGTGAGTCTTGATGGTTTCCGGCGACAGATTCAGTCTGGCACCGGTGTCATTGGCCGTCTCCCCGTCCACCAGCCCACGACACACATCCAGCTCACGGCTGGTGATCCGGAATTCCACTATCAGCCTCACCGCGTGCATCAGCAGCGACCGGCGGCTCGATTGAAGTATCTCGCGGGAAATGACTCCGGTGGAGAAGCACTGATGGCCGTTCATGATAGTGGCAAACACCGGAATCAGCTGGTCTCCGGGATCGCCTCCATTTTTCAGAACAAACCCGTCGGCCCCGTTGCTCAGCGCAATCATCGCGGTCTCGCTGCACGGCAGAGCCGATGCATAAACCACCTTGATGGTGTCATCAAACTGCTGGCGAATCCGCGCCAGTAGAGAAATGCCATTCAATGGCACCATGCTGTGGTCCAGCATCACCAGCTGCGGGTTGGTCCTGCCCAGCTCGTTCAGACATGCCCGCTGCTCACTGTATCCCTTGACGACACTGTAGTCCGTCCGGTCCAGCGACTGCTTCAGCCCGTTCAGGTATTCACTGTCTCCGTCAATGACGACCAGCCTGACCTTTTCCACTTTCTTCCTCTCCCTTCCATGATGAGTTCATAGCGACCGGCATCACGGGCAGTCTGGCTCTGCCCTCCACAAAAATCGGGAGGAACCACAAAAGCCCCGGCGCCGGGAGAAACCCACAATCACGGAATCACCTCAATTCCGGTCGGGTAATCTCACTCTATTTACGAAGGAAGTGGGGGAATCCTGCAAAAATGATCAGAATTTTATTCGGGTGGAAAAAGACCGTTGGTGACCCCGTGCGGGAATCGACATGGTGTAGGTCAGTCCGTCCGGGGCCACTGAGAGTTTCATGACGTTCTCATCGGTTGTCTCCCCGAGATTGGCAATATGGTCGTCTGAGGTGTTGTTCTCAATGTCAGTCCGGAGGTTTTTGCGGACCTGATACATGGCCTGAATGGAGGGCGCGGTGCTCAGGGTCATGAAGGTCACCGGGCCGCACCCCTTGCGATGTCCGTTGTTCATGACAGAAACCACAGGCTGAAGCTGACGGATCAGCACCGGATTGTTGCTGGAGTCCAGTCCGTGGTGATTGACCTGGATGACATCCACAGGACCGACCGGGTTGTACGGGGAAACAAGGCTCGCCTCCACATTCCATGTCGTGTCGCCGCCGTGATAGAAGGCAAACTGGCCGAGACGGATGACGCAGTTCAGGCTGTTGGCATTGTCGGTCGGATCCACCGGTTTCGGGGCCTCGGAAGGAACCGCCGCTTCACCGGGCTCCAGCCACGCCGCAGGTTTCTTGTCGATAATCTGATCGGCCACCACACAGTGCAGGCTCAGTTCGGCTACGCCTTCAACCTGCTCCAGCGCAAGATGATCCCCGGAGCGGATGCGGATCCGTTCAGCCTCAATTTCCCGATAGGACTTGATTTTCAAAGGAAAGGCCGGGTCTTCCACAAGCGTCTCCGGAATGCCCTTGTCGACGATATGACGAATCTTCATGAGCCTGGACAACTCCGCCGCGCCGCCGAAGTGATCAATATGGAAATGGGTGGTGATCAGATAGTCGATGTGGTCCAGCCCGGCATGCCTGGTGGCCATGCGATGGATGCGTCCGGCATCACGCCCGCCCGGGTTGCCACTGTCAAATAACAGCGATTCACCGGACGGCGTCACCACCAGCGTCGCCCCACCGCCCTCAACATCCACCCAGTAAAAATCCAGACGGCGATCCTCCGCTCCCGCAGATGCATCAGGGATGATCGCGGAAAAATTCAGGACAACCGCCACAAAGGCGGTGAAAATAATACCGGAAGACAGTCGAAAGCGGATTGGGGTCATAACCCGTGTATTCTCCGGTTTCGCCGAAAGAAATCGAGTCCGATTTTCCTCCAAAAAAGTCCTTGCCTAAGCCATGCCCGTCACCTTTAATACACATCCGCTCCCAAGCGGCTTTCGGCCAGATAGCTCAGTCGGTAGAGCAGCGGATTGAAAATCCGCGTGTCCCCGGTTCGATTCCGGGTCTGGCCACCACCTTTTTCACTCCCTCCCCCCGGCTTCTCTGATACTCACTCCTTATCAGATCAGTTCGGTCCCGGATTCCGGTTGGTTCAGTGGCCGCCTGTGGTCCAATTGACTGCCCGTGAACTCTCTTTTTATGCTTCAGAGAAGACCCGCTGATCCACATCCGCCCCTGCAAGAGTGTAGAAGATGTATTCCCCGTCAAATCCGGTCACCGAACAGGTGATCGAACGCTCAAGTGGGATATTGGCCTTCAGCT
Organism: Verrucomicrobiia bacterium; assembly: GCA_030425355.1. Classification (GTDB taxonomy): domain Bacteria; phylum Verrucomicrobiota; class Verrucomicrobiia; order Limisphaerales; family JAJOIW01; genus JAJOIW01. The sequence goes on from JAUIAG010000221.1 coordinate 6,023, forward strand.
GAGATTCAGCGGCTTCGGAGAAGACCAGACGGCGGGGCGCGTCCCGGACCGCCTTTTCGCATTTAAACATGAAATTCAAAGTCGGCCCGGTTAGTTTTTCGAGGCTGCTGGACACTCCTATGCCGGTCATCACTTCGCCGTAGTGAACAATCATTCTGAAATCGACCCCGGACTTCACTTCCATGGCCTCAAAATCAAGAAGGCTTTTTGAAAACTCCGAAATATCAAAGCCCCTTTCCCGCCAGAACGCTACAAACCCATCGCCCACATACTCATTGATCTGACCATCCGAACGCATAAGTACCGGCTTGCACTGGTCGATCCACTTGTGAACCTTCATTTGCAGCTCTCCCGGAGGGAGGATCTGCATCAATTTTGTCGAGTTGCGGATGTCCGCCAGCAGCAGCCACATTTTCTCAGACCGGGAATCAAATATTGTATGAGTCATGTTTGTTGCCTCATCAGCCGGTTCAGAGTTCACGGTCGAGATGAATTCGAGATCCGCATGCCCGACTTTAATCTGAGCCCTGTTTCCGAGCGCCATCACCTGCCCGACCCTTCGACCATCCACGTAAGTGCCATTCTTGCTGCCAAGGTCGGAAATACACCATCGATTCGTCGTGGCATCGAAAAATATTATGGCGTGCTCTCTGGATACCAGATTCTCATCTATGGTCAATGTGCAATTCCTCGAACGGCCAATCTTGCACATTCCATCTACAGGTATTTCCGATTTTTTATATCTTATGAATGCACTCATAATACAAAGCCGGTTATGAATAATAATTCCGACACCAAAGAAGCACGAAAGCGAATAGACAACTCCTAGCACCCCTGCGGTTGCAGGGCAAGGACATTTCCAAAAAGGAAGCAGTAGTCCAATCAGGCGGAATACCATATGCATATGCACATTCACATGCACCACAACACACCTGCAGTCCGGTTTTTATATACAATCCCACGTCAATTTGATTTATTTTCGATGCCTCTAAGCAATTGCCGCTCCGCTTTCCCATTCTAAGCCCTCAACCGTCGCGACGCGACGGAGCCCCTTGTGGTTTGGCCGAATCACGTGGGTTGAAACCCACGGCTACCATCGGTCGTCACTCCGTGACGTCTTTTCAATTGATCTACCAATAGTCATTCAACCAGCGACCAGAACCCATGACAACTCCGTCTGCCAATCATCACATCAACTTCGTCGCGGAGCGACTGAATGACGGTAGCCGTGGGTTTTAACCCACGGTTCCCACACACCTCACAACAAACCGCGTCGGATACCGACGCCTGAGAACCTGGCACATCGCCCCGCGTCCATTCCAAATCAAATCCCATTCAACCGTCGCGACGCGACGGAACACCTTGTGGTTGTGCCGTAATCCGTGGGTTGAAACCCACGGCTACCATCGGTCGTCACTCCGTGACATCTTTTCAATTGATCAACCAATAGTCATTCAACCAGCGACCAGTACCCATAACAACTCCGTCAGCCAATCATCACATCAACTTCGTCGCGGAGCGACTGAATGACGGTAGCCGTGGGTTTTAACCCACGGTTCCCACACACCTCACAACAAACCGCGTCGGTTACCGACGCCTGAAATCTCTGTCAATTTAAATGCAATTCATTCACCATCCTCCCCTAGTCCCATAGATAACGTTCATCATATTCAACCCCGTGCTTGTGCAATAACGCGAGATATTCCTCCTGGAAACTGCGAAGCCGATGATGTTCACGCTGGTTCTGGATGTAATCAACCACATGGTCAAGGCTGGATCGACTTACTGTAAATGCCCCATATCCATCCTGCCATGCAAATCGATCCATACCATTAAAATTCCTGTGAATCCATGTCGATGATGCTCCTTTGATCAATTGTGCAATCCTGCTTGGAGCCAATGTTGGTGGTGATCCCAACAGAAGATGGACATGATCGTCGACACCTCCAATCTGAATCGGTTTCAGTCGGTTCTCTCTGACTATGCCCGCCAGATACGACCAGATCCGGTCTTCGATCTCAGGAGACAGCCATCGTTCACGATTTCGGGTTGAAAACACCAAATGGTAATGAAGACTCGTATAAGTATTCGCCATTGATTGATTTATCGCAACGCGACACTGGAATGCAGATTGATATTCAGCTCGTAGGATTCACAAGGCATTTACACCACATCAACTCAACTCACAGTTTCGCGCATCATTAGTCTCAACATGGAGCCATGTCCTTCATCCGTCGCGATACGACGGCATCCGCAATCCATTCGCCCGACAATGCGGCCCCAATCAAACATCCCGGGTCTGAATTTGAATTGCGCCTCCGGTCCCGGGTCGGACAAACCCAAGGGCAACAAATCGAATAATATGCAACCTGAAATACCTGTATCAATACAAATATCACCGCGCGGTGGATTCGACATTTTCCGCCTTCGCATCCATGTGAACCCCAGTTTCAACCGTCGCGACGCGACGGAACACCTTGTGGTTTGGCCGAATCCCGTGGGTTGAAACCCACGGCTACCATCGGTCGTCACTCCGTGACGTCTTTTCAATTGATCAACCAATAGTCATTCAACCAGCAACCAGTACCCATGACAACTCCGTCGGCCAATCATCACATCAACTTCGTCGCGGAGCGACGGAATGACGGTAGCCGTGGGTTTCAACCCACGGTTCCCA
>JAUIAG010000222.1 GCA_030425355.1 Verrucomicrobiia bacterium
CAGTCCAAGCACTTCCGAGCGGGACAACGTCCCGATAAGTTTTCGATGGCGGGAGTTGTTGACTACCGGATAGTCATTGATTGGGGTAGTCAGCAGGACCGGTAGCGCTTCCGACAGACGCAGCTCTGGTGTCAGGAACTTCGGTCCGGGCCGCATGATATCCATGGCAATCACCGCATCAAGTTCCGGGCCGCCACCCAGCCATTCCTTGAGATCCTGCAGCCGGACCTCACCAACCAGCACATCATCCTCATCCACAACTGTCAGATACTCCACCGGGGACTTGAGAAACATCTTCACGATGGAATCAAACCGGGTGTTCTGCGGGATGGCATGCAGGGGATGGGACATCCAGTCTCCAACTGTCTCCTCAGCTGCCGCACCAATACTCGGCGACTCGCGTCGTGCTTCCAGCCCGACCATGTCCATTGCGCTGGTGTAGACGGAATCTGCATAGAAGCGACGTGACACGAGGGTGGAAACCGCACTGGTGACCATCAGCGCGGGCATGATCGAGTAATTGAGTGACAGTTCGAAAATCATGATGATCGCCAGCAGGGCGGAGTGTGTGGTTGCCGCCAGGATGCCGCACATTCCGGCCAGTGCAAAGGCTGCGAAAGGAGTGGTGTCGGCAAGTGACATGGAATGCAGAACACGACTGAGGATCACGCCGGTGCTGGCACCAAGAAGCAGAGTGGGGGTGAAGACACCGCCGACGGCACCGGATCCGACACTCAGTCCGGTGGCAAGGAACTTGGCGGCAAGCAGGCCGATTCCGACATGGAGGGCAACTTCATCCCATTGAAACAGCTGGTTGGTGACCGTGTAACCGTTTCCAATGACTTCCGGAAAGACGATGGTGATCGCTCCAACCATGGCACCACCCAGAGCAAGGCGAATCATCACAGGCCCGGGGATGCGTTCGAAGATCCGGCGGCTCACCTGCATGTAGGCCAGAAATGCCGCCCCGATCGCCCCCGTCGAAATTCCCAGGACAATGAAATACGGCAGCTGCATCATGTCGGTGAACTCGAACTGCGGCACTTCAAAAAGCGGACCAACACGCAGAAAGGACCGGGAGATGACACTGGCCATCACCGCTGAGACGAGAATCGGTGCCAGAAGCGCCATCGAGAAGTTGCCAAGGACGATCTGGGCCGCAAAAACCGATCCGGAGATCGGCGCATTGTAGGCGGCCGCCATACCCGCTGCCGCCCCGGAAGCCACCATCAGCCGCAGTCGGTAGGGCGGCCATGAAAAGCGCTGACCGATGGCCGAGGCACATGCGGCGCCCATCTGGGTAATGGCACCCTCGCGACCGAGTGAGGCACCACTCAGAATCGAGACCATCGAGGAAACCGAACTCTGCAGGGCAAAACGCATCGAGAGCTTTCCGTTTCCAGTCGCCACCGCCTCCAGCAGGTTGTTGGTGATGGCATTGCGGCTCCGGAACCGGTCTCGCCACCAGAGCAGCAGTCCGGCAATCACCCCGCCAAGGCACGGAATCAGAAGCGCCAGCTGCCAGCTCAGCCCCCGTGTGAAATCGACCTCATTCTGGCCACGCTCGACAAAAAGCGACGTCACCAGCCGAAGTATCAGATTGAATATCAGATTGATGAAACCGCCGGTTATGCCGATAAGCCCCGCGGTCAGCAGGTGTGAACTCTCCTCATGCAGTCGCAGCCAGTCCCGGATCTTCAGCGCCTGTCGCCAGTGACGCTGCACAAACTTTACCACCTTCCTGTATAAGAGGGACTTCTCTGATCGGCCTTCACTCACTGCACCGACATCTTTTTATCCCCACACCGCGGAGACTCCAAGATTTATGCGCGGGAAAATTGATTTTCCTCCGGAGTTGGATAAATACTCATACGTACTATTTGTGTGGCGGCCAGGACTCCGGCCGGACTACGATGGACGAACCCGGACATGGCGCATCCCATGGCGATCATTGTGATGGATGGCCGGGATATGATTGAAGCGAGTAGAAGGATCTGGAACTGGATGAAAGGATTTCTGGCAGCAGTTGTGGTCGGTCTTGTGGCCGGGACGGTTTATTTTATGGTCGGCCGAAGTGGCCCGGGCAGTGATGCGAAAGTCGAGGAGGAATCTCGGGTGCGGACGGCCACGGTGACGCGGCAGGACATCCGGTTCGACATCAATCTTGCCGGGGAGATTACGCCGCTGGAGGTCGTGTCGGTGAGGCCTGAGGTCAATGGAAGGATTTCCCAGCTGCCGGTTGACATCAGCGACAAGGTCAGTAAAGGGGATCTGCTGTTTTCACTCGATGACCGCGATCTCATGATCGAGCTGGAATCGCGCCGCACGGAGATTGAGGCGGCACAGCTTCAACTGGACCAGGCGCACCGCCTGTACCTGCGTCAGAAGGACCTGTTTGAGGAGGATCTGGTGTCGCGGGAGGAATTTGAGAACTCACTCACTGACTACGAACTGGCCCAGAACCGGATCGAGAGGGCCCGCAAGGAACTGGACATGTCCGAGGACAGGCTTTCCAGAACCCGGATCCTCGCACCTTTCGACGGCACCATCCTGACAAGGTCGGTTTCGCTGGGACAGGCCGTCTCCGGTTCCGGGGGATTCAACAGCGGGACGGAAGTGATGACCATAGCTGATCTCGGCAGGATGATCATCAACGCCCATGTGAATCAGGTGGATGTAACGCGCCTGAAGAACGGCATGGAAGTATCGATAGAAGTGGAGGCGGTCAACGGACTGAGGATTCCCGGCCGCATAGACCGCATCGCACCGCAGGCCACCATGAAAAGCCGCACCAAGGGCTACGAGACACGCATTCTTCTGACTGACAGCGATCCGAGGATCCAGCCGGGGATGACCGCCAACATCATCATTCCGATAGCCGCCAGCGATGATGTTGTGGCCGTCCCGCTTGCCGCCGTCTTCACCGAGTTCAACAATCAGACCAAGGCCATGGACCGCTATGTCTACGTGCAGAAGGACGGACAGTTTGAACTGCGCCAGGTGGTCACCGGCATTGCCGACTATAATTTTGTGGAGGTCCTCGAAGGCCTTGAGGAAGGGGAAGTGATCAGCCTTGAAAAACCTGAACCCGAGCAGATCCGTGTCAATGCGTCATCCGACACGAAAGGCGGTGCCTCCTGATTTCTCTCATGGCGGATCAGGACAGATTCAGGGATTCCGGATTGAACACACAATCATTTCAGGGTGGAAAGGAGCCGCAGCATGGCGTTGGTTGAACTGAGAGGCGTGACAAAAATCTACGATCTGGGAGGGGAGAAGATCCATGCCCTTGCCGGGGTGGACCTGGATATTGAAAGTGGGGAATTCACCTCGATTGTAGGGCCTTCCGGCAGTGGTAAGTCCACTCTGATGCACATACTCGGATGCCTTGACACCCCGACCGGAGGAGCGATGTCGATCGACGGGATCCGCGTTGAGAAGGCCAGACCGAAGGAACTGGCCCGCATCCGCAACCGCAAGATCGGTTTTGTCTTCCAGTTCTTCAATCTGCTTCCACGACTGACAGTGCAGCAGAATGTCGAACTGCCACTTATTTACATGGGCTATTCGGCAGCCAGGCGCCGTGAGCGGGCGATGGAGGTCCTCGGGCTGGTGGAAATGGACAACCGGAGCCGGCATCGTCCATCCCAGCTGTCGGGAGGACAGCAGCAGCGCGTCGCCATCGCCAGGGCGCTGGTCAATGAGCCCAGAATTATTTTCGCGGATGAACCGACCGGTAACCTCGATTCCAATACGGGCGAGAAAATCCTCCAGCTTTTTCACGAACTTCATGCAGGAGGGAGGACTCTTGTGCTGGTGACACATGATCCGGATATTGCCGGACTGACCCCCAGGCGTATTGAAATCCGGGACGGCAGGATCGCAGACGAAGTTGACACCCGGCTTGTGCGGGGAACGGAGCAGAGCCGGTTTGCGTTAACCCGGGATGATCGTGATGCCGTGGGGGACTCCCCTCGGGAAGCGTGATGGCCTGATTCTTTGTCATGGATTTCGGTGCGGTCATAGCCAACAGTATCCGGGAGATCAAGGGCCATCCGGTCCGGTCCTTCCTGACCATGTTCGGGATCATCCTCGGCATCTCGAGTCTCGTGGCCATGAACGCCGTGGTCAAGGGCATGGAAAACGGTCTCAAGGAAGCTCTGATTGAAATGGGCGGCATGGACAAGTTCGAGATCGGGGAAGAGGACGAACTGCCCGACTACCAGGCACACCTTGGCGATCAGATCCCGGGCCTGACCATGGCCGACGTGTATGCCCTCCAGGCCAGTGCGCCGCTGCTCAGCCAGATCACCCCCGCTGTTGAAATGTCACGCTGGAACAGCCGGCTGTCAGTGCGTCATGAAGGGAGGTTCGCAAGACCCTACCGACTCTACGGGACATGGCCATCCTACATGGAGCTTGAGGACCACCACGTGCAGCATGGCCGCATGTTCAATGATATCGATGAGGAAATGGCGAACAGTGTGTGTGTAATCTCAACCGGGATCCGTGATGATCTCTTCGGCAGCCCGGAATCCACCGGTGAGGAGGTCATCCCGGTCGGCCGCACCATCTTCATCAACGACATGCCCTTTGAAATTATCGGCATGTTCCAGCACTACGAGACGGAAACCGAGCGCAAGGAACGGCTGGAGCGGATGCGGCTCATCCGCGAGGGAAAGATCAAGGCCCCCTCCAATGGATCCATCTCGCGGCAGGGTAGCTTCATCTACCGCCTCAAGAACAATTCCATTTTCATTCCTCTCCGGACCATGCTGATCAAGTTCATGTCTTCAAAATCAGAGGAGCCGGAGCCGGTCCAGAGGATAGATACCATCAATGTCCGGGTTCCGGATCTCGAATCCCTGGATGCCAGTATCCAGCAGGCCCGCAATGTCCTGATGATCACCCACCGCGGTATCGAGGACTTTTCCTTCCGCACCGAAGAGGACATGGCCGAGGAGGTGCAGCTGACCATCCGCAATTACCGGGTCAGCGGCGCGGTCATTGCCGGAATCGCTCTCGTGGTCGGCGGCGTCGGCATCATGAACATCATGCTCGCCAGCATCTCCGAGAGAATCCGCGAAATCGGTATCTGCAAAGCTGTCGGCGCCACCGACGCCGCTGTCTTCAACCAGATTCTCATCGAAAGTATTTTTCTCTCGATAATAGGCGGGATTATCGGACTGGCGGCTTCCCAGGCTGTCATCGCCCTCATATCATCCCTGACACCGACGGACAACACACCGGAGGTCACCGGGGCCAGCCTGATCTTCGCCCTGTGCTCCAGTGTGATGGTCGGGATCCTCTCCGGAATCTATCCAGGCCTGAAGGCTTCGCGGTTCAGCCCGATGGAGGCTCTCAAATATGAATAACAGCTTTCAAATGCCGCATCCGGGCGGAGGGCAGTCCGTCTGCATTCTGAATCCATGAATCTGATCAGCGCCATCGATTTCAGTGTCCGCAATGTCCTGGCTCATCCGTTCAGGACCATTCTCACCATGCTCGGCATTATCCTCGGTGTGTCGAGTCTGGTGGCGATGACCGCCATGGTCAAAGGCATGGAGAAGGGCATGAAGGAATCGATGATTGCCATGGGCGGTCTGGACAAGGTCCTCATTTCCGAGGATGGCGTCCCTTCAGAGATGGATCACCTGGCTGATCTGGCACCGGGCCGGACATTCCGGGATGTATATGCGCTGCGCAAAAACGCCCCGCTCCTCAAGGTCGTTTCCCCCGAGCTGCGAGCCGACGACAGAAATATCACGTATGGCCACAAGCGCACATGGCCCAGCGAACTGGTCGGCGTATGGCCCGCCGTTCTCGAGATGAATCTCTTCGAGGTGGAGCACGGGAGATTCTTCTGCGATATGGACGAGGAGCTGGCTCTCAGTGTGTGCGTGATCGGCACAGGGATCCGCGATGAACTCTTCGGCTCACCGGAAAAACTGGGCTTTGAGATTATCCCCATCGGCAAGTGGATCAACATCAACGGTCAGCCCTTCCGCATCGTCGGGATGTTCAGACATTATGAGAGCGAGCGCGACCGCAAAATCCGCGAGCTCGAGGCAAAGCGCCGCAGGGAGCAGGGCCAGCAGTCCGGGCCCGCCCGCCAGAAGGGGTGGGGCGGCTCCAAAACATGGGGCAATCCCTTCTGGAGGAAAAACAATACCGTCTACATCCCCATGCGGACAATGTGGCTCAAATTTCCCCGTTACCTCGAGGACTCCGAAACCGGAACCCTGATTCCGGACACCCGCCTCACCGATATCGACATCAAGGTCCGGTCCATGGAAACCATGGACAAGGCCCTGCAGCAGGCCCGCAATGTGCTCGGTATCACCCACCACGGAATCCTCGATTATGAATTCAGAACCCAGGAGTCCGGCATCGAGGACATCAACAAACGCATCCGCAATGCCAGACTCAGTGGAGGTATCATCTCCGGCCTCAGTCTTCTCATCGGCGGCATCGGGATCATGAATATCATGTTCGCCAGTATCCAGGAACGCATCCGTGAAATCGGAACCTGCAAGGCCCTCGGTGCCAGCGGCTCAGCGGTTTTCTTCCAGGTGGTCACCGAAAGTATCGTCGTCTGTATCCTCGGTGCTCTCGTCGGAATGGGCGCGTCCCTCGGCGTCGTCGAGCTTCTCGAATGGCTCAGCCCCACCCAGAACTCTCCCGTCATCACCCCCGCCGCGCTGATGACCGCCAGCGCCTGCAGTATCATCATCGGTATGCTCGCCGGCATTTTCCCGGCCCTCAAAGCCGCCAGAATGAGCCCCATGGAAGCCCTCAAATACTGACCCGGTCAGGGTCAAATCCAATCCGCAGCGCCAGCTCATTCTGCCCGCGGGGAAAGTCTCACGCACGCCTTCCAACGGAGGGCGGACATTCCTGTCCGCCTTGAGCCTGACCTTTGCGGGCACCGGGAACTTCGCCCTTGCCAAGGGATGGGGGCTTCTGCACGATGGCCCACACTTTTTACAAAACAGGTCCTATGCAGCAATCTCCCTCCGCCACGCTCAGAAAATTCCAGAAACTGCTGGTAGCCAACCGATCAGAAATTGCCATCCGGGTCATGCGGGCCGCCACCGAACTGGGGATCCGGACAGTAGCCATTTATGCGCAGGAGGACCGTTTTTGTCCGCACCGATTCAAGGCGGACGAAGCGTATCAGCTCAATCGGGACAAAGGACCGCTGGGCGCATATCTCGATATCGACGGCATCGTCGCCATCGCCAGGGAAAAGGGAGTGGATGCGATCCATCCGGGCTATGGATTTCTTTCCGAAAATCCGGATTTTGCAAGAAAGTGTGAGCAGGCCGGCATCACCTTTATAGGCCCTGATGCGTCGATTCTGGAGATGATGGGCGACAAGACGGCAGCCCGCAATATCGCCCGTAAGCTGGGAGTTCCCGTGCTTGAGGGTACGGATGAACCGGTCACGGATCGTGGCGAGGCAATGAAGATTGCCAGAACGATCGGTTTTCCGCTGATCATCAAGGCTGCCTACGGCGGCGGCGGCCGGGGTATGCGCATTGTCCAGCGGGAGGAGGATCTTGAAAAGCTGCTCGATGAAGCGCAGACAGAAGCTGAGAGGGCTTTCGGGAACGGCGCGGTGTTTCTCGAGAAGTTCGTGGGCAGGGCCAAACACATTGAGGTTCAGGTCCTCGCTGACCGGCACGGCAATGCGGTGCACCTCTTTGAGCGCGACTGTTCAGTGCAGCGGCGTCACCAGAAAGTGATTGAACAGGCGCCGAGTTACGGCATCGATCCGGATATCACAAGGGGCCTGTGCGATGCCGCGCTGGCTCTGGCCAGGGAAGTTCGCTATTCGCATGCCGGAACGGTGGAATTCCTCGTCGATCATGAAACCGGTGAATGGTATTTCATCGAAATGAATCCCCGGATTCAGGTGGAACATACCGTCACCGAGGAAATAACCAGCATCGACATAGTCCGCAGCCAGATTCTCATAGCGGCCGGGCATCATCTCCACGAGGAACCTCTCGGGCTTCCGCAGCAGGACGCCATCGAAAAAACCGGATATGCCATTCAGTGCCGCATCACCACGGAAGATCCCGAGAATGGATTCACTCCCGACTTCGGGAAAATCCTCACCTACCGCAGTGCCGGCGGATTCGGGGTCCGGCAGGACGGCGCGCTCGGTGCGACCAACGCGGTGATCACGCCCTATTATGATTCGATGCTGGTCAAGCTCACTGTCTACGGCCGGACCTTTCAGCAGGCCCTGGACCGCATGAACCGCTGCCTGCATGAATTCCGCATCCGCGGGGTGAAGACCAATATCCCGTTTCTGCTGAATGTGGCCCAGCATCCCGAGTTCCGCAGTGGCAACGCCACCACCCGGTTTATTGACAATCACCCCGAGCTTCTGAAATTCACCCCGCGTAAGGACCGGGCCACCAAGCTGCTCAATTACCTCTCCGACGTCATCGTCAATGAAAACCCCTTTGCCAAGGGCTATCGGCCGGGCCGGGTTTATGCTGCCCCGCCGATGCCGTCCTTCGACCATGGCACCGCCCCTCCTGCCGGGACGCGACAGCTCCTTCAGGAAATGGGTCCGGAGAAGTTCTGCCGTGAATGGGTTGCCGGACAGAAGGCCCTGCTGCTCACGGACACGACGATGCGGGATGCCCATCAGTC
>JAUIAG010000223.1 GCA_030425355.1 Verrucomicrobiia bacterium
GGCGTTCCCAGGAGGCGGAAGCTTGAGTGCTGTGGTGTCTGGAACCGGTTTCCTCAACATCCGGGCGGGGAGTTTTGGATGCCGGCGGGGACGCCGGCGTTCCCAGGAGGCGGAAGCTTGAGTGCTGTGGTGTCTGGAACCGGTTTCCTCAATATCCGGGCGGGGAGTTTTGGATGCCGGCGGGGAGGCCGGCGTTCCCGGGGGGTGGAAGCTTGAGTGCTGTGGTGTCTGGAACCCGTTTCCTCAACATCCGGACGGGGAGTTGAATGCCGGCGGGGACGCCGGCGTTCCCGGGGGGTGGAAGCTTGAGTGCTGTGGTGTCTGGAACCGGTTTCCTCAATATCCGGGCGGGGACGCCGGCGTTCCCGGGGGCGGTCGCATGGCCGTTAACACAAAAAAAGGGGACGCCGGTTAATGGCGTCCCCTGGTGGAAAAGGTATGTTCCCGGTCCGCATGGGCGGACGCGGGTGACGTGCGGGTTTCCTTATGGATTAACCCGGAAGAACTGCTCGTCTTCGCTGGTGGTGACGGAGGCCGGAGAAGTCAGGCCGGTGTCAGTCCATGGACCATTGACGGTGGGAGCTGACTGGAGTGCACCGGGGCCGTCCCATGTGAGGATGAGGTTCTGACCGTCGAGAGAAGCAGCGAGGTTATCCGGCATGGGTCCGATGGGTCCGCCGCCGCCGAGTTCGAAGGGAATGCCACCGGCTTTGGGACCACCGAGCAGTGCAGCATCCTCTGCCGTGAGCTTGCGGTCAAAGATGGCGATGGAGTTGGCGAAGATTTCGCCGTTTTCACCGTCGTTGTCGTTGAAGAGCCAGATGGTTTCACCGGCGGACTGACGTCCGTCGAGACCGCCATTTTCCTGGCTGGAGTGATAGACGCCGTCGACGTATTTGTCGTAGGTCCCGGCAGCCAGATCGAAGGCGAGGATGATGCGGTGCCATTGACCCTGGTTGACGGTGACTTCCGGGTTATCCGGTTCGTAGCCGCCGCCGCCCTGTCCGAGGCCGCCGTCATTCTGTCGCCAGAAGACATCGCCGTCGCCGGTGTTGTCGAAGTTGGCAAGAGAGACCCAGCCGCCGCCGACACCGGAGAAGAACAGGTCATAGACCAGGGTGTACTGGTTGACACGGGCACCGCCGCCATTGGGGCTGATGCCGTGGGTGAGGATGTAACCGAAGTCGGGATTGCTGCCGACGTGGCCGATCTTCATCACACTGGCGACTTCACCATCGATTGGATCGATCTCGAAGGATTCGGTGGTGCCGAACTCCGTGGCTCCCTGCGTGGCGCCTTCGGGGCCGTCGAGGTAGGCGAGATCCAGACCGACAGAGGCGGAGAGGTCTCCATTCATGAAGCTCCAGAGTCCGCGCAGCGGCGATGGCTCGGGGATGACCGGCGGAATTCCGGCGGGGTTGACTCCTCCGAGAGCACGGGCTTCGGTGGCTGTCAGCGGCCGGTCGTAGATGGCGAGGGCATCGACATAGACTTCGCCGTTTTCACCGTCGTTGTCATTGAAGAGCCAGATGGCTTCACGGGCGGCCTGGCGTCCGTCGAGACCGCCATTCTCCTGGCTGGAGTGATAAACGCCGTCGATGTATTTGTCGTAGGTGCCATTCTCGAGGTTGAAGTTGAGAATGATACGGTGCCACTGGCCCTGATTGACCGTGACGGACGGATTATCCGGTTCATAGCCGCCGCCGCCCTGACCGAGGCCGCCGTCATTGCGGCGCCAGAAGACATCGCCGTCGCCACTGGTGTCGAAGTTGGCGAGAGAGACCCATCCTCCACCAACGCCACTGAAGTAGACGTCATAGACGAGCGCGTAGTTGTTGAGGAATGTTCCTCCGCCGTTGGCAGGGATACCGTGGTTCATCAGGTATCCGAAGTCCGGATTGGCTGAGGTGGTGCCGACTTTCATGACGGTGGCGGACTGGCCGCGCGGTCCGGGAATGCCGAAGGAATCGGTGGTGCCGAATTCAGTGGAGCCGGCGGTGGCGCCATCGGGGCCGTCGAGATATTCGAGGTCACGCCCGACAGTCGCACCGAGGTTACCGGCGTCAAAGGTCCAGAGTCCGCGCAGCGGCTGAGGCTCGGGGATGTCGCGGGGAACACCGGAAGCAACCGGACGACCAAGAGCACGAGCTTCCTCCGCTGAGACCGAACGATCGTAGATGGCCAGTGAGTTCAGGTATATTTCACCGTTTTCACCGTCGTTGTCATTGAAGAGCCAGATGGTTTCACCGGCGGACTGGCGTCCGTCGAGGCCGCCATTTTCCTGGCTGGAGTGGTAGACCCCATCGATGAATTTGTCATAAGTTCCTGCGGCGAGGTCGAAGCTGAGGATGATGCGGTGCCACTGGCCCTGATTGACCGTGACGGACGGATCGACCGGCTCATAGCCGCCGCCGCCCTGACCGAGGCCGCCGTCGTTGCGACGCCAGAAGACATCACCGTCGCCGGAATTGTCGAGGTTGGCAAGGGATGCCCAGCCTCCGCCTCCGCCGGTGAAGTAGATGTCGTAGACCAGAGCATACTGGTTAACCCGGGTTCCGCCGCCATTCGGATCGATGCGGTGGTCGAGGATGTAACCGAAGTCGGGGTTGGCTCCGACGTGACCGATTTTCATGACCATGGCGTCCTGGCCATTGATGGATTCAATGCCGAAGGATGAGGTGGTGCCGAACTCGGTGGCTCCGGCCGTGGCCCCATCCGGGCCGTCGAGGTAGGCGAGGTCGGCGCCGATGACACCGGAGAGATCCCCGTTGGCAAAGTTCCACAGTCCGCGAATGGGCTGGGCACTGACAGGGAGAGGAATCCCGGCCGATGATGGACCGCCGAGAGAGGCGGCATCGGCGGAGTTCATATATCCGTCGCGGACCTGGACAGCGGCGAGGAACACTTCCCCGTTTTCACCGTCGTTGTCGTTGAGGAGCCAGATGGCTTCGCGGGCTGCCTGACGTCCGTCGAGGCCGCCATTCTCCTGGCTGGAGTGGTAAACACCATCGATGTATTTGTCGTAGGTGTTATTGGCGAGGTCGAAGGTGAGGATGATACGGTGCCATGTTTCCTGGTTGACCACCACATTCTCGTCGACCGGCTCATAGCCGCCGCCGCCCTGACCGAGGCCGCCGTCATTGCGGCGCCAGAAGACATCGCCGTCACCGCTGGTGTCGAAGTTGGCGAGGGAGACCCATCCGCCACCGACACTGCTGAAGTAGACGTCCATGATCAGCGAGTACTGGTTGACAAAGGTGCCGCCGCCATTGGGGGCCACACCGTGATTCATCAGAAAGCCGTAGTCGGGATTGGCGCCGACATGGCCTGCTTTCATGACATTCGCCGGGCCGTCCGGGAGGTCGGGAATTTCGAAGGACGTGGTGGTGCCGAACTCGGTGGCACCTTCGGTGGCGCCGCCTTCACCGTCGAGATACTGGAGATCCGATCCGACAGAAGCCTCGAGGCCGTTGGAGAAATCCCAGTAGCCGGTCACCTGAACCTGTTTGCCGGCATTGACCTCGAAGGAATACTGACGGGCGAGCAGTGAGTTGGATGCGTCATCGAACAGTTCGAGCGAGACCTGGACTTCAGCTTCGCTGGCGAGAGCGAGACCGAGCGGTCTGCGGATAGTGAGGATATCGCCATCGCGGCTGATCTGAAGACTGCTGGACTGGCCTTCGACGAGGAGTTCGATGGATGCCGTGTCGACGACCTCATCCGGGTCACTGACCAGGATTTCCAGTGGCTCGGCGGGGTCATTGCCCGAAGTGCCGGGAATCGGATCCGCTGAGATCACAAATGGCTGGGCGATGTCATCGGTGTCATACCATGCCTTGATGGCGCTGCTGTTATCCGGATCATTGATCAGCATCTTTTCACCGGTTTCGGTGTCGACCGAGTAGAGTTCGAGTCCGGCGCCGGCGCCTTTGTTCCAGTATACGAGACGGAACGGATAGAAACCGGCTTCTGTGACGAAGAACTCGAAGGTGTTGTCGTTGGGGCCGTCGACAAATCCCTGAACTGTGAGTTCGAAGTCACCGACGATGGTGGAGAACAGATCGGACTGCGGGTAGCCGATATACATGCGCCAGTTGTCGTTGTCGTTCTGGTCGGGACGGCTGATGTGGACGTTCACGCCCAGCTGGTAAAATCCGGGCTCGAGTTCGAGGTAGCCGATGGCTTCCGTGGAGAACAGCGTGGTGTGTCCTCCGTCTCCCGGGATCCCTGGGAAAAATTCGAAGCTGCTGAAGTTACCGAACGGATCGCCATTCAGTTCAAAGTCAACGACGGCCGATTCGGTGTAGCCCCCGGCCAGATCGCCGGCCGTGGCTTCATTGGGTACCGGGTTTCCTTCGCTGTCGACCAGTGTTCCGGCGAGCTGGTTGATGGCGCGGCGGATATCCGAGCCGATGGCTGTTTCAGCCGGGGCCTGGGCGCTGCGGGTCAGAATTCCGCGGTCCATTCCGCTTGAGCTGTCACGGGCAATGGCCGGATCGAGGTTGATGTAGTCAGTCACCGAGAAGGTCCATTCACGGAAGAGATCATTGCCCTCGGTGTCCTTGGCTGTGATGGACACGGTGTATTCGGCAAGTGGTTCGAGAAGCCCGGTGTAATTGACGACCACGGTGGTGAGTTCGCCGGAACGGGAGACCGAAACGTCGGCCGACTCGCCATTCAGGGTTGCGGCGACAGAACCGGTGTCCACGCTGGCCTGTCCGTCCTGCCAGACGGCATTGATCTCCACATTGGGGAGAATGTCGGATGGCACGGGACGAACACGTGAGGTTGAAGGCGGATTGAAGGAAACCACGTAAGGCTTGACCGGTTCCTCAGCGGGGATACCGGCACCGGTGGCTCCGCCCAGTTCTTCAAACACGGACTCCGGAAGAGCGGAATCATTGAACTGGAGGCTGCTGATGTATCCACCCTTGGATTCGTCGAAGGCATGGAAGATATAAAACTCGTTTTCCAGAGAGTGGGATCCGAATCCGTCGGCCTTTCCGCCGATGCCCTCTTCGCCGACTTTGGTTCCGTCGATGTAGAAGGCGGCTGTCTCGGCGGCGTGATCCACGGTGAAGCCGATGCGGTGCCATTCACCCGGGGTGACATTGCCGAAGAAGTTGCGGCTTCCAAGGCGGTTCTGGTTGTTGATGCGGACCAGAGGCACATCGTTGAAATACTGGGTCAGAAGGGACTTCTGCCCGTCGCTGGATTCCTCGGGGAAGAAGACATCCATGATGACGGTGTATTCGTTGACCAGCAGGTCATCGATAGTAGCGGGCTGCGCACCATGAAGAACCTTGATGCCCCCGAATATCGATGTGGATGTGGTATCCGGAAATTTGAGAACCACGACGTCTTCTCCGTCGATGGCGGGGATACCCAGCTCGGATGTGGTGCCGAACTCGGTACCTTCATTCCCGTCGAAAAAGGCCCACTCGAGATCCTGGCCGATAGTCGCCGTGAGGTCGCCCTCAAGATCCCAGTGTCCTGTTATTTCAGCCCTTGCCGGTATCATGGTCACAACCATGAGTGCCAGCACGGACATCACTTTCAGTAACTTGAATTTGTAGTTTGTCATAAGAGATAGCAAAAACAGGTTTAATAAGTTCCTGTCACTGATCACAATACAGGGTCCAAACGAATACATAAAGGCCAATCGCCAACGAATGGCCGCATCGGAAAAAATCGAACGGGCTTTTGTCCACGATATCATTGATAATTACAAAATGGATGAAACCTGATCCCGGCTGCTCCGGCTTCAAGCCCTCCGGATGAGCAATAGCGATGGTTATAATGAAAATATCCATCGCGGACTGGGGGGATGAGGATGGCGAAATGGATCTGTCCCGCAGAAAGGACGAGAGAAGGGAATTGCTGCGGCCACGGCCTCAGAATTTCCCTGTGAGTTCAGGAAAGAATGTCATGAATCAGGTAGCCATCGACATTGGTGAGCCGGCGCTCGATGCCGTTATGGAAGAAGGTCAGGCGCTCGTGATCAATGCCGAGTAGATGGAGGATCGTGGCATTGAAATCATAGAGCGGATGAACGTCCTCAACCGCCCTTCTTCCGAGCGGGTCGGTGACACCGTGGGAAACGCCGGGACGTATTCCGGCACCGGTCATCCAGCAGGTGAACCCGTCGGGGTTGTGATCGCGTCCCTGCGCGCCTTTCTGAAACATGGGCATGCGGCCGAATTCGGTGCACCAGACCACGAGTGTGTCATCGAGGAGCCCGCGCTGCCGCAGGTCGCGAATCAGGGCCGCGGCCGGCTGATCGAGAATTTCCGCGTGGACATCATACTGTTCCCTCAGCTTCTGATGACCGTCCCAGTTCAGGGCTCCGGCGCTGGCGTAGGCTCCATTGAAAAGCTGGACAAAACGGACTCCGTTTTCGAGAAGCCTTCGGGCGAGTATGCAGTTTTTGGCAAAGGCCGCCTTGGTCGGGTTGGCGGTCTGATCGGCACCGTACATCCGGAGAATGTGTTCCGGCTCGGTGGAGAGATCGCTGATTCGGGGGACGCTGAGCTGCATGCGCGCGGCCAGTTCGTAGCTGGCAATGCGGGCGGCCAGTTTTCCGTCACCGGGATGACGTTCCAGGTGCCGGCGGTTGAGATAGTGGAGAAGTTTTTGCGACTGCGTATCCGCGGCGGAGGAAATACCGGCCGGTGCGGTAAGGTGCCGGATCGGATCGGAGGCGCTGAACAGGGTTCCCTGGAATTCCGCCGGAAGGAATCCCGGCCCCCAGTTATTGGCGCTGGCCTGGGGGACACCCCGTGGATCAAGTATGGACACGAATGCAGGCAGGTCCTGATTCTCACTGCCAAGGGCGTAGCTTATCCACGCACCCATGCTGGGGAATCCATCCTGAACGAAGCCCGTGGACAGGAAGTTTTCCGCGGGGCCGTGGGTATTGGTTTCACTGGTGAGTGAGTGGACGAAGGCGATGTCATCGGTGAGCCCGGCGAGATGCGGGATGAGGTCGGAGACCCACTTTCCGGTCTGTCCCCGGGGTCTGAAATTGTATTGTGGACGCGCGAGATTACCGGCCGGCCCCTGGAAGGTTACGGCCGGCCCACCCTCCAGTGGTTTGCCGTCCATGCGGATCAGTTCCGGTTTGTAGTCCCATGTCTCCAGCTGACTGACAGCCCCGGCACAGAAGATGACCACCACGTTTTTTGCCCTGGGCGCATGGTGCGGTCTGCGGGGGGCGTATGGCCGGGACGGGTCGACAACCGGTGTGCCTGAACCGGCTGCCAGCAGCTGCTCTGAATCCAAAAGACTGGCAAGGGCAATGGAACTGAGCGCCGATGCACTGCCCCCGAGAAACCGTCGACGGTTCAGAAGATCAAGGCCCTGGAAGGACGCGGGCATGTCGTGAGCGTTCATGGGATGAAGAGAAATTCGCTTGTATTGAATACGACCCGGCACAGGTCGTCGAGCCCATGGTCACGGGCGAGGTCGCAGGCGGGTTTCCACTCCCCGGGCAGCGGGTCGCGTCCATAGGCCAGCCACCAGAGATGCCGGACCTGACTCTGAAGGTCTGAGGATGTCCTGCGTTCAATTTTCTGAGCCAGAGCCCGGGCCTGAGTGGCGATGAATTCACTGTTGAGGAGATTCAGTGCCTGGATCGGCGTGGTGGACTGTCTTCGACGCGGGAGGCTCTGGCCGGCATCGGGGCAGTCAAAGGCTCCGAAGACCGGATCCTTCTCCATGCGGACCTTGTGGGCATAGACCATACGGCGCAGGCCATCAGGGCTAAAATCGAGTACCGGCGGAAAGCCGTTGAGGCCGCCCCGCGATTTGAAAAAGTCGAATCCGGGGCCGCCGGTGTCCAGATTGAGATTTCCACTGACCATGAGAATGGAATCCCGGATGGCTTCGGCTTCGAGCCTTCGGGAGGGAAAGCGCCAGAGATACCGTGCATCCGAGTCAATGGCTGAGGCGGCACCATGGATGGCTGAGGACTGCCGGTAAGCCGCCGAGTGAACAATGAGCCGGTGAAGGTGCTTGATCGACCATCCGGAACGAATGAATTCATCGGCCAGCCAGTCGAGCAGCTCCGGATGGGACGGACTGGCCCCCATGATTCCGAAGTCATTCGGCGTATCCACAAAACCGGTGCCGAAGTGCCATTGCCATATCCTGTTGACCATCACTCTGGCGGTCAGCGGGTTTTCGGGGGAGGCGATCCAGTCGGCCAGAGCCGCGCGCCGGTTCCTGTCTCCCGTGGCGGCATCGAGAGTCAACCGGCCAATGACTGCAGGGACCGCCGGCCCGACCTCTTCACGCGGCTGTTCCGGATCCCCCCTCCTCAGCACGCGGACGGTCTCCGGTTCCTCGAAGACACCCGCGAAGATGGCTCTGCGCCCGCCGGCATTTTTTCCCAGAGCACGGATGAGACGGACGGATTCATCCACAACAGCCCTTGTTGAGGTTTCCGTGAGGGCCCCGGCAGGCAGTGGCGGGCCCATGACCGATGACTCGTCCAGTGGCTGGCGATCGGAGGAGTCCGCAACCCGGACCCATCTGCCCGATTCATCCGCAACTTCAATATGATACTGAGTGGCCAGCCGGTCTGAGAATTCGCCCAGCCTGTCCCTGCCCCACTGGACCCGGTGGATGGTGTAGTCCCGGTCGAAGCGGACCTCGACCCATCCCCTG
>JAUIAG010000224.1 GCA_030425355.1 Verrucomicrobiia bacterium
TGCACAGAACCCTCGGCGCGGCCATTCTTATACTGGCCGGAATTCTGACAGCCCCGGTGTCTCCGGCGCAGGCCAACCAACCAATTCCGCTCAAATCCAGTCGGGATCACTTCCCTTTTGAAGGATCATGGCAGCGGTTTGTCAGCGGGCTCAGAGAAGCGGAACAGTTCCGCCTCGATTCTCTCAAACCCGATGAAAAACTGACAGCCGGAAGCCTTGCCGCGTCCCTCAGTGAACTGATCATCCACTTTCACCGCACCGCTTCCCCTGCTCTGCAGCAGGAATCCAGACCCGACCTCAGTGCCTTCAAACTCGATGAACCCATGGTGCTGCGGGCCTTCTCCGACAACAGTCGCGAAATCGGGAAGGTTACCGGATTCGAGTCCTTTGAAGGGAAATGGTTCGGACTATGGGACATCTGGCCGGTCGACCATGACTGGTCCGCCGTATGGAAGCAGGAACCGCCGGTCAGCATGGAATACCCCGGCATGGACATTGATGTGCATCACCTTCAGTATGCATGGATCGGCGACGGATTCGGATGGAATGTTCTCTCCACGCCCGGCGATTCCGGCATGGGACAGGTCATTCTCGGCACAGTCTACCATGTCCGCGATATGGACCCGCAACAGGTCTACAATCACCGACCTCATGTCGGCATCAAACCCGGTCCGGATCAATTGATCTGGATCACCCGCAATGAAGTTTTCTTCGAGGAAATGATCCCCGGAGACTCGCCGCTTCCGGATGATGACACATACGTGATCACCGGATTTTTCCATCACATTCTCGACGGGCGGGCTGATTTCCGGGAAACCACGGGGTTTCAGGCGGTCTATTCACGCAGCCCGGACCAGCGGAAGGCATTTCACAAGTTTGATCTGACTCCGTTGAGCATGGATTGAGTCAGCCGCAGTCAGGGAATGCGCACCGGTTCTCCGGAGCCCCATTCCCGCGAAACAGAAATACTGTCGGTCTGAGCCATCACATGCTTCACGACCCTGACTTTCCCTGAAGGAATTCCATGGCGGCTGCGCAGGTCTCTGACCAGGTCCTCAATGAATTTCTCGAGGAGCTTCCACGACCCGCTCCCGGCAAATCGGGTCACTTCCGCAACAAGTGACGCGTAATTGGTGGTCCGGGAGAGGTCATCCGTGCGGGCGGCCACGGATACGTCCACCGGAAACTCAAGGTCCAGAAGAAGTCTCTGCGGACGGGTCCTTTCCCAGTCGGGAACGCCGATATGAACAAAAAGTTCCAGTCCGTTGACGGAGATGGTCTGAAGAATTGGTTGTGAACCCGTCGCCGGCATCTGTGAAGAGACGGTGTCCGGTGAACGGTTGCCACCGATGACAGCCTCAAGAAGAATTCTGGTCGGGGTGTTGAGGTCCATGGAGAGGGCCTCTGCAGGGTCGACCCAGGAAAAATTCTGGGCTTCCTCATTGAGCCGGACGGTCTGATGCCCGGGGGCCAGTGCAGTATAATTGAGAAGCAGGAAATGGGCCGGGCGATAGAATTCACCACTGTTGATGCAGTCCTGAACGAGGACGAAGCGGGTATTCTCAACTTTCAGACTGGTTTCCTCATCTATCTCGCGAACCAGTGCGTCGGTGGCGGATTCCCCGTGACGGATCTTCCCACCGGGAATGCCCCAGAGGTCCGACCATTTATGCGTCTGGATCATGAGGACCTGACCCTTGTCATTGAAAATGAGGGCTCCGACAGTGGAGACGGGCCGGGCTTCCATGACCCGGGTCCCGGCCATCTCCTCCTCAGGGGTGTAAATGGACGATGCCGGCGGGATGACAAACTGTCGGGCTGTGAGGATTTTGCGGAGCTCGGCAAGGTTTTCGACAATGAGGTCCGGGCCGGCTTCGCGGAGCTGACGAAGACCGTTGTAGCCGGTGAGCACGGCGCAGCTCCAGATCTTCCCGGCCCTGGCCGCCTGAACGTCATGCTCCATGTCGCCGACAAAAAGGGTCTCCCCGGGAATCAGATCATTTTCCTCAAGGATGTGGTGGATCCTCTCCGTCTTATCGCTGATCTCAATGTAGGGGGCGTCAATCAGGTGCATGAACCCGGAGCGCTCCGACTGGGTGGAAAACTGGTTGTAATGAATAGCGCTGCAAATGAAGGTCCGAAGGCCATGGTCCTTGGCAAACTCCAGGAACTCGCGTGACCCGGACAGTGGCTCGACAAGGTGCTCAACACCGGGAAAAAATTCATGCCACCATCTTTCCAGGTCCTCCAGTCTGTGGCCCGGAAGGTAATTCTCATAAAACCTCGCAAATGGAAGGGTGAATTCCAGCCTGAATTCATCGAGGGTCAGCGGTGACTTCCCGGCCCGCTTGAGAATGTGATTGGTCGTCTGCCAGACAGCCGGAAGGTCGTCCACCAGTGTACCGGACCAGTCAAAGATGATGTTTCTGATTTTCGTAATCGTTGTGCCTTTCTTCCTTGCCGCCCGCCGGGGGCGACCGCAGGGTCTGGTGAGAAACTACTGGATCATTCACCCCCGCGCCAACATTTAGCGTTTAGCGGAATTCAATCGACGTGACTCAAATCGATTTTTTAATGACGCTTTGCCGCCACACCTCCCCGCCGCCCCCCGGCCGGGCCACCGATGCCACCTGACATCAACACCGGCACTGGAAAATGCAGAATTTTTTCCCAACTCGCTGATTTACAGATATTTGAATGAATTTTATAAATGGACAGA
Source organism: Verrucomicrobiia bacterium (assembly GCA_030425355.1). Classification (GTDB taxonomy): domain Bacteria; phylum Verrucomicrobiota; class Verrucomicrobiia; order Limisphaerales; family JAJOIW01; genus JAJOIW01. Next base: position 2,720 of record JAUIAG010000224.1, read on the forward strand.
GCATCGCTATGACCTCCAATCAGCTTGCGAGTCTTATTGAATCGACTCTGGAAAAGAAATCGGATCTGCTGCCATTGCAGGAAGCGGCTCTGATGCGCAAGCGTCTGCACCTGCTCCTGATGAACCGTGCGCAGGCAAGCGGGTCGGTCGAGTCAATTGAACGACCCATCTACGAAATACCGGTGGAAGAGCACAGACGCGTTTCGGGCACCATTGAAAAAATACTGAAATCGGCGAAGAGCCGTGCAATGGAATCCGGACGGGATTCCATCCTGATGGAGGATGTGATCCGGACCATGGATGAGATAGACGGCGAGTCCCTCTGGCCCTTTCAACAGTGAAGCATGTGCCATGTCTGCCGGAAGCTGAGGAGGATTGCAATCTCCCGACTGCTCCTTAACCTGTGATTGAATGAGCGATGAATCGAGCAAACGAAGGCCGCCACTGGAAATAATGGCAATTGGCGCGCTGGTGGTCGGACTTTTCGTGACCGTGACGGCGGTCTCGGTGTGGTTTCATTTCAATCCACCGGGAGGGGCCCGGGACAGTATGTTTGTCGATGATCCGGGAATGACCAACAGCTCCCCGAGGCAGTTGATGCAGCAGAATTCCGGCACCGAACCCTGAGTCTGTTTTTATTCAGATACCCCGGCCGGCGAATTGTCATTCAGATCGATTTCAAGAAACTGACCTGTCATCACGCCCGGATGTATCCCCTTGAGCGACTGGATTAATCTGATGAACTCCGCGGTTCCATTTTCACTGATTGCGCTGTGCGGACTGATACTGTGGCGGACAGTGGTGGCTTTTCAGAATCCGCTGGTGATGGATGCCTGGATCTTCAGCAGCTTCCGGATCCGCACGCTGGGGGAATACTATCGCCTGATATCCAGCGCTTTCATCCACGCCGACTGGGCACACTTCACCTTCAATGTTGTGGGCTTGGTTATCTGGGGGGAGGTTCTGGAATACGCAGGCGGCTGGTGGTTCCTGCCACTGGTCTTCCTCCTCTCGGCACTTGGCGGCAGCTTACTTTCGCTCTTCATCCACCGTCACGAATCAGATTACCAGGCTTTGGGAGCCTCGGGCGGCGTCCTCGGGGTTATTTTCGCATCCCTCCAGGTTTATGGCGGTTCAGTTCAGCCACTGTTCCTTCCCGGGATCGGAATCCCGGCGCCGGTGTTTGCCATCGCCTACCTCGTGGTCAGCTACCTCGCCCTGAAGCGAAGACTCGACAATGTCGGACACAGTGCCCACATCGGCGGAGCTGTCACCGGATTTCTGACTGTGGCAGTTATATTCCCCGAGGCTGTTTCCAGAAATCCGGAGTTTTTCTGGGCGATGACCGCTCTTGGGGCACTGGCTGCGTTCGGGTGGTTTTTTCGTGAACAGATAAGTGAGTTGAAAGCCGCGGTCCGGCGGGACAGACCGGAGCCCTCCGAGAGGTTTCAGAGGTATGACCAGGCAGTGGAAAAAGCAGACCTCAAAAAGGAGCTCGACGACCTGCTCGACAAGGTGTCGCGTTCGGGCATGGATTCGCTGAGCGGAGCCGAGAAGCGCAGGCTCAGTGAGCTGAGCCGCAAGCTCTAGTTCAGGGTGGAGCTTCGGAAACCTACCAGTCCACTGGAACACTCTGAACCTGTCCGAACTTGTTTTCGTAGAAGATCATCCCGTTCGCAACACCGAAATCGTGGACCATTTTGGTGAGTTTAACATCAAAGCAGCAGTATTCGGCGATTTTGACCAGTTCACCCTGCTGAAACCATCGGATGGCCTGCAGACCGTCGGCGGTCTTCTCCGCACCGAAGGTGGCTGAGGCCACAGCATCAAGGGACAGTCTGTGGTTGATCTTCTCCTGAATGGAAACCAGCAGGTCAAGAGTGGGAAGCTGGGTCAGGTCGAGGATGGTATAGCCGTGAAGCACCTCGTAGTCAAAACGGAGAATGTTGAATCCGACGACGAGATCAGCACGCGAAAGTTCCTCAATCAGATCATCAACCCCGGATTCCGGATAAATATTATATTTTCCGCTTCCGGTGTTATAGGTCACGCCGACACTGACGCCCATATCGCGGGCGTTGGACCATCCGCCGACGTCATTGGCTGAACGCTGAGTTTCAATATCGAAGTAAACTACATTCATGAATGGTCGATTGATGCGCCGGCTTCCGCCTTATGAAACCTGCCGGCTTTCAGTCCTGATCGATGTCTGTGGTGGGTGATTCCGGTTCGTAATCGTCCAGCGACCCGGTCCATGATTCAGGCTCGGAATACCCTGCCGGATCGGCGTACTGCCGCAGATATTTCAGGCCAACATCCATGTCTTTCGGGAGCGGACATTCGACGCTGACTTCCTGACCGGTGACCGGATTGGTGAAATGCACCCGCGAACAGTGGATGGCGGGCCGGTTGATGAGGGGCCGCTCCTCGCGTTTCTTCTTGGCCCGGTATTTGGGCTTGAGTCTTGAAAGAAGCAGAGGGGCACCGTTGTAGAGTGTATCCCCCACAAGAGACGGGCCGAGGTAGCGGAGGTGCACACGCGCCTGGTGCAGGCGGTTGGGGGTGCATTCGCCCCACAAAAGGGAATATCCGGTGAAATGCTCGGTCACCCGGAACCGGCTGAGCGATTTCTTGCCGCGGGATTTGCTGACACAGTAAAGCCCGGGTCTCTTGCCGTGCGGACCGACCCCCGCATCGACGGAAAAGGACTCCTCAATCGGCGCGCCCTGAATCAGGATCTGATATTCAACAATGAATTTGTTGCCATAAAACTGCTCATGGATGGCAGCGTGCACTGCCTCCGATCGCGCCACAATCAGCGCTCCCGAAGCCTCGGCATCCAGGTCATGGCAGGCCTTCAGAAAGGGAGTTTCATATTCCAGTGTCCAGGGGACTTTTCTCTGGATGTGGTCGACGAAGAGAAGGTTGAGAGCCGGTGCTTCGGGGTCCTCGGAGTCCTGGCGCACGTTCAGCCCGGCAGGCTTGTCTATGACAAATACCTCATCGTCCTCGTACAGCACCGGTATTTCCCAGTAATCACGGGTTGGACGGGAGGAAATCTTGAAAATCTTGTTTTGATTATTATTCACCAGCAGTGGTCAGCCGCAACAGGTTCATCCTGCTTGAAGCGGGAGCATGATGATAGCATCCGCATCCGCACCGGGCAAAATGAAACCTGCCCGGAAAAGGCAGGTCTGCTGTCGCTCATGCGGTAAGAGCTGAAACTGAATGCGGATGGATTACTCTTCCGCAACTTCGAAACCGGCTTCAACAATTTCCTTCTGGATCCAGTCGGAATACCCGCCTGAACCGGTCCTCATCTGCATGCGGATCTGAGTGACAGTGTTGGTGTATTCGGATTCGATGTCGGCCTCATCGGCGGGAAGGTATTCTTCAAGCTGGAGGATATAGCCGTTCTGGCCGGAGGCGACAAAGCGGCTGACTTCGCCGGGTGCCAGTCCGAAGGCTGTATTTTTGATAGTGCCGAGGCTGATCACAGAGTTGAAATTCGACAGGGTTGTCGTCTGCAGGGAGAATTCAGGGACTTCGACAATCTGCTTGTCCTGAGAGGCGGCGAATTCCTCAAAGGTGGTGGATCCGGCCTGAATCTGGTTGGTGAGGCTGTTCAGATAGGCTTCCGCGTCCTCCTTGAGCAGCTCGCGGGTGCGGTCGCGGGTGAAGCTGGACTTCACACGCGCCTCAACAGCTTCGTAAGGCTCAACTTCCGGCTCCTGGATCTGGTTAAGGGCCATGAGAAACAGCGATCCGCCGGATTCAACCGGCTGCGGCGTGAATGGTTCGGAGATGGTCAATCGGAAGGCTGCGGAAGCAAACTCCGGTCCGGCATCGAGATTGGGAATGCCTCCGAACTGTTCAAAGAGGGGTGTGGTCTGTGCTTCAATGCCACGGATCAGCGCCTGGCTCCTGAGGACATCCGCCTTGGCGGCAAGTGTCAGGTTGGTGTCGCTCAGCTGCCCGGCCACCGAGTTTGAGAAATCAGCCGCGGCAGTGCGGGCCAGACTCAGGGATACACGTTCAAGGATGGTTTCGCGGATCTGCTGGCGGGCTTCGGCTTCAGGCAGCGGATTGCCCTCATCATCTGTCATGGAATCCTTGCGGAACTCATAGGTGGCATCCACCCGGTCCTGAAGGTTGGTGATGGACGCGGCTGCTTCCTGCATGAACTGCGAGGATGGAAACTCGAGGTAGGTCACCGAGCGCTTTTCGCGTGTCCTGTAGGAGGCCATGTTGTTGGTGTAGTATTGCTGTAGCTCCTCGACGGTCGGTTCAATCCTGTCGGTGTAGTTTGTGCCGTTGAATACCACCATGCTGGCGCGGGCTCTGCGCTGCTCACGGCGGGTGACTTCCTTGGCCTCGGTGGGGGTGACCATCATGTCGGCCAGGGAAACCATACGGATAAGCTGCTCGCGGGCCAGTTCCTGTTCGATAAACTCGGAGAGGTCGCGTTCGGTGAATCGGCGGCTGTTCAGATATTCCACCGCCTGATCGTATTGTTCCTTGGAGAATTTTCCGGACTGGGGGTCGGCGAAATTGAGCTTGATGCGTTCGGCAACCGACTCCATCGGCACCTCGATGTTCATCTGGTCGATGCGCCGCTGCAGGACAAGCCTTGAGAAAACTTCTCGGTTTTCGTCAATCTGCCGGGTCTGTTGCGGGTAAAGAGTCCGGAAAAGCCTCGTCATCTTCTGCGCCTTGATCAGTTCCGTTTCGGTCACCGGCTTTCCGTCGATTTTGCCCAGACCAACCCCTCCCCGCATTGCTGAAAAGGGATTACCGCCATCCGGGACCATGAAAACCACGAAACTCGCAATCACGAGAAAAAGCAGCAGTCCGCCAAGAACTTGATGTTTGCGTATGAATTGAAGCATTTTATTTCAATTTGGACCGGGAAACTTAGCCACAGGCTCAGCGGGGGTCAAACTCAAAAAAGAAATGCGGCCCCGACCCGTGCCCCGGTTTTTCTGGAATCCACCCGCATCAGTGTCCTAAGCTCCCCCCATGAGCATGGAGGAGGACGTGAAACAGAAACTGACCCTGGTGATTCTCGATCAGTGGCGTTTCTTCAACAGCTACTACCTCAATTCATCCCTCAGGCCGCCGATGATCCGGCTCTACTCCGGCCGCAGCCGCTTTGGTTACTGGGACGGGGACAGCCGCCTGATTGGAATCTCTCTGGAGCACGTCATGGAACACCCGTGGACACGGGTGATGGACACACTCAGGCATGAAATGGCGCATCAGTATGTGCAGGAGGTTCTGATGGTGGCGGATGAGACTCCGCACGGGGAAGCCTTTCAGCATGCCTGCAGGCGGCTGGCAGTTCCGGCGCATGCCGGAGAGAGCTGGTATTACGATCCGGCAGACAGTCAGGAAGGCGGCCGGGCAGTGGAACGCAATCCGGTTGTTGAGAAAATTTCCAAGCTGCTGTCGCTGGCCGCCAGCCCGAACGAGCATGAGGCACAGCTGGCGATGAAGAAGGCACATGAGCTTCTGCTTCGGCACCAGATCTCCGAGGCCGACCTCCGTTCCGACGCCGACGCAGCGGAAAGGCCCTACCGGGTGATGGAAGTCGGGCCGGCCAAAGCACGGTTTGAACGATGGGAGAAAAAACTCCTCAGTATCCTGCAGCAGTATTTTTTTGTGGATGTGATATGGGTCCCGTCACTCATCCGCGACCGGATAACTCTGGGAAATGTCCCCCTCGCTCACGGCCGCCCGGAGAACCTTGCCATGGCGGATTATGTCTATAACTACTTCAACAGACTGCTTCCGGAACTGTGGAAAGAATTCAAGAAGGAACGGGGACTGCGCTCAGACAAAAACCGCCGGGAATACTACTACGGCGTGATGACGGGCTTTTCCGAAAAACTGGCCGAG
>JAUIAG010000225.1 GCA_030425355.1 Verrucomicrobiia bacterium
ATGGGGGAGATCCTGTGGTGCTGGAGAACTCCGAAGGCAAGCGCACGACTCCGTCGGTTGTTGCATTTACGAAGAGTGGGGAGCGACTGGTGGGTGATGCGGCCAAGCGTCAGGCAGTGACCAACGCACGGAATACGATCTTTTCAGTGAAGCGCTTCATGGGACGCAAGTTTGATGAAGTGGGCGAAGAGGTGAAGCGCGTTCCATATTCTGTGGTCCGCGCCGACAACGGTGACTGTGCCATTGAGGTTGAGGTTGGCGGCGAGAAGAAGCAGTACAGCCCGCCGGAAATTTCCGCGATGATTCTCAGTAAACTGAAAGCCGACGCGGAAAACCGTCTTGGGGAGAAAATCACTCAGGCAGTCATCACCGTTCCCGCCTACTTCAACGACACCCAGCGTCAGGCCACCAAGGATGCTGGTGCCATCGCCGGTCTTGAAGTCCTTCGCATCATCAACGAACCCACGGCAGCTTCCCTTGCCTACGGTCTGGACCGCAAGTCAGATGAGAAAATCGCTGTTTACGACCTTGGCGGTGGAACATTTGATATCTCAATCCTCGAGATTGGAGACGGGGTCTTCGAGGTCTGTGCAACCAATGGTGATACCCACCTTGGAGGTGATGACTGGGACAACGCCATCATGGATTACATCCTGGATGATTTCAAAAAGAACAATTCCATGGATCTCCGGAACCAGCCGGACGCTCTTCAGCGGATCAAGGAGGAAGCAGAGAAAGCAAAAATCGCTCTTTCAAGCAGTCAGCAATACGACATCAAACTGCCTTTCATAACTGCCGATTCGAGCGGGCCGAAGCACATTGATATGACCATGAGCCGCTCGAAGATGGAGCAGATCTGTGAAGATCTTTTCGAACGGACCAAGAGACCGACCCAGGCCTGTATGAAGGACGCCGACATGAGCAGCGGCGACATCGACCAGATGGTTCTGGTTGGAGGGATGACCCGGATGCCCAAGGTTGTGGCCACTGCAGAGTCCCTGATCGGCAAGAAGCCCAACCAGGGAGTCAATCCCGATGAAGTTGTGGCCGTCGGTGCAGCCGTCCAGGGCGGGGTGCTCAAGGGAGACGTCAACAACGTCCTGCTCCTTGATGTGACTCCACTTTCTCTCGGGATCGAAACTCTCGGAGGTGTTTCCACCAAGCTCATTGAACGCAACACCACCATCCCGACCCGCAAGTCTGAAGTCTTCTCGACTGCATCCGACAACCAGCCCAGCGTTGAAATCCACGTGCTCCAGGGCGAACGTCAGCTGGCCAGGGACAACAAGACTATCGGTCGCTTCAACCTGTCCGATATCCCGCCGGCACCCCGCGGAACGCCGCAGATCGAGGTCACATTTGATATCGATGCCAACGGCATTCTGAATGTCAGTGCCAAGGACCTTGGCACCGGCAAGGAGCAGAAGATCACCATTGAAGCCAGCTCGGGTCTGAGCAAGGAGGACATCGAGCGCATGGCCCGCGATGCCGAGCAGCATGCCGAAGAGGACAAGAAACGGCGTGAGGAAATTGAGACCCGCAACCAGGCCGACAACGTTGCCTACCAGATTGAAAAAATGCTGAAGGACAACGCGGACAAGATCCCGGCCCCGGTCAGGGAAAAGGTCGAGCCGGCGTTGAAGCAGCTTCAGGACGCCCTCGCGGGTCAGGACATCGAAGCCATCAAATCAAAAATGCAGACCCTGCAGGAAGTGGCTCAGGAAATCTATCAGGCCATGGCTCAGCAGAGCCAGGGCGGTGAGGCCGGAGCCGATGCTGAAGGCCAGAGTAAAACCGCGGATTCGTCCGGTTCTGGCAGCAGCAAGTCAGGTGACGACGACGTGATCGACGCCGAAGTCGTCGATGATAACAAGAAATAATTCCAGCCCGTGAGTCGGGGACGCGGGTCGTCTCCGGCTCTTATTTTCCTCCCGGATGCTCTCCATACGAGTGATCGGCAGGATGACATGATGGAGAGGATTTCAAAGTCCGGAACAGTCAGGACAAATCGCGTTGAAGAACCGATGAGGAATGGCTGGCCGGAAAAAGGATGTCGGAAACAAATAACCTGAATGGTCAGCATTCTCCGACGGCAGCGGGTGCTGGCAAAAGAATGCCTGACCGAAAAAATCTACCCTAACAAATCAATAATAAATATATGGCACTAAAGGTAAAACCCCTCGGCGACCGCGTACTGGTGGAAGCCATTGAAGAAACTGAACAGAAGCAGGGCGGGATCATCATCCCGGACACCGCTAAGGAAAAACCGACTGAAAGTCGGGTTGTGGCACTCGGAACCGGCAAGACCGACGAAGACGGCAAGAAAGTCGAGTTCGAAGTGAAAGTAGGAGACAAGGTCCTGACCAGCAAGTATGGCGGAACCGAAATCAAGATCGACGGCAAGGAATACAAGATCCTGAGCTCTGACGAGATTCTCGCCATCATCGAGTAATCGATGCATTTGGCCGATGGTCGGGGCCGTTGTGTGATCAGACACGTTTGAAAACCAACAGCACAAACCAGATTTAACGAAAATAAATTAACCAGAAATAAGAAATAGATATGTCAGCTAAGCAACTGCAGTTTGATGAAGCAGCACGTCAGTCACTGCTTCGTGGAGTCAGTAAACTGGCCCGCGCGGTCAAGGCAACCCTTGGACCGAAGGGCCGCAACGTGGTTCTCGACAAGAAGTTCGGTTCTCCCACAGTTACCAAGGATGGAGTGACCGTAGCCAAGGAAATCGAACTCGAGGATCCTTATGAAAACATGGGCGCCCAGATGGTCCGCGAAGTCGCCAGCAAGACCAGCGACAACGCCGGTGACGGAACAACCACAGCGACAGTCCTGGCTGAGGCCATCTATCGCGAAGGTCTGCGCAATGTCACTGCCGGTGCCAGCCCGATCAGCATCCAGCGTGGTATCCTCAAGGCTGTTGACGTAGCCGTCGACAAGCTCGGAAAGATCTCCAAGAAGGTCAAAGACAAGGAAGAAATCAAGCAGGTTGCCACTGTTTCAGCCAACTGGGATTCCGAGATCGGTGAAATTATCGCCGATGCCATGGACAAGGTCGGCAAGGACGGCACCATCACTGTTGAGGAAGCCAAGTCCATTGAGACCAGCCTTGACGTTGTTGAAGGTATGCAGTTCGACAAGGGATATCTTTCTCCCTACTTCGTCACCGACAGCGACAGCATGGAAGCCAAGCTGGATGATGCCTACATCCTCATCTTCGAGAAGAAGATCAGCAGCCTGAAAGACCTCCTGCCATTGCTCGAGAAGTGCGCCAAGTCCGGCAAGCCTCTCCTGATCATCGCCGAAGATGTTGAGGGTGAAGCCCTGGCAACACTGGTTGTCAACAAGATCCGCGGCACACTGAATGTCTGCGCCGTCAAGGCTCCCGGATTCGGAGACCGCCGCAAGGCCATGCTCGAGGACATCGCCATTCTCACCGGCGGCCGCTGCATCACTGAAGATCTCGGCATCAAGCTTGAGAATGTCACCGTCGAAGACCTCGGCCGCGCCAAGTCCGTTATCGTCGACAAGGAAAACACCACTATCGTCGAAGGTTCCGGCAAGTCTTCCGACATTCAGGGCCGGGTCAATCAGATCCGCCGCCAGATCGAGGAAACCACTTCCGATTACGATCGTGAAAAACTTCAGGAGCGTCTGGCCAAGCTCGCCGGCGGTGTTGCCGTGATCAATGTCGGTGCCGCAACTGAGACCGAAATGAAGGAGAAGAAGGCCCGCGTTGAAGACGCCCTTCATGCCACCCGTGCAGCTGTCGAGGAAGGCATCGTTCCCGGCGGTGGCGTGGCCCTGCTGCGCTGCTCCAAGTCCATCGAGGAACTGCAGCTTGAAGGCGACGAGCAGATTGGTGTCAACATCATCCTGCGTGCCATCGAAGAGCCACTTCGTGCTCTCTGCAACAACGCCGGTGTGGAAGGCTCCATCGTTGTTGAAAAAGTCAAGGCCGGCAAGGGCAATGACGGATACAACGTCGCTTCCGGTGAATTCACCGACCTCATCAAAGCCGGTGTTGTCGATCCGAAGAAAGTGACCCGCACCGCGCTGCAGAACGCCGCTTCCATCGCCGGTCTGCTCCTCACCACCGAGTGCCTCATCACCGAGATTCCTCAGGATGAAAAGCCTGAAGCCGGTGGGCATGGTCACGGACCTGGTGACATGGGAATGTACTGATCCGCAGGGACAGACTTCTCAAAAAACAACAGATATCATCTTACCTGCAGGGCCGCTCCTACTGGAGTGGCCCTTTTTATTTTCCGCCCTGACATTCCCCGGGTGCAGGTGCCATCGGACAATCATCTGCGGTGAGCCATATGAAATATGTTGCGGTGAATTTTCTTGTTTTAACCGTGAGAAGTCGGGTGTGATTGGGAAACCAAAGCAAAAAATGATCGAGATACACGACAGGAGTGAGCTGGTTGAATTTCTGGAAACCGGGATGAGCCTTGAGGGGGTTGCCATACAGGGAGTGGACCTGCGGGAGGGCTGTGAGCTTCTGGCAAACCGGGACGTCCAGCATTCCTTCTTTCTGGGCTGCCGGATGGACCGGGACTGCATGATTGATCTGGTACAGCGTGGGGCACACGTGATGGAGCAGATACCTCAGATTCCATACATCCCATTCCGGAACCGCCTCTATGACCCAATAGAGCTTTTTGATGCTTTTGATGGTGGGGATCCATGCAGTTACTGTGACTGCACCGATGCCGAGGTATATGAATACTGGCGTCAGAATGGCGGTGCTGAAACTCAATCCATAATCCACGGACTTTTCCAGAGGATTCACGATCAGTGCATTACGGATGCCCTTTATGAATTTCTGGAGGAGAGAAAAGGGCTGAAAAGAGTCGCGGTGATGGGGGGGCATTCAATGAAGCGGAATGACCCCCGGTATCGGGAAGTCGCGCTGCTGTCACGGAGACTGACCGCCATGGGTTATCTGATGATCAGCGGCGGCGGTCCCGGTGCCATGGAAGCAACTCATCTGGGTGCCCTGCTGGTGAACCACCCCGAATCCGTGATGGATGAGGCCATTGGCATTCTTGCCAAGGCTCCGGACTACCGGGACCGAATGTGGCTGGCGGCTGCTTTTGAGGTTCTGTCATTGCTGGATGCTTCAATCGATCCGGGCGACAGCCTCGGGATCCCAACATGGCATTATGGGCATGAGCCGCCGACCCCGTTTGCCTCGCACATCGCCAAGTATTTTTCCAACAGCATCCGTGAGGAAGGGCTTATCACCGTGGCTCACGATGGAATTGTCTATGCCCCGGGAAGTGCCGGCACCATCCAGGAAATATTTCAGGACGCGGCACAGAACCATTATCTGACAACGGGATATGCCAGTCCGATGATTTTCCTCGACTGCCATTTCTGGACGCATGAGAAGCCTGTTTACCCGTTGCTTGAGACCCTGGCGCGCGGAAAGGACTACCATCAGGTCCTTGGTATTACCGACAACGTGGAGGGAGTTATTGAGTTTCTTGAAACCCGACAGCCCGTCGCCGTGAGTGACCCGCACTGGAGTTTCTGCTCACAGTTCTGCCATGATGAATCCTGATCCGCGGTTCCTGGCACACGGACCGCCTCAGGCTTGACTATTCTGATGGCAGGATTTTTCTCCACCGGCGGGATTTCATTTCGAAGCGGGGGAGTGATTCGGGTTCAGCAAGACTGACGGGGATGCGGAGGTTGAAGTAATCACGGAGGGCGGTCTCAATCCTTTGGCGCAATGATTCATCAGTGTCCCCGGAACCCGGTGAAATTTCCACTGTGACGGAAATCTCGGTCATCGGCTTTGATTCATCCACAGCAACCTGGAATTCATCGATTTCAGGAAATCCCCGGAGAACCGCCTCCACAGCGGATGGGAAGATATTGACGCCACGGACAATGACCATGTCATCGGCGCGGCCCAGAATGCCGCCATCCAGACCGAGATGCCTTGTGTGAAAATCATTTCCGGGAACCGCTCTCACCAGATCGCCTGTTCGGTAGCGTATCAGCGGGGAGCCTGTCCTGGCGATGGTTGTCAGCACCAGCTCACCGGTCTCCCCGTGCTGCAGTGGTGTCAGCGTATGCGGGTCTATGATTTCAGCGATGTAGTTCTCTTCATGGATGCGGAGCGTGTTGGGTCTTTCCGGACAGGGGTATGTGACCGGGCCCACCTCAGTCATGCCGTGATGGTCATGAACCACGGCTCCGGTCCAGAGCGATTCAATCCGTTCCCGGATGGCCTTCACCGACCCGCCGGGTTCGCCGGCAACGATGATATGCCGGATTGGACACCGGCCCATATCGAGACCCGATTCAGCCGCAACCGAACCAAGATGAATGGCATAGGTGGGAGTGCAGCACAAAACGGTGGCCTGGTTATCGAAAATGGCCTTGAGGCGGGTGGAGGAATTCAGGCCGCCGCCTGGTATGCACAGGACCTGCAACTGATGTGCTGCCTCAAATGCAGTCCAGAAACCAAGGAATGGACCGAACGAGAACGCAAAGAAGACCCGGTCGCCAGCAACCACTCCTGAAGCATGGAAGACCATCTTCCACGACTCAAGCATACATTGCCAGTCCTCTTCAGTATCCAGCCAGCGGATGGGTTTCCCGGTGCTGCCACTGGTCTGGTGGAAGCGGGTGTATTGGTCCAGCGGCCGGGTCAGGTTGGTGCCGAATGGCGGGTTCCGGACCTGATCTTCACTTATTTCCGCCTTGGTGGTGAAGGGAAGGTGGAGGTGAAGGTTGGTGGCGTTGATTTGGTCAACAGCCGGTATTCCCTTCAGGCGTGACTGGTAAAAGCTGTTTGACTGAATGACGGCATTGAGAAGGGAGCGTAGCTTTTCCGTCTGGCGTGCCTCGACAGTCGGTCGCTGGATTTTCACAACCGGACGCGGAGAAGGTGGCTGGGCGGTGTTGATCCTGCGGCTGCGTGGGACTCCTCTTTGGCGGTGGCCGGCGTGTCTGCCGGTTTCGCGGCTCCGGAGGGCTTATTGAGAGTGACCAGCGCACCGCCGAGTGCCGCCAGCAGAATGCCGAGATAAAACTGCGGTTTCAGGGCGGAAAGACCCTTTTCCGGCGGGTGGGTGATCATCGAATAGATGGCATTGACGATCGGTGCTCCGGCAAACACGATTGACATGACCACTGCCGGAGTCCCGCCGTTGCCGAGTGCCAGCAGAATGCCGAAAGCTCCCACTGCTCCGGCTGACCCGGCAAGAAATGAAAAAAACATGCCCTTGATGGTCATGTGCATCGGTGCCTTCTTGGCCAGAAGGATGCCCAGGGGTGCCAGAACCGCCACCAGGAAGTAGGCCGCGCCCACAAAAAGGAAAGCCTTGAAACGTCCATTCACCGGATCCGCCATGCCAAGCTGGCCTGAATGAAGAAAATTCCCATAGACTCCAAAACAACAGACGGTCAGCATGGCAAATCCAAGCCATGTGAGGCCCGCGCCCTCTGAATCAGTTCCGCTTTGATTACCTCGATCCATGGGGGCAAGAGTAAGTGAGAAGCACCCCCAGATCAATGGCATTGCCCTGAATTTGGAGAGGTCGAACAACAGCCGGAATCATCCTCCGTCCCGGACTCACTCCTGAGGCTGGCATAGTCCGGTTGACTGCTGCAGCAGGATTTTTCACCAGGCTGGTCGGCGGCGGACTTTTTCCCCTTCTTCTTGAGGAGCCGGTATGGCAGCAGGGGACCGATCATCAGCGCCAGCAGCAGGATACCCGTGGTGATTTTCCACCATGGCACCTCTTCGCCGTGATGCGGGTGAAGCGCATCTGTTCTTATCGGTATGCCGCCAAGGTCCAGTGCAATGCCGGTGGCAAAGGCGACCAGGGTCATAATGGACAGATAGAAGATGGTCCCCTTTCTGCCAATGATCGAGGCAATACTGGCAACGGTCACGGCATTGGTGGCTGGACCGAGTATCAGGAATGTCATGGCGGCACCGGGAGTTGCCCCCATGGCAACCAGTCCGGTGGCCATGGGTATTGACCCGGTTGAGCAGACGTAAAGTGGTATGGCAAACAGAGCGGACACGACGTAACCTGTCCATGATCTCTCGAACAGAGTGGAGAACAGCTCGGTGGAACCGAGGAGTCCGAGTGCCGCTCCGATAGCGAGACCGATAATCAGTGGTTTGTTGATATCGCGTGGCAGAGTCCAGAAGCCGTAATGCATGGATTCGAGAAACCCCGGCCTGGCTTTGGATGGCGCTGACTGAGACTCATCCGGCTGCCGGCCGGGAGTGGAATCACAGCAGGAACCCGTCCGGGGTTCCGGATTGTGCTTTTCTCCGGAGCAGCAGGATTTCCGGGTGCCGGTGGCATCTTTTTTTTCATCTTCCGGGGAAATGCTTCCGACAACTCTGCCGGTCAGCACTCCGGTGACAAAGGCCACGGCAACGCGAATAACGGCTATTGGAGTTCCGAGAAGTCCGAGAGTGGCCAGAAAGCTGTCGGCCCCGGTCTGAGGCGTCGAAGTCAGGAATGACACGGTCGATTCACGGCTGGCACCGTGGCGTCTTATCGCCATGGCGACAGGGATCACCCCGCAGGAGCATAA
>JAUIAG010000226.1 GCA_030425355.1 Verrucomicrobiia bacterium
GTGATATGAAAATAGCGCAAATGACAGCCACCACACGGGCGAACCGGGAGTAATATCGGTCTCCCACGAAATCCGGGACGGTAAACTGCCCGAACTTTCTGAGGTAAGGAGCGAGGAGCATGGCAAGAAGCACATATCCTCCCGTCCAGCCAATCAGAAACATGGACCCCTGGTAGCCAATGAAGGAAATCAGTCCGGCCATCGAGATAAAGGAGGCCGCACTCATCCAGTCGGCCCCGGTGGCCATGCCGTTAAGAATGGCGGGGACTCCCTGCCCGGCCACGTAAAAACCGCGCGTGCTTGCAACCCGGGTGTAAATGGCTATCGCGATGTAAATCCCGAACGTCAGTGTGACCAGAAGGTAGGTCCATGCGGTCTCATTCATCCTGACCTCCATTCTGCAGTCCGTTCAGACCGTTATCCTGATCCGAATCCGCGGAGGATGACTGAGCCTGGCGGACTTCGTCTTCAAATTTCCGGTCGATCCTGTTCATGATGATGGCGTAGGCGAGGATGATGAAGATGAATCCGATCATGGCGCCCTGCTGGGCGATCCAGAATCCCAGTTTGAATCCGGCGAAGCGGATGCTGTTGAGCGGCTCGACGAGCACGATACTGAGGACAAATCCGAGGAGAGCCCAGATAATCAGAAGCGGAATCACCACCTTGAGGTTGGATTTCCAGTAGCGCGAATTGATTTCTTTAATGCGGTCTTTGTTCATGCCATCAGAGTTGGGCCCGGGGCCTGTGGTCCCGAATGCAATTCATGCGGGTCGGGAGAACACCGGCCTTGGGGTGCTGCACTCATGCGGTTTCAGTATCTGTGAAAAGAGCAGGGACAGTGGATATCAGAATTGCAGCCCTGTGACAAACGGATTCACTGACCGGCGACCCGTCGGATACCGGTGATGCAGGTGGGGAATTGTAAAGGGACACGGTCAGAATCGGCCGCAGGTCCAATGGTCTTCCGGTTATCAGTCGGGATCTCTCTGGGTGGAATCAATGAGGATTCCATTACGTTCGATGATGGTGCCCTCGCTGAAGGAGAGGGAAGTGAGTGCGCGGCGGTAATTGACCATGGCGGCTATTTCATCGGCGCGTCTCTGGGTCAGGTCACGCTGCAGTCTCAGAACCACGAAACTGGTTGACTTGCCGTTGGCGAGCTTGACCTGTTCGACTTCGAGGGCCTTTTCGGCGAAGCGCCGGGCTTCGGCCTGAGCTGCCAGCTGTTCACGGGCCGAGCGCGCGAGGTCGACATTCTGAGCTATCTCAGCCTGGATCTGCTGTTCGAGGTTCTTGAGCTGAACTATCATCATTTCCTTCTCGGCCTTGGCGGCGCGATGCCGGCTGCGTGCGGCCTGGTTGTAAATCGGGAACTGGAACTGGAGTCCGAAGCTGGTGGACGGGTCGTTGCGGCGTGAGAAATCAGTCCAGAGATTTCCGTAGCTGCTGTCCACACCGTTGGCACCGTAACTGGCAATGAGGTCAACCTGGGGAAATCTCTGGTTTCTCTGGAATTTGATAATGACATCCTGCCGCTCGAGCTGGAGACGCGCCTGAACAAGCTCGGGACGCTTGACCAGTCCATGCGACCAGCTGGCATAAACGTCGAAATCGAACTCCGGCGGAACGAGGTTATCCGAAGGGATGACATCGGTTTCATAAATGCTGGCAAAATCATCGGAGATAAGCCTTTTGATGTTGTTCTGGCGGCTCCGGAGTTCCTGGCGGGCCTGAATCAGGCTGGCCCGTGAGGTGGCCACCTGGGCTTCGGCTTCCGTCTCATCGAGCGGTGCCATGACTCCGACCTCGACGCGTTTCCTGTTTTCACGGAGGGTCTGGAGGCCGAGTTCGAGAGCCATTTCCTGCACCTTGACGTTTTCCTTGCTGGCGATCAGATCGAAGTAGGCGACTTCCACATCGCGAAGGATCTGCATCATGGTCTGCTCCAGCTGGGTGTAGGAAAGCTCCACATTCTTGCGGCTCACCCGCATGAACCGCCGGGTTTCGTCGATCAGGAGCCCGCGAAGCAGGGGCTGGGTGACCTGCGCGGTCCAGCTTCCCGTGAATCGTCTTTCGGCAGGAATGAATGCCCCGCTTCTTTCGATGGTGTCGAAACTGATGGTGTAGGCTGTTCCCATGGGCAGCAGACCCTGAAGCGATGGACGGATGAAAGTCGACTGAGTCTGGTTGGACGGGAATGGCTCGTTGGTCTGCGGGTTAATACCGCCAGGGTTGGAATCATCCCTTTTGGTCAGCTGCCCGCGGAGACTCGGGATCCACCCGGCCAGAGCGTCTTCCAGGCGGAAGCCCTCAATCAGCGGATTGAATTTCTGAATCTGAAGATCGAGGTTGTTCATGAGTGCCATCTCGATAGCCTCCTCAAGGGACATCTCCAGCATCTGAGGTTCGTTGGCGGAAGCCGGGGAGCCCGTCGGCGATTCGTCAAAAACGCCAAGAACGACGGGTTCCACAACCCGGGCACCGGAGGAGTCCGGGGTGGTGTATGGCTGGGAGGATTGATCCTGGGCCGACAGATTCGTCAGGCAGGCCAGTACGAGGGTGGTGATGAAAGAGAACTTCAGGCAGTGCATGATCATTTTGGAACAGGCTCTCACTATTGTAATGGCAGTTAAAGATCTTGTTTCAGGCAGAAAACCAAAGCTAAGTCCCTGCAATCCAGCATCCTATGCACAATTTAGTCGGGGACGCAAAATATTAACTGGCGGACGCCGGATTAAAAGTACATCTTCTTCGCGATGGTTATGGGATATGTCCGATCTCGGGACACAGCTTGCTGAACGGTTGTTTCAAACGTTGTCTGTCAAGACTGACGGGCTGGCATTATCCGTGGTCGCCGGGTCGAAAGCTAAGAAAATTTTCCAAATAGCCGGATTTATTTTCTCCGGCCTTCGACGGAGAATTCCTTCAATAAGAATTTCTGCCCGAGAGACGGCCAGCGTTTTCCGATAACGATATGAAGGTTTTATTTATTTCCGCAAGCTGACAGATGCAGCCTGTGTTCACATTGCCGGCCGTCCGGGAATCCGGTTGCAACATGACTGCCCATCCGATGCAACCACTCCAATGCCCGTCGATTCAGAGGAATTGCTTTCATTCATACAAACAAGTGATTCCCTTCAAAAATCATAGATTTCCGGTCTCAGATTATAACTTCCTCAACCGGTTGAGGTTGCAGGTTAATTTGGTTCTCTGCAGTGTTTGGCTCGCAAATGGACACATTTCCGGATTATACTAACCTTCGGGGGAGAACAAATTCTCAAGAAGCGCAGTCAGTGACCGATGAAGCAGGACAAAGTGTCTCAAAACCGTTCAGGAATGCCTCAAAAAGAAAGAAAGGCTCAAACCCGACAGGGGGAATAATTTTATCAATGGTGGATCAACCAAAATCAAAATTCCATATCGCGATTTGGATATTCCTGCTGGCTGCAGGAGCTTTCCAGCACAACTCGAATTCTCAGGAACTGAGGGCGCGTGATGGCGTGGTGCGAAAGGCTTTCGAAGTGGCTGTGGATGAAACGGGCTTCCGGCCGACCAAAGCGGGTGAAGCCTCCATGCGGGTGATGAAGAACAATCCTTCGATTTCAAGGATGACATCCGGGGTCCGGGCTATCCAGCAATCGGGAGCCGTTCCGGTCCTCTACCCTGCCGATGAGGAACGCAGCGACTCCAATCGTCGTTTCGGCACGGAGCATCTCGTCGTTGTGATGCCGGACCGGGCACTGGTTCCAAGTGAGACATGGTTTTCCCCAAAGCCAGCATCGATTGTCCCGATGGAACTGGCCGGGACACCGGTTGAGTCAACATGGCTTGTGGAGTTTCAAACCGGCTGGGAGTGTCTTCAGGCGATGGTGAATTTCGAGGCGCAGGACCTGGTGACAGATATTTACCCGCTGCTCGGCAAGGAGAGCACCAGCCGGTTCATACCGAACGACCCGCTTTTTCCGAATCAGATCCAGCTGCGCAATACCAGCGGCGGGACCTATGACCTGAATGTGGCTCCGGTCTGGGACAATTACCGGGGCGATGGGATGATCATCGGCATCGTGGACGACGGGATCAATCCGGGCCATGCGGACCTGAATCTCCGGACAGATATCGACGTGAATTACAACGGCGGCGATTCGACCAATGGAGGCATTACCGGACTTTCTCACGGGACGGGCGTCGCGGGAATAGCAGCCGCAAGGGGCAATAACAGCATCGGCGTTGCGGGTATCGCCTTCAACGCGTCGCTGGTCAGCATCAAACTGACAGCCGGGCTGCAGACCGACGCGAATGAGGCCTCGGCATTCCTGCATCAGAATTCACTGATATTCGTCAAGAACAACAGCTGGGGACCATCGGACAATGGCTACACCCTTGAAGGCCCCGGGCCGCTGGCACGTTCAGCTCTCCAGCAGGCCACTACTCAGGGCCGCAATGGCCTGGGAACCGTATTTGTCTGGGCAGGCGGCAATGGGGGCGACGAGGATGACATCAACAAAGACGGCTATGCCAACTCCATTTACACCATTGCCGTTGGCGGAACCCAGTCCAATGGAGTTCGAAGCAGCTTCAGTGAAAGGAGCACCGCCCTGCTCGGGACGGTTCCGGTACATCTTGGCTACCTCACCACCAACGGCACGGAGTCCTATCTCCTGACTGGTGCCACTTCGTCGGCCTCGGCTGCCGGAACGGGAATTGTCACGCTCATGCTTCAGGCCAATCCACAGCTTGGATGGCGGGATGTCCAGGACATCCTCATTCGAACCGCCCGGAAGTCAGACACCGGGAATCCGGGATGGCAGACCAACGGGGCAGGCCTGAGCTTCAACCGTCTTTATGGGGCCGGCATCCTCGATGCCAATGCCGCCGTCAACCTCGCCCGGAGCTCAAGCCGCCAGAAACTTGGCCCCCAGCAGACCATCGTCAGCGAAAAACAGTCTTTGGGCATCGGAATACCCGATAACAACGCAGGAGGCGCCGTCTTCACCTTTGATATCTCGGCATCGGGCTTCAGCACCGAGCATGTAACCCTCCAGACCGATATCTACCATGCACAGCGGGGACAGCTGGAAATCGAGCTCATTTCTCCGCAGGGAACCTCCTCCAAGCTCATCACGTCGAACCACGACACAAATCCTCATTTCCTGCAGTGGCCATTCATGTCCGTCTTTCACTGGGGGGAGAATCCCAACGGACAGTGGAGAGTGATTATCCGGGACCTGCAGTCCGGGTCCGTCGGCAATGTGCAGAATCTCAGGCTGACTGTGTATGGAGCCGGGTCGGTAACCAATCCGAATCCCGACCCGACGCCTCAGACGGTTCAGCTGCCTTCGCAGAGTGTTCCCTTCAACAGCGGGGAACAGTCGGTGAATCTCCTGCCCTCACTTGGACTTTCATCCGCCGGGCAGCTTCTGTCTGCCGCAGTCACCGGCAACACCAACCCGGCACTGATCTCTTCATTTCAGTTCACTTCGGGACAGTTTCGTTTTACTCCCGCTATCGGAGTTCAGGGGACCACATCCCTGTCGATGGCCTTCACGGATTCATCGGGTAAAAAATATGTCGGGACTATGGGAATCACAGTGCAGCCGCCGGTTTCCCAGCCTGTTGTCATCCCCGACACGACAGTGTCTGAGGGCTCGGGAATCACAACCTACAGCCTTCTGCCGTATTTCAACCTGAGTCAACCGTCACAACTTCCGGTCCTGAATCTCACCGGCAATTCAAACCCGTCCCTCTTCAGTTCCGCCGTGATGCAGAACGGTGCTTTCATCTTTCAGCCGGCTCCCGGGAAATTCGGCTCCGCACTCATCTCGCTCACCGCACAGAACTTCCAGGGCCAGCCCTATCACGGGTCTTTCAATGTGACAGTCTCTGCTGTGTCCGAGACAATCACGATACCACAGCAGAACATTTCCCAGGGCAGTGGCCCCCACTCGCTCAACCTTCTCCCATTTTTCAATGCAGGCCAGCCTTCCGACATTGCCTCTTTCTCCATTTCCGCCCAGACAAATCCGGCGATCCTGAGTTCGATCAGCTACCAGAACGGGAATCTGATCTACCATGCCTCAAATTCAACAGGGTCCAACACGGTGTCTTTCCAGGCCATGACCACCGGCGGCAAGCCTTATAACGGAAGCGTGACTATCGCCGTGCAGGCATCCACGTCCCAGGTGAGTGTTCCGGTGCAGACCATCAAGCAGAATGTTCAGGAGCAGATCCTCAATATGCTGCCCTTCCTCGGACTGAGTTCCCCCGGCGAACTGGCGTCCATCGCCATCACCGGGAATTCCAACAGCGGTTTGCTGGTTATTTCGCGATTTGAAAACGGGAATTACATCTTCAAGCCGGTTTTCGGTCTCACCGGTTCAGCCAACGTGTCGTTTCAGGCAACAGATTCCACCGGCAGGAACTACACCGGAGTGATTCCAATCGTTGTCGAATACCAGGCACCGGTCGATGTCAACTTTCCTGACCAGGTTATCACTGCCTCCATGCCCGAACAGTCCCTCAACATGCTTGAGGCATTTGGCCTTGGCAGTGTAAGCGAGGTGGCCGACTGGTCCGTCACCAGCATCACCAATTCATCACTGCTCCAATCCTACCGGCTGGAAAATGGATTTTTCTATTTCAAGGCGGCGGCCGGTCAGCAGGGGACAAGTGCCGTTCACATCACATTCCTTGCCCGCACCGGAGTGATCTACCGCGGCTACGTCAACCTCGTGGTGCAGCAGAACGCAGTCAGCTTTTCCTATCCCGAAATCGTTCTTCTCGAAAATTCGTCCCAGACCACAAGGAGCATGCTGTCAGCGCTCGGACTGACCAGTCCCTCCCAGATCCAGTCGTTCTCAATAAACGGCAACTCGAATCCGGGACTTCTGGCTGTTCTCACCCTGACAAATGGTGAGCTGGTGCTGCAGCCGGCCGCGAATTCAACGGGGTCGACAACAATCAGCATGAGCATCGTCTCCACGACAGCGGTGCATAACGGAAGCTTTTCTGTCCGCGTGGATCCGGCAACCATCAATGTCCAGCTGCCCGCAGTCGGCATGAATGAGAATGCTCCGGAAGTCAGCTTCGATCTCGCTCCACATATCGGACTGGCATCAGCTTCAGAAATCCAGTCGGGAGAACTGGTCTCAAGCACCAACCCGTCGCTCATGCAGACCATTGCCGTGAGGTCGGGACGGCTCCATTACCAGCCGGCCACTGATCAGTTCGGTACGGTGACGCTTGGACTGAAGATTCTGACCACCAGCGGCCGCATCTACAACGCCAGCATTTACATGGTCGTCAAGGCCATCGTCAGGGATGCACAGTTCCCGGGCATCGCCGTTGATGAGAATTCAGGTCAGAACAGCTTCGCCATGGCTCCGCTCCTCGGTCTGGCTTCCGCCTCGGAAATTCAGTCCGCGCAGGTCACCGCCAACTCCAACCCTGCCCTGCTCCAGACCGCTTCCGTCTCCAACGGGCAGTTCATCTATCAGCCGGCCGCCAACGCCATTGGTGCCACTGATCTCGTGATCCAGGTGATTTCCACGACGGGCAGAACATGGAATGCCACTCTCAGGATCACCGTCAATCCCGTCCTCCGAAGCGTCCAGTTTCCTCCTATTGGTGTCGATGAAAACAGCGGCCAGAACAGCTTCGCTCTGCCCCCGCTTCTCGGGCTGGGTTCCGCCTCGGAAATTCAGTCCGCGCAGGTCACTGCCAACTCCAATCCCGCCCTGCTCCAGACCGCTTCCGTCTCCAACGGGCAGTTCATCTATCAGCCGGCTGCCAACGCCATTGGTGCCACTGACCTCGTGATCCAGGTGATTTCCACGACGGGCAGAACATGGAATGCCACTCTCAGGATCACCGTCAATCCTGTCCTCCGAAACGTCCAGTTTCCTCCCATTGGTGTCGATGAAAACAGCGGCCAGAACAGCTTCGCTCTGCCCCCGCTTCTCGGGCTGGGTTCCGCCTCGGAAATTCAGTCCGCGCAGGTCACTGCCAACTCCAACCCCGCCCTGCTCCAGACTGCTTCGGTCTCCAACGGGCAGTTCATTTATCAGCCGGCCGCCAACCAGTTTGGCACGACAACCATCAGGATCAGTGTCAATGGCGTTTCCGGACGCACATGGCTTGCATCGCTGGAGCTGACCGTCAGGCCGGGGATTCGAAATGTGCAGTTGCCGGCGGTAGGAATCGAAGAAAACAGCGGGCAGAGAAGTTTTGATCTGGCTCCGCATCTCGGTCTTGGTTCGGCAGGTGATATTGCCTCGGCAAGGATTGTATCCAACAGCAATTCATCCCTGCTGCAGGTGCTGTCCATAGTCAGTGGACAATTCATCTATCAGCCCGGAACGGACAAGTTCGGGAACACCATCATCACAATGGAGATCGTCTCGGTTGCGGGAAGGACTTACAATGCGACCATATCCATTACTGTCGCGCCCCTTACCCGAAGCGTCCAACTCCCGCCCGTCGGCATGAATGAAAACGCCGGCCAGAACAGCTTCGATCTCGCTCCGCACATCGGCCTCGCTTCCGCTGCCGACATCCAGTCCGCCAGG
>JAUIAG010000227.1 GCA_030425355.1 Verrucomicrobiia bacterium
TGATCCGGGGGGCTGCTCCATGTCCTCAGGCACAGCCAGGACCACCTTGAAGCGCGCCAGTGGAATTGATTCGGCAGTAAGACCATCCTTCCGGGTCCGTTCCGAAAAGGATGAATCGGCAGGAATATAAAGATCGGCCTGGGTGATTCCTCCGGCCTTCTGGATCCTGAGCTGGCCCTCCAGCTGGCCACTGGAGCCGTATGTCAGATTGACCGGCAGTCCGAATTCCTTCTCATAAAGCTCCCTGGCATCGTACACCGCCTTTTTCATCCCCGCAGCGCACAGAATCGTGATTGGCTCGGTTTCACCGGATGAACCGGAATCCCCCACAGTCTCTGTCTTTGTCAGGAAAAGGATTGCCCAAGCAGCCACCGCTATCACCACGGCGGAAAGGATGGCCATCTTCATCCACCCCATGCCGCTGCTGCGGTAGGAGTATGTCTTCTGTTGATCGTCTGACATCGCCGTAGATCATCTCACATCATCATAACAAAATCAAAACAGCCTTGTCCCTGACAGGAAATCTAGACGGAATGTAACGTGGCGGAAACAGGGGTGAACCCGGTCTCAGCTCAGCCACCACCATGTTAGAAGTGGCGCGATCAGAATGGAGGGGAGGTAATTGGCGATCGGAATTTTGCGGGCACCGAGGATGACGAGACTCATGGAGATGATCAGAAATCCTCCGACCAGACTCACCGAATAAAGCATCGTTTCATTCATCCAGTCCCTGCCAAATGCCATGGCGAGGAGGGCTATGGTTCCCTGTATCGTGCCCACTGGGACTGCCGAGAGAAGCACTCCCCAGCCATAGATACGCGCAAAGGCCATGGTGGAGACCCCATCGAGGACCGACTTGACCAGAAGCAGAGAGAAATCATTCTCCAGGCCATCCTGAAAGGGACCGAGAATTGTCATCGGCCCCACACAGAAAAGGATGGTGCAGGTGGTGAACCCGTCCGAAGCCCGCCGCGCCCTGGACGACTCACCTGCCCCCGCAAAAAGCTTCTGCGCGCGCGCTGTCAGCGCAGCCATGCCTTTCTCGATTCTCAGAACTGTTCCCACGAGGATCCCGAGCATGGCCGAAAGGTAGAATATCCCCAGCTGCTTCAACCACATCCAGATCCCGCCACCCCATTCAATACCGTCGAACATCATCTTCAATCCGATGAAGAGGGTGACGACACCGATAAAACGTCGAAGCTTTTGCTGAAAGGCTTCACTGAAATCCCTCCCCAGCAGCAGCGAAAAGCTCCCGCCGGTCAGGATTGCGACTACATTGATCAATGTCCCGATCACAGTGTGGTCATTATGCGCAACCACCCATCGGGGTCAAAGGCGTATTCGATTCCAATCCACAACGGCGGCGCTTCATTCATACACAATACCGTCTCGGCGAAGCCTTTCGAGTGCAGCCGTCTCATGATCCATCAGCCGCCGCCTTTCCGGTTCAGGAATCTCCGGCAACCACGACGCACCCTCATATCGCACTTCCCAATCCCGGCCGGCAAATATTTCATTGAAGATATACTTCACCCTTTTGAGATGAAAATCAGAGGTGACGATCACAATGTCCCTGAACTCATATCGATCGAGAATATCTCTGGATAGAAGGGCGTCCTCCACGGTATGACGACTTTCTGCAAACTCGAGAATATGGCCCTCCGGCACCCCCATCTTCATCAGCCTTCGCCATGCATACCAGGCATGCGGCCTCTCGGTTGTATTGAAATGATCCCCGAATCCTCCCGTCAGCAGAATCCGGCAGCCTTCTCCGGAATTGTCGCGGTAGATGCTGTGCCCAAGGGCGATGCGACCGATCCCCATGGGTGATATGTTGCCTTCATGGTCATTTGGCGACCCGAGGATAACCACAGCCCTGTCCAGTCTTTCACGCATCACTCCATTAAATATGAATTCAGCGGGGTTGCGGAAAGGTGGAAAATGCAGCGCATCCGGGTTCCGCATGGGGCGCTCATCCGTCAGAGAAGCGGGTTGAAGCAGCTCAACCGCCGCAGATCGCGGCTGTCAGAAGCGGCATAGGCACCGGCCCGCCCAAAGTCTTCTTGATCGCAGCTGCAGCTCGTGCTCATCATCGGAGCGAGCGAGGACTCGACTAATCAGGATTATACCCAGACATGAATCGGACTGAACTGATCAAACCAAGAAAACTGCTCCCTGGAGCCCGCATAGGTGTCATTTCGCCGGCCAGCCCGCCGGAGGACCCGGAGACAGTGGACAAGTGTGTCGCGGCCCTGCAAGCCCTTGGTTACGAAGCGGTTCTCGGGGCACACGCACGGGCACGGGCGGGTTACCTGGCCGGCAGTGACCGCATCCGGGCCCAGGACCTCATGGCGATGTTCAAGGATCCGTCAATTGATGCTGTCTTCTGTGTCCGAGGGGGCTACGGCACGGCGCGTATACTCAACGAACTGGACTATTTTGCCATCCATGAAAATCCGAAACCATTCATTGGCTACAGTGATATCACAAGTCTGCATTGCGCCTTCTATCAGGCCTCGAGGCTGGTGACCTTCCACGGACCGAACATCGATGGTGCCATGATCAAGCCTGAGGAAAACGAGTTCACCATGAAAAAGGCACTCAAGGCACTCACTTCCACCGAGGCGCCCGGTGATATCTGCGAAGGGTATGAGGAAAAGCAGGAGAATGTCTACACGATCACCGAAGGGCAGGCAACCGGTGAACTCATAGGAGGGAATCTCACCATCCTCACCACTGTCATAGCAACGGCTTATCAGCCTTCGTTTCTCAACAGGATTCTGTTTATCGAGGATATCAACGAGTCGCCGTACCGCATGGACCGCTATCTCACATTCCTCGACAACGCGGGCATACTCAAACAGGTTGCCGGCATCGCTGTCGGGCAGTGCCGTGGCTGCGATATTCCGGAGGACCGGGAACGGAAGCCGGGAGAACTCGGCCTCGAAGGTGTCCTCAGGGATCGTCTGGGGGCACTGGGTGTTCCGGTCATCGCGGGACTGCCCTTCGGCCATGTGAAACACAACGCCACAATACCGATGGGAGTGAAGGCCACCATCGATACCGACCAGCAGACCCTCTTTATCGAGGAAAGCGGCGTCACCGATTGAATTCCTTCAATCCTCTTCGCCCTCGCTGCCCAGCCTATGCCATCGCCTGATCCGTATATAAAACCCGCAGACACAGACACAGGGGTTCCAGCAGGCAGGCCTGAACTCTCCCTCGCGCCCATGCAGGACGTCACCGACTGGGCCTTCTGGAAGCTGATGTCTGAATATGGCGGACCGGATATCTACTTTACCGAATATTTCAGAGTCACACCGACCTACCGCCTCAGTGGAGAAATTCTTAAATCAATCCGGGAAAACCCCACCGGCAGGCCTGCCATCGCCCAGGTAATCGGCAATGACATCCCCGCGCTGGTGCGAACAGCCAGAGAACTCCAGAAAATGGATATAGTCGGAGTGGACCTGAACCTCGGGTGCCCGGCTCCGGTTGTATACAAAAAAATCGCGGGAGGCGGACTGCTCCTCTACCCGGACAAGGTCCGTGATATTCTCAAGGCACTCCGCGATGCCATTGACATACGCTTTTCGGTCAAGACGCGCATCGGCTTTGATTCAACCTCCCGGTATGAGGATTTCCTTCAGATTTTTGCTGAAGCCGGGATTGACTGCCTCACTATCCATGGTCGGACCGTGAAGGAGATGTACCGCTCCAGCGTCGACTATGACCGCATCCGCACAGCTGTCCAGGTCATGCCATGCCCGGTCTGGGCCAACGGGAATATCTATTCGGCAGAAAAGGCCGACCGCGTCTACAGACATACCGGCGCGGCGGGCCTGATGATTGGCCGCGGTGCCATTCGCAATCCGTGGATATTCGACCAGATACGCGATTTTTATGCAGGAAGGACACAGTTCACTCCAACAGGTGCCGATGTTCTCAATTATATATATCGACTGTGCGAGGCCGTGACAACTCCCGAAGCCCAGCCAAACCGCCGGGTGCACCACCTCAAAAAATACATGAATTTTATCGGACTGGGAATTGAACCGCAGGAACAGTTCCTGCACCGCATCCGCAGGGCTGAAAACCTGAATGAATTCTTTGCCA
Source organism: Verrucomicrobiia bacterium (assembly GCA_030425355.1). Taxonomy (GTDB): domain Bacteria; phylum Verrucomicrobiota; class Verrucomicrobiia; order Limisphaerales; family JAJOIW01; genus JAJOIW01. The sequence goes on from JAUIAG010000227.1 coordinate 4,120, forward strand.
TCTGCCGGGAGTTCATGGATCACGGCCGCCCCATGAATCTCACCCCTTTTGCACCGGAATCTCTCAGCGATTCAGATGTCGTTGCAGGATGCCACCTGTAGCCGGCCACCGGATCCATGTTGCGCAACTATCTTGTCGGGGTAATTCCCCCCGTGCCGAACTGGACCTTTACCAGACGACGGGCGGGGATTATTTCAATTATCGGGTCAGTCGATCCGCGCCTTTCGATCATCAGCCAATCTCGGGTGAGCTTTCCAGTGGCATCGACATTCCAGCTGCCATTGCCACCCGGCACAGCAGCTGACTGATCGACACGGGTGAAACCGCCAGTGCGTCCGTCTCCAATCTCATATTCAACGGCGAAAATTACCCCGCTGGCGATTATATCGGATTTTGCAGAGATTACCGCCAGAGTCACTGAAACGCAGCTTACCGCGGCAAGGATCACTGTCAGTATTCTCAGCTGAGTCAATCGGGAGGATTTCATGAAATCAGAGTCTAACCCCGAATGATTCACCATGGAACTCTGATCAGCGATGAACCACACGAAACGAATCCGCAAACCCCAGCCGAATTTTCTGCTTCACTGAAGCGCCAATCTGCCTTTTGATGCTTTACTACGAGTATCCTGGAAGGCCGGATCACCATTCCCCGCCGCAGTTCAGATCAATCTCATGCCCACATCCGATATCCCCATTCCCGGCAGAAAAAAGCTCATCCTCCACTGGACACCGGTGGCTGTCTTCATGGCGCTCATTTTTATCGGTTCGACAGACCTGCTGTCCGGTCAAAGCACCGGCCGGTTTCTGATTCCCCTGATAAAATTTTTTCTCCCCACAGCCGATGATTCGACAATATCAATGATCAGGCTCCTGATTCGGAAGGCGGGCCATATCACCGAGTACGCTGTCCTGACGGCCCTCATCTGGCAGGCCATGACCTTTGGCCGCGCCTCCGGCGCACCAACAAAGCTCTGGGAACCACGGCGCGCCTTTCTCGCCTGGACACTGTCAACGGCATACGCTGCTTCAGATGAATTCCACCAGTCCTTTGTCCCGTCCAGAGTGGCCTCGCCCGTTGATGTGATTATTGACTCCGCGGGGGCTTTGCTGGCACTTGTGGTTATTTTTCTCGTCTGCCGATACCTGCCTAAAAAGTGCCAGAACCGGCAGGAACGAGTTGGAACAGTGCAATAACTTTTTCCGAACTCTGACAATTCCACTTCATCCATCCCACGCGTATGGAACAGGGAAGCAGTTTACCCGCGAGAGTATGTCGAGATGATGACCCTGAGAGCCTACCGTATCTTGGGGTGATCTTTAGCCCACTGGACGATTCGATCGTCAAGCTCAGAAGAATTGCCGTCTCCCAAATTGAGATAGTGGCCTGCACGTTGAACCACCCATTGCTCAAGCACGGCATCGCTATCACAGTCTAGAAAAGCCCTTACGGACGTATCGGGTCTTGAAGCTTCCGGATTGGATTTAAATACAGAACGCTCCCATTGGCCAAGGCTGCCGCATCCAAATCGCTCGCCCCAATATGAAAACTCTGTCTCTACAGGCCTTGATGAAAAATTTGTCCGGTTACCAGTAATTTTTGAAAAACCATACCAGCTCTGGCCCCCTCTGTAGGGATGTTCATCATCAGTTAAAGAGTATATGTCCAGGTGATGGATGGGAAATGCGGGAGAACATTCTTCGGGGTCTATCCAATAAAGCGATCCCCAACTGATACTGCCTGCAACAAGATCGGAGTTTGTACAGGCAAATTCATTTGCCATCGCTCCGCCAGAACCGGTTCCAAACATCATAATTCTCTCGCTATCGACATTGTAGTTACTTATCACCCATTCGATGGCGCTCCTCAGATGAGCAAGATCATCGAGGAAGAGGCGACTTGTACGTTCATAATTCTGGCAACATTGGTCTGTAGCATTCCAGTAGAAGCCATTGCCCCGAAAACCTTGGTGATGCAGGGCCGCTGGAGTAAGGTAAAGAAATTGTTCTGAATCCACCAGATGCGCCAACCCAAGTCCTTCCTCGATAACCCTTGATAGCGCATCCCTTTCGGGTTGTGCCATCAATGTAAGGTAGTGCAGCCTCACAATCAATGGAAGTGCCGTCCTCCCATTATAACTATCAGGCACATGAAGCCGGCATGGGATTCGCTGAAAGCCAGGAACACTTTTCCCACCATCCACTCGAAAAAACTGAACCTCCTCGTTCTCATCGAGGTTCACCACCCGTCTTCCAACTTCCATCCACGGCCCGGTGATTTCGTTAGCTGTCTCCATTTCATTTGTTGGATAAACTTCAAATTGTACCGCCCCAGGAGACGGATAGACAGTAACGACCTTAGACTCCAAACCGCTGACAGGGGGGTTGAAATCAATGCCCGTTGCACCAAATGCATTATAAGAAAATGCGACAAACAGTATTAAAACAGTTTTTCTCATTGGATAAAATCCCTTCATATTGAAGTGCAGTTTTTATTCCTGGAAAGCGACAAGGAATTTCCACGATTGCGTCACTTTCTCCTCAGTCTCCCCAACCGCCCACCCCAACTCCGGACCCGTCAACTGTCAGCGTGGTCGACCCGAGGAAGTGATTCGGTTGCCATGGCCACGGGCCTCAAAAGGGGTCCAGATGATGAAACAAAGTGATTTTCCGGGAGCTCCCCGCCGCTTTCCCTTCAGATCCGCTCAAATAACAGTCCTCCCGATTCATTACCTCAGCCAGGGCCTTATCTCCCCGAGTGACGGGGAGCGATCCTGGGCGGGGACTGGAAAAGTTACCCCTCCAGCGATGACTCGCGCCCAGGGCACCATCATCGCGGACGACAATCCGATTGGCATCTTTTGGACTGGGTATTCAGGCACTTCATGGTCAGGGGGCGCTGCCGGTGGAGACACGATCCGGCAACCTGCATCGACAGGCAGTTTGCCGGTATTGGCCGGAGAGGATGAATGAGTATACTACTTAAATGACCTGCAAGCTGTCATGATCTCGGAATCCTGATCCGCTGGATCAATGGCAAACAGGATGAATCGACAAGCGCAAACCGGGAGTCCCGCTCACAGAGACCGATCAGGAATTAAAAGTGAATAAGGAAATAGAAAATTTATTACCAGGCTTCTACGAGTGGCCGCAGGAATGGATGATAACAGAAGAGGACGCTGAGGCAGGCGGGAGGCTTGTTGCGGAATTCGAAGAGTTCCTGGTGTTTCTCATTCGTTCAGACCTTTCAACAAAAACAATAAAGAAGCATGCCGGCAATCTGTGGTATTTGGGCGGCGAGATAATTCGGGATCTGGATGACGAGTTCGAAACGAAAGAAAAGAGCAATATCAGACTATTGGATTACGTGGGCTCGGATGGTGGGGTGTTTTGTCGGCATCTGGACCAGGAAAGCGAATTGAAATCGTATGACGCGACATGCCGAAAGCTGTGGCGGTATCTGATGCAGAAAGATAAAATCGGTTCGGAACCTGAGTAGGGCAAGGCTCCGAAAGCATACCGCCAAAAGTCTGAAGGAAGCTCATTTTTCCTGGTTCTGACACCATATGTGGTCCGGCGGCGAAGCTGCCTTACTGCATGGGGAACGAATCCGTGGCAATGGGCAGGAGCTTACCCAAAGCCTGAAGGCCGGGCAGGCGCGGATGTTCGGACTGGTATTGAGAAATCAGGCTGGAACATGAGCCCGAACTGATCCGGTCACACGGCGGGCAGGAACTCTGTTTCCGGAATGGCTCTCTGTCCTGTGGTCGGACGTCCTTTCCATTTGGACTGGCCAGTTGTCATGTTCGGCGCGGAAGGTGTTCCAGACATCGACGTCTGTGACAGAAGCCCGGAACGTGCTGCCTTTTCGGGAAAGACGAATCCGGGCCTTGCCGTAGGCCTCGCAGTGAATCCTGAGGTCGGTGCCGGAAAGGGGATCGAACTCCGGATCCAGTTCATCCGCCAGCAAGGTCCACTCTTCCCAGGCTCTCTCCAGCTGGAGTGCGATTTCATCGCCGAAAGTAATCAGAGTCTGGTCGCAGCCGCACCCAGCCTGACGTCCGATTTCCAACGCGGCAAGGTAGGCTATGGACTGACACGCGAGCCGGGCATTCAGCCCACCGCGGTAGGACAGAACCGAAGCATAGGGATTCAGCTTCAGGACCACCGTGCCCTGATCCACTGTGACGACAGGCATTGGTGAGCCCAACTCATGATTTCTTTCATCCTTCGTGCGCCCGGCTGCGGCTGCGGTCAGCCCTGAATCCCGCTCGGGGCGGTAACCGGCGGAGGCTGAAAGTATTCCGGTTCCGGGAATGGATTCGCCAAAACGCGGGCGAAGGCTGTGCTGTCGTCGGGATTCCCGGGAACGGACCACGGCGCCATCTTCTTCCCGTGAGATGTCTGCCGGATGGCTGTTGGCCTCGTTGGTCCGTTG
>JAUIAG010000228.1 GCA_030425355.1 Verrucomicrobiia bacterium
GTCCCAGATCCCGTGGTATCGGGTATATTTGATCCGGTCATTGAAAACTGCGTGCATGGTCGGGGTCTGCGGGTAATTGCGCTCCCAGTAGTATTCGTAAAGAAGGAATTTGCGCCATGGCTCCTGAGGCTGCCGGCCTTTGAGAAATGGGGCAAAGCTCCGTCCATCCATCTGATCCGGGACGGAAACTCCCGCCACCTCCAGCAGCGTCGGGGCCACATCGATATTGGCAACAATCGCGGAAATGGACTGTCCGGCAGGGATAACCCCCGGGGCCCTTGCAATCATCGGAATGCGGATCGATTCCTCATACGAACAGCGTTTATCAATCAACCCGTGTTCCCCAAAAAGAAATCCGTTGTCGCCCATGTAGAGGACGATGGTGTTCCCATCCACGCCGGTTGACTCAAGAAGATCGAGAATGGCTCCGACACTGTCATCGACTGCCAGAAGTGTTTCGCAGTAGCGGCGATAGTAGGTCTTGAGGTCGAGATCCGAGTAGTAGGCGAACTCGACGCCGTGACGGCTGTTTCTCTGGTTCCGGACCCACTGTGGAACATCGGTGAATTTTTCCGGTGCATCCGCCCATGACTCCGGGACCTCCACAGGTTCATTCTCATATTTGAAAGCGTGGCGGTTTGGCGGGAGGAAATCCGCGTGGGCAGCCTTGTGGGAGAGATAGAGAAAAAACGGCCTGTCCGAATCCTGCTGCAGCTGCTCTGCGATCCACCCGGTGGCGAATGTGGTGAGTTCATCCGTGATGTATCCCTTCTGCGGGATTCGCCGGCCGTTGACATTGAAGCCAGTGTTGTAGGCCTGTGGCACATACCTCCCCTTGACCTCCAGTCCCTCAGCATGCGGCCAGTATATTCCCTGTCCCCTGAAACTGACCCAGTGATCGAAACCCCGCTGTTTTTCATCGGTATCGCCCATGTGCCACTTGCCGATGAAGGCAGTCTCATAGCCGGCTTTCTGCAGCAGCTGAGGGAAAAAGACAAGGTCCCCGCGGACTGGATGGTAATTGTCGACAACCTGATGATTGTGAGCATACAGACCGGTCAGAATCGAAGCGCGGCTGGGGGAGCAGAGAGAGGTCGTGACATAGGCATTGCGGAAGTGAGCCCCTTCGACTGCGAGACGATCGAGATTCGGAGTTTCCAGAAACGGATGACCGGCAAAGCCCAGTACGTCATGGCGATGGTCATCGGTCAGAATCAGGATGATGTTGGGCCGGCTCTCCGCCTCCGCACCGTCGCCGACTGCATGAACGGAAAGCCATGAAAACACCAGCAGACATGAAAGGAATACCCGGAAAATCAATGGATGCATGAACCCATTCAAAGGTCGCCCGCCTGTGCATGGCAACTGAATTCAATGAACCACGTCTGAGCCGGGTCATTCATCCCGCGACTTCCGGATCAGCAGAATCACCTCTGCCGGAATCCAGTGCAGCTCTCCATCGGACTGGATAATCACACTCGATTCATGGACCTCGACCAGTCTGCCTTTGATGGAATCCAAGTCCTGAGACAGTGTTCCGCTTTCAACAGCCCTCAGTTTGACGACCACTATCTCACCGGTCCATTCACTGAGGATGTGAAGGTTGGGACCGCTTGAAACGGTCTGATTGCGACAGCCCGGGGCGAGCATGAAAAGGGCCGTGAGAAGCAGAAAAGGAGGATGAAAATTCACACTCATTTCTTGATGGTTTCAAAGGCCTCGAGCGCAGCCTGACGTCCTTCGCGGTGGTCGACAATGGGTGCCGGGTAATCCCCGCCGATAATGACACCGTGGTGTTTCTGAATGCTGTCAGGTGTTTCCCAAGGCTTGTGGATGTATTTGGTGGGAATGGGCCTGATTTCCGGCACCCAGTGGCGGACGTAGGTGCCATCCGGATCAAACTTCTCCCCCTGGAGGATCGGATTGAAGATGCGGAAATAGGGGGCGGCATCGGCTCCACATCCGGCTGCCCACTGCCAGCCGAGCGTGTTGCTGGCGAGGTCGGCATCGACCAGGGTGTCCCAGAACCAGGCGGCACCGCGATTCCATGAGGTCAGCAGATGTTTCACGAGGAAGGAGGCAACAATCATGCGCACACGGTTATGCATCCACCCCGTGGTCCACAACTCACGCATCCCGGCATCGACGATGGGATAGCCGGTGCGTCCGCCGCACCATGCCTTGTATTGATCCTCGTCATCCTGCCATGGAAAAGCTTCAAACTCCTCGCGAAGAGGCTTTCGCGGAGTTGTGGGAAAATGGTAGAGCAGATGGTTGGCGAATTCACGCCAGCCGATTTCAGAGACATACTGGGACTGTCTCCATCTGCTGTCCGGGCTCCGCGACGCAAGGAAATTCCAGATCTGCCGCGGACTGATCTCGCCAAAATGGAGATGCGGTGAAAGACGGGATGTCCCCCGTTGTGCCGGAAAGTCCCGGCCGGCACCGTAATTCTCGAAAGCACCATCCACAAATTGTTTCAGATTGTCCATGGCGCCGGATTCGCCGGGAGTCCAGCGTTCCGGAAACCCGGAATCCCATCGTATATCCGGAAGGAGTTCAAGGGATTGAAGGGACTGGCCCTTCAACTGGGACAGGAGTGAGGCTGGCGCCCAGTGATCCCCGTCAGTCGGAGGCGCAGGGTGCAGCTCATAACGGTCGGGCGTGAGCGATGAACAGTGGCGCCAGAAGGGCGTGAAGACCTTGAAGGGACTGCCGGACTTGTTTTCGATCTCCCATGGTTCGAAAAGCAGTGCGCCATTGAAACTGTGGACCTCCAGTCCGTCGGACTGCAGCTGCGACTTTATCCGGGTGTCCCTTTTTATGATGTCCGGTTCATAGCGCCGGTTCCAGAAAACGCCAGTTGCCCGCGACTGATGAATTATCCCGCGGAGAATATCAAGGGACGGGCCATGCCGAAGCACAAGGCCGCCGCCCTTCTTTTTTATGGACTGACCGAGGCTCTCCAGCGAATGGTGAAGCCACCATCTGGAAGCACCTCCCAACGGCCAGTCCCCTTCCCCTTCATCATCGAGGATATAAACGGGGATAACCGGCGCGCCATGACGAATGGCGGCGGCAAGACCGGGATTGTCAGTCAGCCGAAGATCCTGGCGAAACCAGAAGATCACTGGATTTTGACTCATGTGTGGCAAAGTAACGAAAACCCCCGAAGATGCCAGCCTGCACCGGGCGGCGGATCAGCAAATCGGACGCCGTGATGGGCGTGCGACCTTTCCCGACAAATCCGCCCCCCAACACATATCCCGGAGAACTCCCAATGATGATGATTCCACACGTGAGTCAGTCCAGCGGGCAGTCCCGGCACACAAAGTTTTGCGCCGGGGGAGCCAAGCGGCTGGTTGGCCGTTCTTTTTTGACTCGCGCCAAGACCCAAAGCCCCCAGGGTTTTCATCTTTGGGTCTTAGGGTCTTGGGCGTAGCGGGCGTGAGATTCATTCCAGTTTTTGGCCAACAGGCAGTGCACCAACACACCTGTGTATTCTGCTCACATGAAAACGACGACAGGTTTCCCTGACGAACTGCTCCATCGGGAAGGGTGAACCGGCAGAAACTGAAAAGGGCTCCCATTGGCGGGAGCCGCGTATGGATTGAATCCGATAACTGCGGTGGAGCGGATTGTCAGCGGGCTGAGAGCAGTCCGCGGACCTGCTCGATGGTCATACCTTCAGTCGGCAGAGTGAAGCCGAGGTTGTCACCATTGGGCCGGAATCCGCCGCCGTCTATGTCGACGAAGATGGGATTATTGTAGGCGCAGGGTTTGATGGATCCCTGTCCGCTGGTGCCGAAACCGCCTTCGAGATTGAAGTTTTCGCCATAGGCGACCGCTATGAGATGGCTGTCCTCATCAAGCTGCAGATCGATGGTTTCATCAAATTTGATGACACCGTCGAAGAACATGGATGGATTTTTTTCCCGGGTGAAGTTGTATTCGGGCTTCTGGCTTCCGTTGACAAGGATCTGGACCCGGTCGATGTCAACCCAGTCGGTGCACTGGACTTTGACATGAAGGCGGATGCCGTCCACACCGCGTGTATATCCGCCAGCGGTTGTCCCATCATCTGTTGAGACTTCGAGAAACGGTCCTGTGGTCAGGAACATCCTGCCCGCCTTGGAATTCCGGCTCATCTCCTGCCATTGGATATCGGGAGGGTTGTCGGTGGAGGATTGTATGTATGTGCGCCACCCGCCGACACCGTTGCCATAGACGTGATGGGCATCCGCCACGGCAATTCCCCAGACGTTGAATCCCTGATTGAGCAGCTGCAGCCAGACAAATTCACGGTTGATCTCAAAGCGTGCCCCTCTCGCGCGCTCGAAGGGCGTGGAGCCGGTTCCCTCGATAATCCGGTAGGGGGAGCCATCCAGGATATAGGAAGTGCGGTAATTCTGAGTCTCGATCGCATCGACCATTTGGCCAAGGCCGATAAAGCCACCGTCGGATCTCCCGTCCCCGTCGCGGTCGGTGAAGTTGAAAATCATATCCGGATGATTGATGTGTATCCACCGGTCAGTCCGGTAGCCATCGTGGTTTTCAAGAGTGGCGGCGGTAATGCGTGGATCACGATTCCATCGGGGCGCTCCACCATCCTGGGTGAAGGGCTTTTCTTCGAGGGGGAAACTGTTGAAGTGAGTGCCCGAACCGGTGAGTTCCATGCCGACCACAGTCCTGATCTCGTCCTGGAGGCCGAGGCGGCGGATATGTGGTCCCCAGTTGTAGATGCGGTTGTGCTCGGTGGTGGGAGCAAATTCAATCTGTTCGGCGGCGAGGTTGATGATGCGGTCGTCCGTGCCACAGGTATTGTCACCTGAAGGGGTGGAGTGGTTGTGATAGTCGGCGCTGACCCAGCCGGTGGAATCAATAACGCGCTTCAGGCTGCCCTGAATCCTGACCGCTTTGCCGGGCTTGAGGTCGACGACCTGGCGCAGTGAGCTGAATTCCATGCCGTGCACCACCGAGATTTCGTATTTCCCCGGATCCAGCGCGACAACGAACTGGCCCTTTTCGCTGTGATACTGATCGACACATCCATGGGCGCGATCCGTCGGACCGAGGTCTGGATTGGGAGTTCCATCGAGGCCCTTGAACATGGCCTTGCAGGGAATGGACTTCCCGGCATCGTCGGAAATGTCGAAGACAACCATGGTCGCCGCCGACATATCAAAATCCATTTTGTATTCTTCACTGAGATTGAATTCGAGTCCGCTGATGGTCGTGCGGCCTATATCGCTCACGCTGACGCTGTATGGTCCTTTGGGAAGGGTGAGGTCGAAACGGCCGTCGGCATCCGGATAGGCAATAATGCTTTCCTCACCGGACTGGATGGTGATGACAGCGGTGTCGACGGCATCACCGGCCGGGCCGGAAACTCGACCATGAAACCTGCCCGTGTCATGAGTCCATCGGGCCACGTGGCCGAGAGCATCCGCCGGTGAGGTGCCGACAGCCAGAAACCGCGCGAACCTCACTACCCCGCCCGGAGCAAGTGTCTTCTCGGCGCCCTCCGGAAAATCGCTGCCATTCCAGTCCACAAGGGCGAAGGCATATCCGGCCTTGTCAGCGGGGTCTATGGAGTCAGCCCAGCGAATTCCGGCCATTTCACCGGTGACCCGGAAGCGTGTCCATTCGTCGGAGGTGCGGACTGCGGCCGGCCTGCCGGATTCGTTGCGGAAGGTCGTTTCGATGAGCACTCCGTCCCATCCGCTTTTCAGCAGATAGAGGTGCCGTTCATGAATGCCGTTGTTATTGGCTGAAGTGATCACGGTCTCCATGCCGACCATATCCGGGTCATCGACGGATGCCTGCTTGACATAGCTGACAAGCCCGCGCTGTCCCGTCGGGGAGAATATGGTGATCTGGTCATTGCCGGATCCGTTCGGAGTGAGATCGTACAGGCAGCCGGGAGTCCAGTTGTCCTCGCCCCAGAAAGTGCCCATGTTGGCCTTGCGGAAGGGGAGGTTACCTGAAATCAGGGCCGTGACCCGGTCATTGCGCATGACGAAGTCACCGATGATGCCGTCCGCTTCTTTTCCGGTGGGGAGGAGGTCCTTGTTTTCCGGGCCGATTTCGATGATGGAGGGCTTCCGGCCATCGCCGTCGGAATCGGCCATGGCCGGCACAATGAGCCATGCCACCGCCATCAGGAGAGTGATCTTATTCATATCAGCAGTATCCAATCAGTTTGATGAAATATCAGAGTGATTGGTGCAACCCTACTGCTGGCGGATGACAAAGAAACGAAAATTCTGTTCCGTACTGGTGGCGTATGAGCCATTTCCGTCGGCGAAGGTGAGTCCGGATTCCATGGGTGTGAACCCGGCGGCGAGATTGTCGGCGGCGAGGATTTCGTAAGTCACTCCGGGAACTGCCGTCCACGACATGACGAACTGTCCGTCCCCGTTGATGGATGCAGTGACTTCGATGGATTCAACGCGGGGAACAAACTCATGGGTGTCAAAAGACTCGCCGGTAATCCAGTAACCTGGGGAAACGGCCAGCTCGGAAACCATGTCGTGGGCAACAACCCGGCCGCGGACATCCGGTGTGAAAGTCAGAGAGGCCGAATCACTGACATCATTGCCCGAGAAGACAATCCGCTGCACCAGGTAGCCATCGGCGTTGTAGACTCGAAGGATGTCTCCGCCACTGTTATTGAGACCGAAACCAAAGCGGTCGAGGCTTGCTGGAATGGTGGGAATTCCATCCAGTCGGGGCTCCAGTCCGTTCAGGGGCCCGCCGTAGACGATGCCGGCCTGATTCGGCTGCAGTTCGAAGGACTCGAAGAACTGGTGACGGATCTCATTGGCGTCGCCTATGGCCCAACCGCCGAGGTTGATGGGCTCCATACCGAGATTTGCCAGCTCGACAAACTCGTCCATGGTCCACGGCTCGAAATCTGTCACGCCTTCCAGATCGCGGTTGAGAGGGTTGTAGTGGGCCGACTCCGGATCATCCGCCGGGTTCACCAGAAATTCCGAGACGACAAGATTCTGTTCGGCAGTGGTCGGAATGTAGATGTGCCACTCGAGGCGATTCTGGGCATTGGCGTTGGATGCCACCACGGCCGGTGAAAGAAGGACTCCACCTTCGCTGTCCGCGGGAACAGTGTAGGTGAACTCAGCGGTGAGCGTTTCACCTTCGGAAACGGGAATACTCCACACGGCGCCTTCCGGGACGCCGTCCTCAGCGATCAGGGTTATTGAGCTGCCTTCCCTGAAGTCTGTGGCGGAAACCTCAATGACAATACGCTCACCCGGAAACAGCGCATACTCATCATACTGGCTGTTGGCGGGCTCGCTGCTGCGGACCTGATTCTGAAGCATGACATTGAAGGTGGCGATGGGTGCCTTGTTGTCACTGACTATGTCCTCATAGCGGCTGGGAAGAAGCTGGTAGGAGGAATTGCGGGGATCACTGTTATCGAACTGGGAAATGACACCAATGATAGTTGCAGGGCCTTCGGGAATCGCCTGACCGCCAATATCAGTGCGGGAATCGATGCGAAGGCTGAAGCCGTTGCCAACGAGTTCCATCCCGAACTCATCGAGCAGCACCGGATTTCCGGACTGCGGGAACGTATCCTGATCAAACTGGATTTCGACATTCGAGGCCTGGACCCGCAGTCCCTCAATCGATTCAAAATATTCGACGTCCTCGAGGCGTGAAAAGTCAATCTCCACAGGATCGGGCACTTCGTTGCCGCTGCTGAGAACGGTGACCGAGTGAAGTTCATTGCTGGCGCCCGGAACCAGTTCAAGCAGTCCATTGAAATGCGTCAGAGGAGCCACCACTTCGACCAGGTCTCCAAAGGCAGGGACCTCACCGGCCGCGCCCGCATGAAAGACAGCAATCCCGGATCCGCCATCCTGCATGTAAAAGAGTCCGGATGACGATGTCGTCAGGTTGACATGAGTGGTGACGATGCCCCGAGCCCGGAAAAGGGTTTCAGTATCCGTGGGGAGGAAATTGTCAGGGTCCACAAAGCTTCTGAGTTCAGCAATGGTGGACAGGGGAATCTCCGGTCCGCTCCCCCCTTCAGAACTGACATCGCTCAACCGGGCGGGCAGCAGCTGGTAGCCGCTGTCGTGGGGTGCCGAGTTGTCAAACTGGCCAATCACGCCAGTGATGTCCACAGGCACTGTCGGAATGGCCGTGCCGCCAAAGTCCGTGCGGCTGTCGATGCGCAGAGTGAACTCGCGGCCCTCGCCATCGATCAGGGTCAGGTTCCCGCTGTTGGGGAAAGTTGCCTCGTCATGGCTGATGGTGACGCCACGGGCGATCGCCAGTCCCGATTCCCTCGCCTCCATCACCGTCGGATTGGCGACTTCGGCAAAATCGATTTCCCACGGCTCCGGGAGTTCATTGCCGCTGCTGAGCACTGTCACCGAGTGTTCGGCAACTGATGTGTCCGGTGCCAGCTGCAGAAGGCCGTTGAAAAATCCGACAGGGGCCGTCACCCGAACCAGGTCGCCCAGCGCCGGAACA
>JAUIAG010000229.1 GCA_030425355.1 Verrucomicrobiia bacterium
CCCCGAAGAAATTGAAGCGCTTTCAGATTATTCACTGGTCCACCTCCTGGATGTGGGCGGGGGTGACGGATCACCCGTGCCGGTCAGGATCCTTAAGGATGGAGCGAATCTTTCGATCATCTACAGTTCCGGATCCCGCCTGCAGCGCGCAAACACTGTGCTCGGTCCATGGGAGACCATTTCCGGGGCGACGTCTCCATATTCCGTGGATCTCTCGGAAAATGAAGGATATTTCCGCGCTGTCTCCGGTAATCCCTGATATTTCAATGGTGTCCCGTTCCAACGGCTCGGGGGAAACCGTGTTCTCTTCGTAATTTCTGAGGATTATCAAAATGCCGGGCTTCGTTGATGGTCGGTGCCTGCGGGCAATGGCAGGGCATACCGCACCTGTCCCAAGTCGATTATTCATCCAGCTTCCAGCTCAGGGCTGCCGAAGATGCTCCGGATTTTGGGGATGTTGGCAGACAGAGAGGGTGATAATCCCTTTGACAGACTCAAGCCGGGAGGATAGACAGCTTTGAGACATAGACATCGCGGTGTTCGCGATGAGCTGGAAGTGGATTCATCGGAAGAAGGAAGAAAGGACCAGGGACTATGGCACGTTTTTCAGTAAGGCGGACTATTTTGATTGATGCGGACCGGTCGGCGGTTTATTCGCAGATTCGGGATTTTCGGGGCTGGAAGGCGTGGTCGCCGTGGCTGATTGCCGAACCGGACTGTGAACTGAGCTATTCACAGGATGGCCGCACCTATGGCTGGGAGGGAAAAATTGTCGGGGCGGGGGAGATGACCGTGGTCGATGAGCGGATCAACGAGTACATCGACTGCGAGCTGATTTTCAAAAAGCCATTCAAGAGCACCAACAGTTCGAAGCTGATCCTCACCGACGCCGGCGGCGGGACCGAGCTGACATGGACTATGGAGGGATCACTGCCATTTTTCCTTTTCTGGATGAAGGACATGATGGCGAAATTTGTCGGATCCGATTACGAGCGCGGACTTAAGATGCTCAAGGAACGGATTGAAAAGGGCGCGGTTCATTCCAAAGTGGCTTTCCCTGGCGTGGTCGATTTCCCGGGCTGCCGGTATGTGGGGATTCGTAACAGCTGCACGATGGACCGGATCGGCGAGTCAATGGAAGCGGATTTTTCCCGCCTGCACCAACATGGCCGCAATATCGCAGGCCTTAATCTTCAGGGGATGCTGTCCATCTATCACAAGTGGGATTTCAGAACCGGCACCGCGGAATATACCTGTGCCTTCATCCGCGGATCGAGTGCGTCGGAGGGATCCACTCCGGACGGGCTGACCAGCGGCGAAATACCGGCCATCCGCGCCTACAAGGTGGTTCACACCGGGACCTACGAACACCTTGGCAATGCATGGGCGTCGGGAATGATGCACGAGCGGGGCCGGTGCTTCCGCAAGGACAAGTCAGTGGACCCATTCGAAGTCTATGAAAACGATCCCGGCAGGACCGCTCCGGAAGACCTGGTGACCAGCATCTATTTTCCGGCGAAGTAGGGTCGTCCCGAGTTTCCGTGCCGGGGTCTCACAATCCATACTTTGACTCCGTCTGGAGGGGATTCTGTGACTCGGGTCCCGGCCGCCGCCGCAGCTCAGAACCTCTGCACGCGGTAATACCGATTGGGGGCATCCCGGGTGGTGTCGAAGAAATTCATTTCGCCACTATCGCGGGCGGTGATGATTTCTGAGAGAGGCGTCCATGGTCCGTTTTCGATGTCATGGGTCCACTCCACCTGGTAAGCGCGTCCGTTTTCGGCCTCCCAGACAATTTCCACCGCCTTGAAGATCCCGCTGTCGATTGGTTCCGGCTGGAGGCCGTAGGCATAGATTCCGTGATTTTCGATACAGTAGAGGATTCCGCTGCCGTCGGGGCCGGGGATCGGAGTGAACTGGTGGTCGGCATTCTGATTTTCCGTCTGCCAGAGGATATTTCCGGAATGAAGGTCGAGGGCGAAGATTTCCTCCGGGGTGGGCAGGAGAACGCGGTTGTTTTCGGTGATCAGCGGAGCAAACTGGCCCTTTGTTCCGGCGCTGCTTCCCGGGGTGTAGGGAATATCTCCCGGTATGGCTGTCTTCCAGAGAGGGCTGCCATCCAGATCGAAGGCACTGACGAAGTCATCGCCGTCGGCGATGATTACCACACCGTCGGCGATGGCAGGATAGCCAAGGTGGGTATTCCCGGTAATGGTTTCGGACCAGAGGATCTGCCCGTCAGCCGGTGAGACGCAGACAAGGTCCTCCGTCTCGGCGGCGAGCCATCCGTAAATCCTCCCGTCGGGACCGACAACCCATTGATTGAGCGGGTGGTCCAGTTCGAAATCACGCACCGTCTGACCATTCTCCGGATTGAGCACGGAGATGGATCTGGTGTTGGAGGTATGAGTGTAGATCTCCGATTCATCCGGCGACATGGCCATGGCGACACTCCAGAGGTCGTCCCGGCTCCAGAGGATTGTGCCCTCGGCATCCAGCATGCCAATCGACCTGTGGCTGTAGCTGTCCCATGCGCCGGTGAGTATCTGCCCGGTGGCTGTGATCAACGGACCCCATGTGTGTCGGCTGGAGCCTTCGAGGTCACCGGTCAACCGGGAGGAGGTCCAATGGTCCTCACCGGTTTCCGGATCGATGGAATGAACCACGGCGTCGGCGTCGACATAGTAAACCGCCCCGTCAGAGGCCTCCGCCGGCTTCGAATAACCATAGGCCGATCGCGATTCCGGAAATTCCCGCGTCCACAATTCGCTGCCGTCCCTATCGAGGCCGTAAAGAATTTCGCCGCTGTGTATCCCGACGAGGATGCCGCCACTTGTCAGGGTCGCCGGACCGAAAAAATGTGCGCCGGAACCGTATTCCCACAGAATGGACCGGGGGGCGGTATCCGGAGTCAATCCGGGAGATGTGCCCGAAATCCGGGTGTCCCCCCGGAACATCGATGGCGCGGGGCCATCCTGTGCCCGCATCCATGGCTCAGCGCACAGGAGAGCAGCCATGCAAAGCAGGGCCGATGTTGTCCTGCGCCCAGTGCTCTTGAGACGATGACTATGAGGATGACGGTGAGCAATTGACTTCATGATGTGCTGGTGCCTGTATTGTCGGTCAAAAGGGCCACTCGGATGATTTGTGTGGGGTATACAGGTGGCCCGGCATTGAAAACGAATATGATCCGCACCGTAGCAGACTGATCCTGACGGGCAAGGCCCACGGAGCCATTCCGGGGATTGTGGTTAAAATTTGCCAATATTTGTAAAATACGCCTACCGGACATCGTGAGAACTGTTTGCGTGCGGATGCCAGCGGGTTGCCTCTGCCGTTGTGGATGTCAAATTATCCGTGTGACACCTTTCGGGGTTTAAAATGTAAATAGGTGATCAATTTTGCATCATCACGACATTAATTCGCGGGTATGCGGCTTTTGGGTTGCCATCTGCCGGGCGGATCTGCGAGGGCTGAATGCTTTATGTATTGGAGTGATCAGTCCCTGAGATCCGTTGTGCGGGTGATGTGCGTGTTGTCCGTGCTTTACGCGGGAAAGCCGGTCACGGGGGCAGGGGCTGACAGCAATGTGACCTTCAATGACGGAATTTCCGGAATCATCTTTGAGAACTGCACGGTGTGCCATCATCCGGGTGGCAATGTGCCATTTGAGCTGATGAATTACGGTGATGTCCGGAAGCGCGGGCGGCAGATTGCGGAGGTGGTGGAGAGCGGCTATATGCCGCCGTGGCTGCCGGCGGAGGGATATGGCGAATTCAGGCAGAGCCGCCGGCTTGAGCCTTCTGAACGTCGTCAGATTCTGGACTGGGTGGCGGATGGAATGCCGGAGGGTGCCGGTCCGTCAGCAGAGGCGGACCCTGGGACTGGCCGGGGGTGGGACCTCGGTGAGCCGGACCTGGTTGTGGAAATGCCCGAGCCGTTCATTCTTCCTCCGGAAGGAATGGACGTTTACCGGAATTTTGTCATTCCTGTCGGGATTGATGAGCCGGTGTATGTCCGTGGACTGGAACTGCAGCCTGTGTCGGGGCCGGCCGTCCACCATGCCTTTGTCAAAGTCGACAGCACTCCGACTTCCCGGAACATGGCCAGCGGAGATGCCGCACCCGGATTCGGCGGCATGGATGCAGTTGAGTCGGCGACCATGCCCGATGGACATTTTCTTTCATGGCAACCGGGGAAGCAGACGCACTTCATCCGCGATGATCTGGTATGGCTGCTTAACCCCGGCGATGATCTGGTGCTGCAGATGCATCTGCGTCCGACAGGGAAGGCGGAAAAAATCAGTGCCCGGGTGGGATTGTGGTTTTCCGGGGATCCGCCGGAACGGAAAGCGCTGCGCCTGCCACTTATTTCCTATGAGATGGACATCCCCCCCGGTGAACCGGCTTATGTGGTTCGGGATGAGCTGACGCTGCCAGCAGCTGTGGACGTGCTCGGGGTTCTTCCCCACGCCCATTACCTTGGCCGGGAACTGACCGGTTACGCCATACTCCCCGACGGCTCCCGCCGATGGCTCATCAATATCCCGGAGTGGGATTTCAACTGGCAGGGTGATTACCAGTACGCCACTCCGGTCAGGCTTCCGGCCGGGAGTGTGGTTCATATGGAATACACCTATGACAACTCGGCGGAGAATCCGGACAACCCATCGGATCCACCGCGCCGGGTGCGGTATGGGAAGAACACCACGGATGAAATGGCGGAGCTGTGGCTGCAGGTGGTCCCGGTGGATGACCGGGACTTTGCTGAGCTGGACAAGGCAATCCGCAATCACACCGCCGCGCTGCTTCGATCATATCTGCAGTTCCGCGTCGGCATTGAACCGGAAGACGCGTCGGCGCATAACCGTCTCGGCCAGATCCTCATGGCGGACCGGTCTTTCCGGCGCGCGGAATGGCATCTGCGGCAGGCCGTCAGTCTGGATCCCGGAAATGCGGATCCTCACTATTTTCTCGGCCTGCTGTATCGGATGAACCGCCGGCTGCAGCCGGCGGTGAGGGAGTTCACGCGCGCCATTGAACTCGCACCCGGGAATTTCAAGGCCCACGGGAATCTGGGGATGATTTTTCTGCAGCTGCAGAACCGCGATGCAGCAATCCAGCATTTCCGGGCTGCACTCCGAATCAACCCGGAGGACTCCATCTCCCAAAAATACCTTCAGGCGCTGGAGGACTGATCGATAGCGGCGCCTGCAGTGAAAAGGCGTGATGGACGGCGGAATGGCTGGTATAAGTCTGGCTGTTCCGATGAAAACTGACTGGATTACTCAATTTTTTGCCGGATGGGTGATGGTGACGGTGACGGCCGTTTCATCATGGGCGGCGCAGACACCGAATGTGGTCATCATCTACGGTGATGACGTGGGCTATGGCGACGTTGGAGTCTATGGCTCCGAAAAGATCCCGACCCCATACATCGACCGGCTGGCGGGAGAAGGGCTGGTCTTCACCGATGGCCACTGCACGGCGGCCACCTGCACACCCTCACGATATTCAATGCTCACCGGACTGTACGGATTCCGCGAGGACGTCCGCATACTCCCTCCCGATGCCCCGCTCTGTATTCCCACTGACATCCTGACCCTGCCAAAACTATTCAAAAAGGCCGGCTATCAAACCGGCGTGGTGGGCAAGTGGCATCTTGGACTGGGAGAATCCGGTCAGCGTGTCGACTGGAACGTCGAGGTGAAGCCCGGGCCGCTCGAGGTGGGGTTTGATTACAGTTTCCTCCTCCCTTCAACCAATGACCGGGTTCCCTGCGTCTACCTTGAAAACCACCGGGTGGTGAATCTCGATCCATCCGACCCGCTGTATGTCGGAGAGGCTCCCGAAGGCCATGCCAGCACGGTCTATCCATACGGACGGACCAGTCCCGAAGCGGAGACCTATTATGAGGCCGATCACCAGCACAGTGAAACCGTGATCAACGGCATCGGCCGTATCGGCATGATGTGGGGTGGACAGTCCGCTCTCTGGGATGACGAACGGATGGCCGATGAATTTGTTCACCAGGCAAGGCGGTTCATATACCGTCAGAGCCATGAGAAGCCATTTTTTCTCTACGTCTCCTCACAGGATATTCATGTGCCGAGAGCCCCGCACCCGCGATTCAAGGGCCGAAGCGAACTGGGTTACCGGGGTGATGCCATGGTTCAGTTTGACTGGATGGTCGGAGCTGTCGTCGAAGCCCTCGAGGAAAAAGGATTCGGTGACAACACCATGGTGATCGTCTCCAGCGACAATGGACCGGTTTACGACGATGGCTACTCGGACGGGACAGAGGTCAGGAAATCCAGTTCGGAAGTCGACCGTGGTCACGATGCCTCCGGTCCGTACCGGGGAGGAAAATACCAGATTTACGAGGGCGGGACCCGTGTCCCGTTCATAATCCGCTGGCCGGAAATGATTGAACCCGGGCGGTCAGATGCTCTGGTCAGCCAGATTGACTTTATCGCCTCGTTTGCTGAGCTGTTGGATATCGAACTGGCACCTGAGGATGCTCCGGACAGCCGGGATACACTCGCTTCCTTTCTTGGTCACGATCCACAGGGGCTGGATTACACGCTGGAGGAGGCGGGGCGCACGGTCGCAGTGCGTTTCCGGAACTGGAAGTTCATCCCGCGGGGCAACAACGGTGGTGAGCTTTATGATCTCAGCACAGACCCGGGAGAAACAACCAATATCGCCGGAGCCAATCCCGATACAGTTGCTCAGCTCTCAGCCATCCTTGAGGATGCCCTCCAGAGCGGAAGGCTGAGAAAGCCCTGAACCTGAGGTGCCGGGAACGGGGACGGCGCGTGTATGAGATCTGCCAACGGCCTTTGCCATGATGACGTCCGCCCCGTTGGGGGGGAAATGAGGGAGCATTACACACAGCCGGTAGTGGTTGACCCCATGGAGGCCGATGGTTTGAGTTCGGGGGCAACCCTGGAAGAGAATGTCACAACAGCGTGCGCCTCAATGTGGACCCCGGAACTTCTGTATGGCCATGCATTCAGGCACATGCGGGGACGCCGTCCGCTGCGTTGTGGCGGGAATTCTCCTCTCGTTTATAAGTCACGCATGGCGGATAAAAAAGAACCGGCTCCATGGTGGGGCCGGTTCAATGCATACCTGATGACTTGTTGATACACTCAGAACACTGGAATAGGAATTCAGTTGATGCGCTGGAATGAGAATGTTCCAAGGGGAGGCACGGTGTCTCCGTTCAGCAGCGGTGCGCCGGTTATGCGGGTGATGGGTTCCGCGGGCATCGTGTTGAGATTCGGAGACACGTAATCCACTCCGCTGTCCGTCCCGGCATCATAGGGATAAAGGTCCACGGTCATTTCGTTCACCCAGTCGCCGTTCCGGATGAGGTTGAGGCCGTGGACGCCGACGAACCAGTCTGGGCTTGGGGCAATCATGGAAACAAGAGTGACCAGTGGGTGAGTTTCGGATATATCAAATTCCATTTGCCTGCTTCCAGGGGACATGGCGATACCGCCGCCGGAGAGGAGATTTTCGGATGACCCCATGTTCATGGAGGCCATGATTTCCTGCTGCAGGAGTGTTTTTGCTCCGGTCTCGGCCATTTGTTCGATGCCTGGTGAAGCTATTGCACCGTTCATCCAGTATGAGATGTCCGAATTATGAGTCGCTCCGATCAGACCGGAGAAGTGCGGTCCCGGGGGGAAGTTCGTAGGATGGGTTTGGGCGCTCCAGGATGCTGTGAATTCAACCCTGTATCTGGCATTGCCGGGACGCGCCATTGCCATTCCGGCCACCCGGAAAAATGCAGCGGGCTCGTCGAGTTCAAAGGATGCGGACATCTCCGCAGTCGGGGCACCGAGGTTCATCCATTCATCAGCAGCGATATTGTCGGTCCATTGGACCTGATAAGCAGGTTGAGTTCCCATCCAGTTCAGAGTGATCTGTGTTCCATCAACCACTATGGATGTGATGATTGGATCCATCAGCAACTGACCCATGAAGACAACGTATCCGTCCATTGTGAAGTCGGCCGCGGAGAACATGGGGTTGGAAAGGATGGAACCGCCGTCCATGAATCCGGGGTGCATGGCGACGACGCCGTCTTCATCAACGCCGGTATCCGGAGCGGCCTGAGCGAGGAAGGCGGTGTTTTCGGGGATTTCATCATTCACCTCGGTGCCGGCGTCGTAGACCATCATGCCGTCGACCATGAAGTCGGCGAGGAGGAAGTGACCGTTTTCATCAAAGACCTGGAACATCATGGGGTCCTCGTTGGCGATGAAGGCGTCATTGCTGGGGATGACCATGGAGGCAAAGCTGAGATAGCGGTTGGCGGGGTCCATGGGATTGAGCCGGAAGGTGACCATGCGCATCTGTCCGGGAGCAAAGACGGGTGGTTCGGCACCCGAAGTGACCATTTCCTGATGTCCTGTTCCGGAGGCTGCAGCGAAGGCCTCCATCAGCG
>JAUIAG010000230.1 GCA_030425355.1 Verrucomicrobiia bacterium
TGGCCGCAAAGCGCCCGATAAAGGGACAGGTACTTTTTTGGCCGGTCTTAAAGGACCTGTCCCTTTGAAGAACCTGGAAAATAAAAAAGGCGCCGGGGAGGGCGCCTCTGCTGAGTGGATAAGGGATAAGGGAAATGCTCCGGGGAACTGGAGTCTTCTGCTGGTCCTAGTCCTGTTTTTTGGTCATCCAGTCGAACTTGATCTCGACTTCATCGCCGGTTTTGATGAGCCCGAGGGCGACTTTGGGGGCAGGCGGGTCCATGCCGAAATCCGTCATTTTGACCGTGGTTTTGCCCGAGATTTTCAGTTTGTCGCCATCCTCATTTTTGAAGATGACGGGAAACTTCACCAATTTGGTGGCACCGGCCACTGAGAGGAGCCCGGTTGAATCAAATTTGAGAGGATCGCCGGATTTACGGGCCTCTTCGGAAGGGGTGAGCTTGAGAAGCTTGTATGTGGCATCGGGGTGTTCATCGCGTTTCATGGTGGCGTGCATGACCTCGTCCATGCGGGTTTTTCCACTCTTGATGGACCGGACCGGGATGGTTATTTCAACCTTTGGCTGCACTTCAAAGTCCCCGATCTTTTCCACCGACGGGTCGAGAGGGAAGTTTGAGTCAAATTCAATGACACCACTGATGAGCCGGGTGGTGACAGTCCAGTCATGCACCGTGGATGTTCCGTCGATGGAAAGGCTGCTTCCGAAGATCCCTTTATATTTGACGGCATCGGAACTGGTCTGAGTCTTGTCATCAGCATTGATCGATGGAGCCAATGAGGCCATGGTCACAATGAAAGTGATCGCCATTGAGAGCCGGCTGAAGCGGTTGATTGCTTGTTTCATGATATCAGTCTCGGAAATTGAATGATCAATGTAATAAACGGGGTTGGAATGTTTCCCAATTGGATGTTTCGATTTGAGGAATTATTCAGACGGTGAGGTCTTCCGGTTTGATTTCGACGCGTTTTCCTTCCTGGATGGCCTTGTTGGCGAGCAGGACGGTGGCTGTGGCCTCGTGCCCCTCATCCGGGCCGGCGGCCGGCATCTGGTTCTGCACCATCTCTCCGAGGTATTCCCGGAGAGAGTCTGGATCCGCTTCTCCGAAGGCGTCGATGAAGTCAGTGATAGCCGCCTTCTGCAGGTATGCATTGGTGAGGAACGCCTCGAGTGCGAAATAGAGAGGAGTCTCGGCATTGGCATCGCTGGTGGCACTCTGGTCCTGAGTGGTCAGCTTGGTGGCGTTCGCCGCCAGGTAGATTCCCGTTTCCTTATAGAACACGTCCTTGCGGGCATAGACTTCCCAACCCAGCAGGGGCGCATCGGTTTCCTTGAACATCCATGATTTGTCATCCCGGAACATGATGGCGCAGTCGGTGCCGTAATACATGTCGTATGAGCCGTCAAACGAGTTGGCTATGGTGCCCGAGAAATCGTAGGTGCGGCCATTCTCAAATTCGAATACAGCTTTGAAAGTGTCTTCAATATCCCTGCCGTCGCGCCATTCGAAGAGTCCACCGAATCCTGTCACCGCCACCGGGCGCTTGTTCAGAAACCACGTGGCATTGTCAATCTGGTGGATACCGAGTTCGGAGACCAGTCCGGCGGAGTTGTTTTTCTGGATGCGCCAGTTGAGTTCTGTCTCGCGCGCACCATTCGGGGAGACGCGCCGCATGCTGGTTTTGCGATGCCACTGGGATCTCGCGGCGACCGCGTTGCCCAGCGCTCCCGAACGGATGAAGTCCACGAGGAACCACCGCTGTGGTTCGGAACGAAGCTGAAGGCCGGCCTGGAAATAAACCTGCGGATTGGCCTTGGCAGCCCGGCAGATCGCTCTCGAGTCCTCGATAGTGTGTGCGATCGGTGCCTCGAGATAGACATGTTTGTTGGCCTTGATGGTCGCCAGGGCTATGTCCCTGTGCTGATGAGTCGGGGTGGCAATGATCACCGCTTCGACGTCCTTGTCCTTTAAAAGATCACGATAATCACTGTATTGACTCGCGTCGGGGACAATTCTGCCGGCGCGTCGGAGCCAGGCCGGATAGTGTTCGCAAATCGCCTTCACCCTCGCATTTTTCAGCAGGATCAGGTTGTCGAGGATTTCCCGACCCTGAACACCGCATCCGATAAGGCCAATGTTGACAGGGTTGTCCACATCAAGGGCTGCCGCCGGGTTGTCAGCCTGAGCCAGGACCTTGCCCGATCCCATTACCAGTGCCAGGGACGCCAGTGAGGACCCTTTCAGGAAGTCACGGCGATTCAGCAGCTTCTCCAGTCTTTCGATGATCTTCTCGTTCATGGAATTTTGACAAACTTATGAATTTCCCCCGGAAAATGCAAACATATCCGCTCGATTCTTCCCCTGTTGCACCTTTTTCGAATTTGTCATCGGGGCCTCCCTGAATCGGGCTTGAATCGCCGGTGGCTCTGTGCCAATTTGACACTTGCAGGCCGCGATCCCGTGAGGTGCCGGTGGGGTCTTTCAAACCTGTGCAGACCAGTCATTTCTGATGGGAAACAGCAGTTTCATATCCAAGGTCCTTGGGAACCTCGATCGCCTTGACCGGGCGGGAATCGAGTCGGTGGTGCGTCGACTGGCACAGGAGCGGAACCTTCTGGACACACTTTTTCACGTCATCGAGGACGGACTGGTGGTGCTGAATTCCAGCGGCGAGATCACCTATCTGAATCAGTCAGCCGCCAGGATTATCGGCGTTCCCAAGGAACGTCTGGATGGTCAGTCGATCATCAAAGTCCTTCCGGAACTCGACTGGGAGCGGTTGTCGTCCATTGAAGGGGGGGAGGGCAGCCCGATGGTGCGGCATGAGTTTGAGGTTAAATACCCGCGTCCGCGATTTCTGCGGATGTATGCGGCGCCTCTGGATGTTCAAAGCGGCCGTGGAGCCGGCATGGCGCTGGTTCTCCAGGATTCCACTGAAGACCGCCAGAAAACCTTTGAAACCATCGAAAGCGAGCGGATTCAGGCCCTGACTCTGCTGGCCGGCAGTGTGGCGCACGAACTGGGCAACCCTCTCAATGCGCTTTTCCTTCATTTGCAGCTGATCGAACGGGAGCTGGCAAAGCTCCGCTCTGTAAGGCTTGCCTCCGACCGTGACAAGTCAGTTGCCGGTGATCCAAAGAAGGACCCGAAGGTGATTCTGCAGAAGCTGGACAACTATCTTGGCGTGGCCAAGGGCGAGGTCAGCAGGCTGGACTACATCGTGACACAGTTTCTGCAGACTATCCGCTCCGGGGCTCCGAGAATCCAGACCGCGTCCCTCAATGACGTCGTCGGATCCACCATTGAGCTGCTCCAGCCTGAGATTGAAAACCGCGGGCAGGAAATATCCGTCCATCTCGATCCGGGGCTTCCCGAGAGTGAGTTCGATCCGGCCCAGATCCGACAGATCCTGATCAACCTGATCAAAAACGCCATGCATGCCATGACCAGCGGCGGTGTTCTCACCGTCGAGAGCGGCACCCGGGATGACGGCGTCTGGGTTTCTGTCGCGGACACCGGTCACGGGATCCCCCAGGAGCAGATCAATCGAATCTTCGAGCCCTATTTTTCCACCAAGGAAAAAGGAACCGGGCTCGGCCTGATGCTGGTGCAGCGCATCATCCAGGATCATTCCGGCCGCATCGAACTGGAAAGTCCGCCGGGGAAGGGCACCACCTTCCGGATATGGCTGCCACTTTCCAATCCCAGTCCGAGGCTGCTCGAAGGGGCGCCACCTTCCTGAATCAGTCAGACCACAGCCGATGATAAAACCGATTTATTCCGACTTCGACCCGGCCGGTGTTCCCATCCCGCCGATATTTCCAGCGATAATCCGGAGTGAGCCATGCACAGACTATTGATAGTTGATGACGAGAAGCCGACACGGGACGGGCTGCGGGCCGCCCTGGAGGATGACTACGACGTTTATGTGGCGGAGGACGCCGAATCGGCCCTGCGGCTCCTTGAGGAACAGTCATTTGACGTGCTGCTCTCCGACTACCGTCTGCAGCGTGAGGACGGGATTTGGCTGAGTCGTCGGGCCAAGTCCCTGTCGCGGCCTCCAGTCTGCCTGCTGATGACGGCTTACGGCTCCGAGGAAGTGGCCGCCGAAGCCATCCGCGAGGGGGCGGACGATTATATTTCCAAGGGCAAGCTGCAGATCGAACTCCTGCATAACCGCATCCAGAAGCTGCTCAAATCCACGACCCTTGAGGATGAAAACCGGCAGCTCCGCCAGCAGCTGGACAGTAAATACGGACTGGAAAACATCATTGGCCAGTCCGTTGCCATGAAGGACATTTTTGCCGTGGTCCGGCAGGTGGCTCCGACGCGGGCCACGGTTCTCATTCAGGGGGAGAACGGCACCGGGAAGGAAATGATCGCCCGGGGCATCCATCAGCTGAGTCCGCGGGCCTCCAACCCGCTGGTATCGGTTCATTGTGCGGCCCTGACCGCCAATCTGCTTGAAAGCGAGCTGTTCGGCCATGAGAAGGGCGCCTTCACCGGGGCCCATGAGCGACGCATCGGTCGGTTCGAGGAGGCTCATGGAGGCACTCTGTTCCTCGATGAAATCGGTGAAATTGATCAGGTGACACAGGTCAAACTCCTGCGCTTTCTGGGCGAACGGTCCTTTGAGCGGGTCGGGTCGAACCGGACCATTCAGGTCGACGTTCGCCTCGTGGCGGCCACCAACCGGGATCTGGCGGCCATGGTCCGCGGGGGGACATTCCGTGAGGACCTCTATTTCAGGCTCCGCGTCGTCGAAATCACCATGCCGACACTGAGGGAGCGTCTCGAGGATGTTCCACTCCTCGCCATCGCATTTCTGCGCGAGTTCTCCCGTGAGAACAACCGCGCCATTCACGGATTCAGCCATAGAGCCATGGATGCCCTTCTCGCCCATTCCTGGCCCGGGAATGTCCGTGAACTGCGCTTCGCCATTGAGCGCGCAGTAATCATGGCCCATTCCGAGGAGATTCAGGTTCAGGACCTTCCGCCCGAAATTCAGAAATCCTCAACTGGACAGAATTCGGATTCTCAAGCTACCTTGACATCCCATGGACCCGAGAAGGAAAAAAACTCCCAGGCAGCACAGACGATTCAGGACGCCGAACGGCAGCTCATTATCCGCGCCCTGCAGGAGGCCGGCGGGAACCGTACACTCGCCGCTTCCCGCATCGGCATGAGCCGGCGCACCCTCCACCGCAAACTCCACAAATACAATCTGGAAAATTTCTAACCCGCTTGTCCGTCGCCTTTCACTGATCCCGATTCCCGATCCCGCACCACACGGGTTCTGAATCAATCCGACCCACATTCACCCCACCAGCTATGCCCCGTATTCAGGAATGGATCTATCAGCTTGAAGAAGGAAAATTCGGAAAATTCCTTCAGATTGCCGTCATTGTTGCCGCACTGACCGCGCTCGCCGTCATTTTCCACGTCAAGCAGTATTCGAACATCTCCCATCCGGCCGCCATGGACATGGCACAGGTGGCCCGGAACCTCAGCGAGGGCCAGGGCTTCACCACGGATAACATCCGGCCTCTCGCCGTCCATGTGATCGACCGCCACGCCATCAGCAAAAACGACGGTGAACCCCTCACTCTCTCGGAAAGACCGCGACAGCTGATGGAGGACCGATTCCCCGACCTTTCGCACCCGCCTTTGTTTCCCGCTCTCGAGGCACTGGCCTTCCGGATCCTGCCTTTCAATTTCACCATCGAAAACATGCAGCAGTTCCGTGAATCCTCCTACCGCTACCAGCCCGAGGTTCTGCTCAGTCTGCTCCAGACTCTGCTGATGGTATCGGTCGTGCTGCTGACCTACGCCCTGGCGCGGCGGCTCTTTGATACCCGGATCGCCATTCTGTCCGCCGTGGTGATGCTGGTGCACAACTACCTGTGGGAAGCCGTGTTTTCGGGACTTCCAACCCTTCTTCTGGTCAATTTCACCCTGGTTCTCGGTTTCTTTGTCTCGGTGATGACCGCCAAATGGCAGGATCTCTCCCAGCGCATCGCCGGGGTGCCGGTGGGAACTCAGATGGACCTCAAGGAGGATTTCCTTCACTCCCTGATCCTCCTTGTGCTCTGCGGAATCACCATCGGCCTCGGCGGCCTCGCCGATTACTGCTTCCTGTGGCTGCTTGTCCCCATCGTGGCCCTGACCGGCTCGACCATCCCCAGATGGAAATTCTCTCTCAGTCTGGTCCCCATCCTTGTGGCGGCCATCATCATGGCGCCATGGCTGATCCGGAACTTCACTCTCACCGGAATGCCTTTCGGACTGGCCGGTTACTCGATATTCCACTCCACCCAGATCTTTCCATACAATTTCCTGGACCAGCAGATGGCTCTCAGTTCGGGGGAACTCACCATCGATCTGATCTTTGACAAGATGGTGCTGGGCATGAACGACGCCATCCTCCACGCAACTTCATCCATTGGCGGAATATGGCTGGCGGCATTCTTCATAGCCGGGATTTTTCTGCCTTTCCGGTCTCGCCAGCTCAACAACCTCCGTTATTTCTTCGGCGGTGCAACGGTGATTCTGGTGCTGATCATGCCTCTCATCCGCATCAACTACCCGGAGACCAACGGCATCGTCTCACCCTACAACCTCGCCGTGTGGATGACTCCGTGGATCTCCATTTTCGCCATCGCCTGCTTTTTCGTCATCACGGACCAGATCGAGCTCCCATACGAGCCACTGCGGCGCGGATTTCCCGTGCTTTTCGGTGTCCTGGCCGCCTTTCCGCTGATCTGGAATATCCTCCCGCCGAATTACACCGCCGTGCCGGTGCTTTCCTATCCCGGCCGCATCGGTCTGCCTGATTCGCCCCTCTTCGTCTACGATCCCTACTACTTGCAGTCGATCGGCCGTGGTTTCCGTGGCCCTTCCATCGACGGGGATGAAAAGACGGTGGCGGATGAAACTGCCATGACGCTCCCGGTCAGTGACCGCGGACGGGCCGAGCTGCTCATGACCGACATCCCGTGGGCATATGCATGGTATGCCAACCGCCCGGCTCTGCTCCTTACCGCCTCACCGGTGGCTGCCTACAACCCGCTCGCCGAGACACCCCTGGACGGCGGCTTCCACCGCACTCACAAGCCCATCCGCGGGCTGCTGATCTCCGAAATGACCCTGTCAAGGTCCATGCTGGATGTCTTCAGCCTCCGCAACGAGGGCTGGGGACGGTTCCTCGCGTCGGTCATGACCGAAAAAGAAGTGCCCCTCGGATGGCATCTCATGTTCTCACCACCAACCGGACCACTCTGGCAAAACGAAAAATGGCCCTTCATTCCCAGCAAAATCTATCTCGCCGACAAGAAAAGGTGGGAATAACCCCTCTCTCTGCCCCATTTCAGGGCACTCGAGGCCGGAATTTAAATTTTCTAATGATTTTTATTGATACCACCAGCTCCGATCTGCGAAAAACTCCCAAAATAGCGACCATGAATGGCCGGGAGGGTCTCGACCGCGGGTTTTTCTTGCCAAGCCGGTGCCGCCGGGTTTTTACTCAACAATTCAAATCCTAAGTCGCTTATCGAAATTGATTTCTGTTTGACAGAAGTCCACAGTTAAGAATATCTATATCCACAACGCAGACGCAATCTGGGATATCGGAATTTCAGGATTCAAAAAAAGACTATGAATAAGGTAATCGCCTCAACCGGACTGTTTGTCCTGGGAGCGACCGGGCTACAAGCCCAGTCTTACAGCTCTCCGACTTTCAATGCTGCCACCGATGAAAAGCCGTGGAGCATTGGAGCCGTAGTGCGTGGCTTCTACGACGACAACTCTCTGAACAACAACGTCAACGAAATCGAGTCTTTCGGTATCGAATTCGGTCCCAAGCTGGCTTATGACACCTCCTTCAACGGCGGTGCCTCATATCTCTCCGCCAGCTACGATTACCGTTACCGCTGGTTCGAAAACGAAGCCCGGTCCAAGGACGACCAGTTCCACGTTTTCGCCGTCAATCTCGACCACAAGTTCTCCGACAACACCACCCTGACCGCCAGCAACTCGCTTGCGGCAACCAACGAACCGACAATCCTCGACGAGAACGTGGTCACCGCCATCCGTCTGCGTCAGGACGCCATCCGCAACAACGCGAACCTGCGTCTTGAACAGCGCTTCTCCGACACTGTCTTCGGCGGTATCTACTACTCAAATGCTCTCTACAACTATGAGCAGGATATCTTCTCCTCACTCCTCGACCGGATGGAACACATCATCGGTATCGACGGACGCAAGGTCCTGACTCCTGAAACCAGTGTTGTTCTCGGCTACCAGTACGGCATCATCGACTACACCGGCGGAAACATCAACCGCGTCGGTCTCGCTCCCATCCCGGCTGATGCCCGTAACCAGAACTCCCACTACATTTTCACCGGTGTTGACCACGCCTTCAACCCGAACCTGACCGCCAGCCTCCGCGCCGGTGCCCAG
>JAUIAG010000231.1 GCA_030425355.1 Verrucomicrobiia bacterium
GTGGCTGCGACCTGCGTCCGATGGATCCGCGCAGGGTGGATCCGGATGCGGCACCGGCCTGCTGCGGGAACAGTGAATCTGCCTCTGATTCCTCCGGATCCGGGAAAGCGGACCATGGTGAAGGATCCTACTACCGCCGGTCGGATCTCGGGCGGTTCGGCGAGATTGGCCGCAGGACCCCGGCGCTGGCGGAGTCATTTTTTGATTACTATGGAAAGGTCATGGCTGACGGAAGTCTGACATCGCGTGAAAAGAGCCTGATCGCCCTGGCGGTGGCCCATGCACTCAAATGCCCGTATTGCATTGATTCCATTTCCGGAAGCTGTCTCCAGTCAGGTTTGTCCGAGGAGGAGATGATGGAGGCGGTGCATGTGGCGGGTGCCATGGCTGCCGGGGTCACACTGGTGCATTCCACCCAGATGCTGGGCCACATCGACCGCAGCGCCGGAGAATCCTGTTGCTGAATTATCCGTTGAAGAGATCACTCCGCCAACCTGCCCATTCCATGCACCACTGGTTTCAATAACTCCGATCGGGTAAAAGCGCATCAACGGATTCGACCTGGTGAGCATGCCATGAATCCGGTACCGCTCCCGTGATACACAGATGGAACCAAAAACATTGAACACTGGACCGATCAGATCCTGCTTCCTGGAGCGGGGTGGCGTGCCTGACCGACTGTTTGTGCCTGAAGGGAAAGGGGTTTATATTGTTTTAATCGGCAGTCCGGCGCCGGGAAGCCGCGATTGATACCGCCTCATCCTGCAACAGGCTGACATTTTTTGTGTTATTGTATTTCAAATATCGCTGCAGCTGTCCCGTCGGCGTTATTTCCTTTGACAACTTCAGAGATAAGTCGTTGATTCCGATAGAGAAAGAGACGCTTTGAAGTCTTTGTTGAAAAACTGCTCTCTGACGGTGGCGCTGGTGCTGTCGGCCGAACTGATCCTCGCGGGATTTGTCGGTGTCAGTCCGTGGCTGCATCATCTGATTGAGCATCACGGAGACGGCACGGCACCGCATTCTCACTGGCACGGCGGACATTCGCATGAGCCATCCGGCACAGTGGTCAGGAAATCCGCCAGCGGACGCAGGGTCCGCGGTGTGACATGGCACGAAGCCGGAACATCGCATACCCACTCCCATACCCATGACAATCACGGGCAGGGCGACAGGTCCAGTGATCATCAGCATATTGGGCTCGTCCAGCTGCTCTGCGGCGGTTTTGTTGATATCCCGGGAGGTACAGGCGTATCCATTCCTGTTGATCCTGTTCATATTCTTCCGGGTGATTTGTGCCTTCATTACCGCGCTTCAAGCCTCGTCACCATCCTTCAGGCTCCCCGTCCTCCCCCGTCCCTCCAGGGCTGATTTCGTTTCGCATACATCCTGGCAGTCACTTTGATTCCATGCCGGGGTCAATGGCTCGACTCCCCGTGAGTTGTTTGGAGCCATTTCCCTGCCGAATCGCGTGATCTGGCAGGTGCTCTGCGCCATCGAAACAGACTTCCAAATCTCAATTCCTTCACACCGTCGTGTGCGAACTGCGTCATCCAGGCATGGACTGGCGGAGTCGGCTGTTTTTCCGTGCAGGCTTCCCGTCCCTGATGCCCGGTATTGAGTGCCACAGCGGTTGTAAAAATCCATTCATACATATCCGGTGAGCGTGCCGATCGGCCTGAGCTGAGCATTCCCGTCGGGAACAGCAGCGGGTCAGGGCAGGCTCAGGCTTCGAACACTCATGAACAGATCCAGAAAAAATCCGGGAGGATTCACACTGATTGAACTGCTGGTGGTGATTGCGATCATCGCCGTCCTTGCGAGCCTGCTCGTGCCGGCTCTCGCATTGGCAAAGGAGAAGGCGCGCCGTGTCCAGTGTGCATCGCGGATGCGACAGATCGGCATAGCCATGCAGATGTACGCCGACGAGAACCGTGGCTATTTTCCCGGCGCCGGGCACGGACTGGAAGCGCGCACGGTGTCATGGATTCAGACCCTGCGTCCATGGCTTCCACGTTTGGAATCCGTTTCGGTCTGTCCGTCGGACAGATCGCGGGCTGAAAGGCTGCGGCATTCCACCACCAGCTACATCCTCAATGGCTACATCGCGATCGACAATATTTCACCCTTTGGTGAGAAGCTCGAATCGTTCCGCCGACTGAGTCACCTCCGCAGTCCCTCACGGACCATGACCCTGTTCGAGATCTCGGACTCGATTCCGCCTGACGAGTTTATCGATCATGCCCATTCGCGTTCATGGGCAGGTCGCTGGAATCACGTGATTGCTGAAATTCAGCCGGATCGCCACAGGTCCGGAAAAGTGAATGCAGACCATTCCAATGGCACTGCAAACTATCTCTTCGCGGACACCCATGTTGAATCTCTTCATGCCTCTCAGCTTAAAAGGCGCATCGACAGCGAAAGCAACTTCGCCATGCCGCCACGGTTCTAACTCAAATCGATATTAAAAATAAAAATCCACACAGTTTAATCATTAGAAAATCATGAAATCAGGATTGTATAAATTACTTCTATGTCTGCTGACGTGCGGGCTGGCCGGGGCGGCTGCGTCCCGGGAGTCGGCTACGGTCCTCAGCAGTGGTCATCATCCGGTATCCATCCGGTATGAGGCTGACGAACTCCATGCCTTCATTGCCGGATCGCATGGCAGTGCGGATACGTATGACCCTCAAACCACGGTGATGCATCTGACTCCGGCCAGCCAGTTGAGCATCCCGTCCGCTCCGAGATTCAGTTTCCTTGGCGATTCCGGCAGTCCGGTCTGGATTGCCCCGCATGTGGAAAACCCGGCCATTCTCCAGCTCGGCTTTGGCGGTGCGGGGATTCCTGACGGAGCCTTCACCGGCGACAGACTCCGTGCCCGTCTGGAGTCTGTGGAAGGACCCGGAAATTTTTTCATCTACGAAATCGACAGCGGCGGCGGGGTGACAGTTCGCATCGACACTGCCGATGGAATAGGCCAGGACGATGTGCTTCCCTTCAGTACGGATGGGCATGATCACCAGAACTGGGCTTTCAATGCCGCGGGACACTACTCACTGACCTGGATTGTTGAAGGGACGCTTGAAAATGGCACTGCCATTGCCTCTTTGCCGATAGAGATACGCTATGCGGTGGGAGATGTGGATCCGTTGCAATCATCCGTGCCGGTCATCATCGACGAAGGCGATGCGGACATCGCGACACTGCTGGAAGGGGACCGTATCATCCTGGAGTCCTTCTGGGGATTAACGGAAACGGCCTACGCGCCTTCGGAGACGGTATACCGGATCAAGGCCAACTCTCGGATCGCGGTTCCGATGGATGAGGCGTATTCGTTTCTGGGAGAAGCGGGCAGCACGGTCTGGGTGGGTCCGCAGTCTGAAGTCGACGGGAAGATTTACCTGGCGATGGCCGCGGATAATTTCCCGGCCGGTGTGGTGGAGTCAGACCGCATCGAAGTGCGCCTGGTCTCCTTCGAAGGCCCCGGAGAGTTCGCACTCTACGAGACAGATTCCTTCGGCCTGCCCGTGGTGAATTACAGCACGGTCGACGGCCTTGATGAATCGGATCTTCGTGTGGTGACGGCAACGGAGCACTCGCACCTGAACTGGGCGTTCACCGCACCCGGAACATACACCATCGGGCTGCAGGCCACCGCGGTCCGCGCCTCGGATGGCGAGCCACTGAGCTCCGACATCACCACCTTCAGTTTTGAAGTGGTGCCGCCCGTGATCATCGACGAAGGCGATGCGGACATCGCGACACTGCTGGAAGGGGACCGTATCATTCTGGAATCCTTCTGGGGATTAACGGAAACGGCCTATGCGCCTTCGGAGACGGTTTACCGGATCAAGGCCAACTCTCGGATCGTGGTTCCGATGGATGAGGCGTATTCGTTTCTGGGAGAAGCAGGCAGCACGGTCTGGGTGGGTCCGCAGTCTGAAGTCGACGGGAAGATTTACCTGGCGATGGCCGCGGACAATTTCCCGGCCGGTGTGGTGGAGTCAGACCGCATCGAAGTGCGCCTGGTCTCCTTCGAAGGCCCCGGAGAGTTCGCACTCTACGAGACAGATTCCTTCGGCCTGCCCGTGGTGAATTACAGCACGGTCGACGGCCTTGATGAATCGGATCTTCGTGTGGTGACGGCAACGGAGCACTCGCACCTGAACTGGGCGTTCACAGCGCCCGGAACATACACCATCGGGTTGGAGGCGACCGCGGTCCGCGCCTCGGATGGCGAGCCACTGAGCTCCGACATCACCACCTTCAGTTTTGAAGTGGTGCCGCCGATTCGAACACGCCTGACACTGGATGGCCCGGCAGCCGTCATTCTTTTTTGGGAAGGAACCGCGAACTCCCGCTATATCATCCAGGGCACAACCGACATTGCTGAAGCAGAATGGCAATCTCTTTCAGAGTCAATTTCCGGGATGAATGGAACCATGACAAGGACCGTGGATATCACCAATCAGACAACTGGATTTCTCAGGGTTGTGGAAATCCTGGAATAGAAATCAGACGGCGGTTCTGAATTTCATATTCCGGATCCGGGGCCCGTGGCATGGAGGTTGCCGCGGGCCCCATTTTCTTTCCGGCTGTCAACCATGGCGGGCTGCAGGAAGGACACTTTGTCCATGCTTTCGACTTTGACAAGCCATCCGCCTGATGAGATTCTCCTCCCGTGCGACAGCCATTCACAAAATTATCCATGCTTCTGATGCTGGTGTTTTCCCTGGCTGCGCCATCCTCTCTGGTCCAGGGCATCGCATGGGTGTCCATGTTTTCCTCCAATATCCAGGACCACTCTCTGTCCGATTCCATTTCCCGCACCTTCGTCACCGACAAACCCTGCACACTCTGCCGGGCCGCCGACTCGATGAAGAAAGAGGAAGGGAAAACCAGGGAGCAGTCCGGCAAACGTGATCAGGACATCAAGAAGATCTCCTCCAATGAGTCCACGGCCATACCCGAATCTCCCGAGCCGGTTGAGATCCACCTGACACATTCTGCCTTCAGTCTCTGCAGCCATGCCGGAACAGTGCCCGTTCCGCCTCCCCGAGCCTGATTCCCCCATATTCCGGATTCCATCCTGACCTGCACAAAGAAGGAGCCTTTGGTTCGGCTTCTTCCAACCGGTGCATGTCGCCTGGCCTTGCATCTAACTGGCTGCCATCCCGCGACTGAAACACCTTTTGTGCCCCGGGTCATCTCTGACCTCGCTCCTGCAGGGCCGGCGTAATCCCCCTCAACCGCGCAGGTTTCAATCATAAACCCCGACGGAAAAATTATTATCCCGAGGCAATGTTTACAGTTCTATCATCCAATATTCCTGATACGGCAGTCCACTTTCCTGATTTAAAAGGAAGGACGCATGCCCGTGCCTTCACGCTCATCGAACTGCTGGTGGTAATTGCGATTGTCGCCATTCTGGCCAGCCTCATCCTTCCGGCGCTGGCCCGATCGAAAACACTGGCCCGGGCGACATACTGTATGGGCAATCTGCGGCAGATAGGCATTGCCGCGGAGCTATATTCTGAAGATGCCGGCATGGACCTCCCGGGATCCGCACACGGGGGATTTTCCTGGCTGGCGTCGCTGCAGCCATACTGCTCCACCAACGTGTATAAATGTCCGGATGATAGAAAAAACCCGCGGCTCTACAGTTATGCCCTGAATGACTTCCTTGTTTCCGGGCTGGTTCACGGTCGGGATTTCAGTTCGAAGCTCCGGATTCCATCGCCCTCGGCCACAATGATGATGGCCGGGAAGCATGATGCCAACCGGGGTGGAGATCACTTCCATTTCGCGGATCCATTTGATGGCGGCTATCAGCCTCCGTCATTCAGACAGCAGGTTGCAACGGACAGGCACCAGTCAGCCTCCAATTATCTCTTCGTCGACACTCACGTCGAGCGTCTCACGGATGCGGGAGTATCGGCTCTGCTCACCAACCATGGATCCCGGTTCATCATCCCTTCAGGTCATGAACGCCATCAGAATTCCATACAGTAATTCACAGTTTTCAATCATGAGGTTTTCATCCGCTTCCAGTCATCACAACAATCAGCGGCTTCCGGCCTGTTTCGCCGGCAGACTTCGATGGGCATGGATGGTTTCCGCGCTTTTCTGCGCGATGTTCTGCCTGTCTCTATCTGCCCAGCATTCGCACCTTGAAATTGGTGCCGCCCCTGACGGTCCCGGTTCCCCACTGGAGTTTCTCAACCGGGATGAATTTGATATGAACATGGATGTCGTCCTTGAAATGCAGGATGGCCAAGAGGATTTTTTCGGAGGTGACTTTCATTCAGGTCTCACCATCAGTGTGCGCGCCTCCAGTCTCGCCTTTGGCGGACCTGAGCCATCCCATCCTCTTCCGGGAACCCGCGTGGCCATTGAAGTCATTGCTTTTGAAGGCCCCCCCGGCGGCATACTCAGCTTCCGGGAAGGAATAACTGCCGAACCGCTTTGGCAGTTGTCGGAATCACCGGCTTCAGACAGAAGCTGGATGGCTAGTGAAAACGACGGTCTTCCCGGTCAGGACCCCTATGGGCATGTCCACGGGAGGCGATTCAGTGCCAATGTGCCGGGTTTTTACACCCTCACCATCCGCGCCGTGGACCGGTCCGATAATGGCCCGGACGGAGCATCCCTGCATGCGCCTTCAGAACCGCTTTCCATTCGATTCAAGGCCGGTGATGCACAGGAGCCACCGGTGGAACCTGTCCGGCGACAGCCATACTTTGAAGGCCGGCTGACCCATCCTCTGGCACTCGACTCACAAAACAGCCGGCTTCTCGCCATCAATAACGAGGAATCACGGGTCAGTGTTCTGGCCATCCCCTCTGTTGCATCCACGCCCCCGGTTCTGATCACCGAGATTCCGGTCGGACTCAGCCCTGTTTCCATCCGGATCCGTCAGGAAGCCGGCGAGGCCTGGGTCGTCAATGAGGTTTCGGACACGATTTCCATCATTTCTCTCGAGACACTTGCCGTTATCGAAACAGTCCATGTGCCGGATGAGCCGTCGGACGTGGTCTTTGCGGACGGCAAAGCCTTTGTGGTCTGCTCGCGGGACAATGCACTCCGGGTCCTCGATGCCGGTTCACGTGTGGAAATCACGACTGTGGCCCTCGACGGGCTTTTCCCCAGATACCTCGCCGTCTCACCGGACGGAGGCAGTCTGTTTGTTTCATTCCTTCACTCCGGCAATGGCACGACTATCCTTCCTGCTTCAGAGGATGAACCGCAGCCGGATCCGCTGAATCCGGATCTGCCGGCTCCACCGGCCGTTTCGCGGATTGTTCCGGTCAACAGTCCGAAGGTTGAGTATCAGGTCCTTGACAATGATATTGCGGTGGTTGATACCGCCGACCTTTCTGTCTCCGGCTATCTGACCGGACTCGGGACCTGCCTCTTTGATGTGCTGCCTTCCGCGGATGGACAGTCCCTGATCACCGTCTGCACAGAGGCTCACAATCAGATCGCCTTCGAGCCTGACCTCAACGGCCGCTTCATTGAGAACCGGCTGGTCCGGGTCCGGGTTGCTGATGGCCAGGCCGATATCATGGACTTTTCCGCCATGGAAAGATCCGGCTCCTATTCCGGTCCGGTTGAAGCCATGGCCCAGCCGATGAATATTATCCCTTCTCCATCCGGCACTGGATGGCTTGTCAGTGCATTCGGCTCGGACCGGCTGGCTCACGTTTCCGATCAGGGACAGATCGTGGGATACGCCGATTTGAGAAACGCACCCGGTTCCCCATTCAGCGAGGACACGGTGCGTGGCCCGCGCGGCATGGTCGCATCACCCGATACCGGTGCACTCTATGTCCTCAATAAACTCTCCCGAAGTCTGTCCGTCGTCGATCCGGTCCCGATGACCGTTCTTGGCGAAGTGGCCCTTTCCGCATACCCATTCCCTGATCCGGAATTTCTCAGAGGCCGTGGCTTTTTATACGACGCACGATTGTCCGCAGATGGAGGGTCCTCCTGTGCTTCCTGTCACATTGACGGGGACCGCGACGGGGTTGCTTGGGATCTTGGAGACCCGTTCGGCGACATGCTCATCGTTCAGGGGGCGAACCTCTCCGCTCACAGCACCACACCCCGCGACCGGGTGCTGCATCCCATGAAAGGACCCATGACCACCCAGACACTGTGGGGCCTTGAAGGCGGAGCACCATTCCACTGGCGCGGCGACATGCCCACCATTCATTCCTTCAATCGCGTATTTCCGGCATTGCTCGATGCGGAGCCGCTGGATGCCTCCTCAATGGACCAGCTGGCGGAATATCTCCTCTCCATCGACCTGCACCCCAATCCATTCCGCAATCTGGATAATTCCATGAAGACATCG
>JAUIAG010000232.1 GCA_030425355.1 Verrucomicrobiia bacterium
ATGTGTCACACTGGACCGGCCGGAATGACAATATCCGCAACTTTTTTCCAGTGAATATGTTGGTAATTTACCGAATTCAGCAGATCACGCAATAAAAACTTCAGGCTTTTTTTCAGTCCAGTCCAGTTCAGTCCAATCCAGTCCGGACAGGGGCACAGGATGGGTTCGGGAGCCGCTCACCGATTGAGATTAAAAAAATATCGGGGCTTCCGTGATGGAAACCCCGACCGGGAACTGAAAGTCCGTGTTGAGTGCTTCTTACTGGTTTTTCTTGTCGAAGGCGGCATCGAAGGCGACATCGCTTGGTTCGAAGTCGACGGCCTTGACGAAGCTGCATGCTTCTGCTGCACCGGCTTCGCGGTTCATGCGGATGTCCTCCCATTCGACAGAGAGCGGCCCCGAGTATTTGACCTCGTTGAGTGCCCGGATAATTTCCTCGAAGTCGACTGTTCCACGGCCGAGTGAGCGGAATTCCCAGAAGCGGGCAGGATCACCAAAGTCAGTATGGCCACCGAAAACGCCGGCGTCCTTCGGTTTGTCAGACCAGTAGGCATCCTTCATGTGGACGTGGAAAATCCGGTCGGAGAATTCATAAATGAACTTCACGTAATCAACGCCCTGGTAGCCCAGGTGGGAAGGGTCGTAGTTGAACCCGAATGCGGGGTGCCCGTCAACTGCTTCGATGGCCCTTCTGGCCGAAGAGATATCGAAGGCGATTTCGGTGGGGTGGACTTCGAGGCCGAACTTGATGCCGAGTGACTGGTATTCATCAAGAATAGGCTTGAAGCGGGTCGCGAAGTCCTCGAAGCCCTTGTCGATCCATGCGGGAGGAACCGGAGGGAAGCTGTAAAGATAAGGCCAGATGCTGGATCCGGTGAAGCCGTTCACCACTGAGACGCCGAGGTTTTTGGCGGCGATACCGGTCTTGATCATTTCCTCAGCGGCGCGCTTCTGGACGTCTTCCGGTTTGCCGTCGCCCCAGACGTATGCAGGCAGAATCGACTTGTGCCTCTCATCGATGCGGTCGCAGACAGCCTGGCCGACCAGGTGATTGGATATCGACCATGTTTTCAGCCCGTATTTGGCGAGAAGCTCGTGGCGACCATCGCAATATGCTTTGTCCTGTGCCTTGTCCACCTCGAAGTGATCGCCCCAGCAGGCCAGCTCAATGCCATCGTATCCAAACTCACTTGCCTTCTTCGCGAGTGTATCCAGAGGCAGATCGGCCCACTGGCCGGTAAATAATGTGACTTTTCTTGCCATAGATTAAAATTTTCCTTGTTTGGCTGGCGAAAATACCGGTTTTCACTTCCCAGCACAAGCAGTTATCTGATGCCCGGGGCCGGCGGTCCGGCTTGGCGGGCTGATTTCTCCTGCGCAAAAAACAGTTGTGAATTACATCCGGCCGGTCAAAGAATCCTCCTCATGGAGAATGGTGCCGGGACAGGGCATGCGTCGGACACACCGCTGGTGTCGGTGGTGGTTCCATTTTACAACCACGAGCATTTCGTGGATCAGACCATGGGCAGTATCCTGTCTCAGGATTACCCGTCGATTCAGGTGGTGGCCGGAGACGATGCGTCAAAGGACGGGACCGGTGAAAAACTGCAGCAGGTTGCCAGGGCGCATCCAGGCAGGGTGGAGGCCTTTTCCCACGCCGCCAACCTCGGCATAGCCGGGAACCTGAACTTTCTCCTGAATCAGTGCCGTGGTCGGTATATCGCCTTTCTCGGTGGGGATGACCTGATGAACCCCGGTCGACTGAAGCGTCAGATCGACCTGATGGAAGCACGGCCGGAAGTCAGCCTGTGCTACACCAACGCTGAGGTATTTGACAGCGACACCGGGCGCACGCTGAGTCTTCACAACGCCCCCGGCATAAATCCGCCCATCGAGGGAACCGGCATGGATCTCATTATCGGAAATGTCATCTGTTCCTGTGCAGCCACCATCCGGGCCAGTGCCGTCCCGGAGGGCGGCTTCAATCCATTGGTTCCAACCGCGAACGACTGGCTGTTTTTCATCGAAGTGGGACTCAGGGGACGAATTGCCTACATCCCGGATCCATTGAGCCGTTACCGCCGCCATTCCGGGAATATCACGCGTGCCCGGCAGAGTCAGCTCCGCGAGGAATTTCAGGTCATGGACATTCTTGAGGAGAAATACGACATCCCGGCCGGGGTGATA
Organism: Verrucomicrobiia bacterium; assembly: GCA_030425355.1. Classification (GTDB taxonomy): domain Bacteria; phylum Verrucomicrobiota; class Verrucomicrobiia; order Limisphaerales; family JAJOIW01; genus JAJOIW01. The sequence goes on from JAUIAG010000232.1 coordinate 2,188, forward strand.
AAACTGGGCCGTGCCCATGTTTATGCCCGGATGGCCCGTGAGGAGGAATTTGCCGGGCATTACGGCAGAGCGGCGGCCCTAATGCGACAGGCCCTCGCCGGCGGAGTCGGCCTGAGACTGTATACGCTGCTCTATGCGGTGAGTCCGCGGCTTATCCATTTCATCCGCGGACTCAAATCCATGACAGGAGGAGCCAGCCACTGGAGTCGAAGCGGATGAACAAGCCCAAGAATATTGCCATACTGAGCGTGACCGAGGGCAGGGGGCATGGAGCCGAAGTTGTTCTCGCCGAGCTGCTGCGGGCATGGAATTCAGCGGACCTGAAGATGACAATTATTGCCCCAGGGGAATCACGTGTTTATGAGGAGGCTTCCGGGTGTGGTTTCGAAGTCATTGCATTTCCCTCCTCCCGGGACGCCCTGAAGTCAAACCTGAGTTCCGCATGGACAATCCGTCGTGAGTGCTCACGCTTTGACCTCATCCATGGATGGACCGCGAGAACTTTTGAACCGTCTCTGGTGCTGGGCTCCGCAAAACAGCAGCGGGTCACCGCCACACTGCACGACCACCCGCTGGCCGGATTTCACGGGGCGCTCAGAAGGACTCTGATGAAACAGTGCAGCCGTGCCCTGAATGGACTGGTCTGTGTCAGCGACGCGGTGAGACGCCAATGCCGGGATGTCGGCTATGCCGGAGAACTTGCTGTCATTCACAACGGTCTCAACGACCCTGGGTGGGTGGGGCATTCACTCCTCAATGCTCAGTCTGTCTCAAGCTCGGCCACAGAAGAGGAGCGGAATGCGCCGGTCAGGGTCGCCTTTCTCGGCATGTATGCTCCATGGAAAGGATTCAGCCTCGTCAGTGAGTGGATTCGAAAAACGGCAGGTGACAGCCGGATAGTCTGGGACCTTTATGGCGATGTGCTGGCCGAGTTTGAGCCGATCCTGCAGAAACTGCGGAATGATGGGGCGAGGATGGAGATTCACGGACGCCAGGACGCCATGACAATATTCAGCCGGAGTGATATCCTGGTGCATGCCTCCACCTCCTTTGACCCCCTGCCGACTGTGCTGATAGAAGCCATGCGGTCGGGCATTCCCGCCATAGCTTCAAGGCCGGGTGGATCCGCTGAGATTGTCAATGAGGGCGTCACCGGATTTATATTTGATCCGGAGAAGCCGGAGGCCGGACTCAGCCGACTGCAGCAGCTGTGCAGTGATCCAGTCCTCAGGCGGAGGATGGGGGCTGCGGCCCGCGATCGATTCGAGACGCATTTTCAGGTGAGCCGCATGGTGGAGGCTTATGCCTCATGGTGGCTTTCACGCACTGGCACCGGGTGATTCCGGTTCCGAGGAACCACTTATCATGATCAGCCGGATTTTTCCGGGGATTCCGGGACTTCCTGTGCTTCAGTGGATGACTGGTGCGGGGCGGCTTTGAATAGTCTCCCACATGGCGGCGGCCATGTCATCCCAGTCGTATGAAGCGAGGGTTTCAGCAAATGGTTCGATTTTCCGTTTGTAGTAATCCATGTCCTCCCGCCATTTGGAAACAATACGGCACAATCCATCAACATCATCCGGATCTTCGAGAATCAGCTCCTTGAGACTGTCTGGATACCGCCCGCCGAAACCTGTTTTGGATGTGACAATGGCCGGAACTTTGCTGATCACGGCCTCCTGAGCTGCAAGGGAATATCCCTCATACCGGGAAGGGCTGATGAAAACATCGCACGATGCGACAACTTCAGCAAGGTTATCTACAAAACCGAGGAATTGTATGTGATTGTCCAAACCTGAATCCTTCACCATCGACTGCCACATCGGCACCTCAGCGCCCCTGCCGACAACCAGCAGTTTTGCATCCCAGTTTCCCTGACTGCACAGCTTTTTCCATGCGGCATAAAGCGTGTCAAAGCCCTTGCGGCGGTTCCCGAGGGCACCGACAAAAATGGCGAGTGGCTGATTCTGGTCCCAATGAAAATCCCTGCGGATTTTTTCCCTGTGTTCTTTTGAAATCGGTTTGAACATTCTGGTATTCATACCCAGATGCACGGCAATGACTTTATCAGCCGGAACCCCAAGGAGATTTATGATATCCTGCCTGGTGCGTTCACACGAGGTGATGACAGTGTCGGCGATTGGTATAAACCGGCGTTCGTTGTAGCAGGCCAGCGCATAATCGATATGGCGCTTGATTTTCTGCAGCGGCATTTTCGGCGCAAAGGCTCCGTCGGCGGTATGCACATGATTCACCCAGTTGATATCCGGCCACCGGCAATTCCCGCCATTGACCATGACACGTCCGCCCCGTGCAGCAATCCGACGGGCATGGAAACGTCCTGTGTGGTCGATCAGCGGTTCGCTGAGGGTTTCAGAATTAAGTATCTTTTTGACCTTGTGATGATGGACGTTGGGCATCTCCAACAGGTCGGAATCAACATTGTAGGAAACTATATGCACTTCGATTCCGAGCCTGGCGACGTATTCCGCCACGGCGAGATTGGCCCGGTCCATTCCGCCGGTTTTAATCACATTGGCAGCCACAATCAGAAATGGAGCGGAGTTCTTCATATTGCGGTGTCCATGTCCTGTTTCAGTCTGTAGATTCGATACTGTGGTATTCATTGGAGTTCCTGGGTGAGGCGTAGGAAAAGGCTGTCGGGCAATTCTGATGGCGTGATGACGAGATCCGATTCGGCTTCCGCAGGGGTTACAGTGAGGAATGGCTCCCAGTTGCTGAGGTCGATGGAGGATTCGATTTCTACCGGGATTCCCGGTTCGGCCCTGTAGGTGGCACGAATGGAGGTGCCACTGCGTTGTATAGAGGTGAAATACGCAAGGTATTGAGTTCGTCTGAATGCAAGAGTCATGCCGGACCATTCCACCGGGAATCCGGCATCCGTGGGCAGGTCCCATTCAAAAGCCAGCCATGCGATTCCATCCATGCCTGTGGTGATGGTGTTGTCAAATCCGGTTGTGGCTGAAAATGTGGTTCCGCCATCCTCACTGGCGCCTATGCGGGCGATGGCTCTGTCCCATGCATCCTCCATGATTTCCTCGGGATTGGGGCCGTCGATCTGCTGAAAGCGGATGGAGAACGAACCGTTTTCTCCACCGACATTTCCCAGATTGCTGTAGTCATCAGGGACAACAAATTCGAGGTGGGAGCCTGCCAGGAAAACTGATCCGGCAATTCCCAGATCGACCGGGAGAATGATGATCAGTTTATTGGGATCAACCCGGTCAAACCTGAGGTTCATCGTTGCAGGCAGACCGCTTACATAATCGGATGACTGCTGCCACGCCGCGTCAAATGCAAGAATATCCTCGAAGCCACCGGAAGGCGGCCATGTAAAATCAGCAGTTTCATAACCATCGGGAATAGGATTCCCGTCCGGATCCGGCAGCTCAACGGGAATCAGCTGGAGGCCGCTTCCGCTCAGGATGCCACGGGGAGCGATGTCCACCTGACTGGAGAAGATGGAAACGCTGTTTTCCGGGGACGGGTCATCCGGGTCGGGGAAGACCCAGTCTGCATGGGAGGAGGAGAAAAGAGCGAAGCCCTGTACGGCTGCCGGGATCAGTTGTCCGTTCCACGGCTCTGACTGCTGCAGCACCAGCCAGTAGATCTTCATTCCGTTGAAGATCTGGTCTTCCTGTGTTGCCGATCCGGCGAACAGCCCTTCGGCCGGGAATTCAGGCAGCGGAAGGCTGCGCGTTGTGGTTTCCCCGTATTGGATCCATTGGCTGAGAATGAACTGGAGGGCTTCGGAATCGGTCATGGATTCGGGTGGCAGGGACGGGAGCGCGCCGATAAGGACCGGGTTACTGTTGGGAAGCACCCCGCCGTCGATGCTGCTGAGCGGCTTCTGGCCGATAGGTGCGCTGTAATTCACTGTCGATGCCCCGAATGCGGGGGCGATGAACGCGGAAATCAGCGTCCAGGCCATAGCCAGCTTCGCGATAATCGACGAGGGCTCTCTATTCATTGTGGCTTTCGGATTCACCATGTCCTGATAATGAAGCATGGATCCAGCAAGCTTGCACGGCCATGTTTGAAGGTATTGACGACACGTTTAGTGTTGTAACATGCCAATGACTGTGAATGGCGAGGTGATCCAGCCCGATTGGGTTCATGAGGAGTTCAGTCAAATCAAATCCTGGTTTGAGCGTACGACTCATGCTTCCTGCTGCGAGCGTGATAACGAGTTCATGGATTCTGCACGGGACAATGTTATCCGTCGCATGCTCATCGCCCAGGAAGCGGACAGAGTCATACCGCATCTGTCTGAGAATGAGATCGACCTGGCGATACGGCAACTGAAGAAGGAAATGGGCGGAGAGGCTCAGTTTTTTGCGCACTACGGCATTGCGCCGGCTCAGGAACACCTCGTAAGGTCTTCGGTTGCGCAGTCCATCCGTGTCGATAAGCTCGTCCGGAGGATCTGCGGGGATCCGGATGAAATCGATGAGTCCGGGCTGCAGTCCTTTTATCAGGAGCATATCTCCCACTGGATGACCGAGGAATCGATCCGCTGCCTTCATATCTACAAGGCCTTCAAGTCGGACCGGAACCGTGAGGAACTGTTCCGTGACTTCGTCAAGGTCCGTAAAAGGATCCTCGGTGGCGGTGATTTCATGGAAGAGGCTGGAAAATTCACCGATAAACCGGTGGAGGAAATTGACCTGGGATGGTTCAAGCGGGGCGAGATCATGGAGGAGTTTGAGATAATTGCTTTTTCCCTGGAGACAGGCGAGGTCAGTCCCGTTTTCTCCACCCACCACGGGTTTCACATGACCATGGTTGCGGAACGGAATCCATCCGAACCGATTCCGCTCGCCAAGGTTCGGGACGAGGTGATTCGCGAGTATAAGGAGGACCGTCGGGAAAAGAAACTTCGTGAGTTTGTCGATGGTCTTCGGGCTAAAGCAGTCATAGAGGGCTCGATGGATGAATAGAGCAGGGCAGAAGCCTGCCCCGCCGATGCCCCGGCCCGTCAGTCTGACAGCCCTGTCGGGCCTTCTTTCTCTGTCAGGGAAATTGGACTTTTCAAAACCCGCGGGGTGGGACTTAATACCGCCATGATCAAAAGACTTTTTCGTGGACTGATTGCTATCAGTGCGCTGGCGCTGCTTTCCGGCTGTGGCGGTGGCGATTCGGCGGGCACATCCGCCACCAGGTCCATCGCGGTGATTCCCAAGGGCCTGACCCATGAATTCTGGAAGTCCATCCACGCCGGTGCTGTCAAGGCCGCCCGGGAGATCAACGACGGGTCTGAGGAGCCCCTCGTGGAAATAATCTGGAACGGTCCGTTGAAGGAGGATGACCGGGAGTCACAGATCAATATCGTTGGCTCAATGGTATTGCGTGGTGTCGATGGCATAGTTCTCGCTCCGCTTGATGATCAGGCCCTCGTGAAACCTGTCGAGACGGCCGCTGAAGCAGGAATTCCGGTTGTCATCATCGACTCGGGAGTTCAGACAGAGCAATACGCGAGCTTTGTAGCCACAGACAATTTTGAGGGCGGACGACTTGGCGGGAAGCATCTTGCTGAACTTCTCGGCGGCAGGGGCAATGTTATCCTCGTCCGGTATCAGGAGGGTTCAGCCTCCACTACAAAGCGTGAGGAAGGATTTCTCGAGGCCATCAGTCAGTATCCGGATATCAATATCCTGAGTTCCAATCAGTATTCAGGATCCACCCGGGAAACAGCACTCAAACTGGCGGAGAATCTGGGCAGGACCTACGGCGACCAGGTTGATGGAGTCTTCTGCCCGTGCGAACCGGTTACTGTCACCATGGTCAAGGCCCTCAAGGACCTCAATCTTGCCGGCGGAAAGGTCAAGATCGTGGGATTTGATGCCTCCGAGGCTTCGGTCAATGACCTGAAGGCAGGGGATGTACAGGCCCTGGTACTGCAGGACCCGGTGAATATGGGTTACCTCGGGGTCAGGACTATTTTGGCATCTCTTGCCAACGAGCCTGTTGAAAAAAGAATAGACACCGGTGTCACCATCATCACCGCCGAAAACATGAACGAGCCGCGGAGTCAGCAGCTCCTCTATCCTCCCCTCAAGGAATTCCTCGAAGAGTAGCCGGTTTTTCCAGACCTCCCCGGTGAAGTCCCCA